>NZ_JBSGAW010000011.1:0-217792 GCF_053600955.1 Streptomyces sp. NPDC004838 | reverse complement strand
CCCTGGCCACAGCCGTGGCCGGGGCACTCATAGCCACCGGTGTCACCCAGGCGGTCCCCCGTGCCGCCGCCCCCGGCGGGGGCGGCGGCACGGGCGATGTCGGGGAACACCCGCCGGCGCGGGCATCCCCGGCATGCTCAGGCGGGTGTTCCCCGGCATGCTCAGGCGGCCCACGCCGCGAGGAGTTCCGCCGGACCGTACGCGGCGTCGAGCCCCGCGCAGTCGGTTCCGCTGCGCGAGACCGCGATCACAGGTACGGGATCGGGAGTGAGCGCGGCACGGTGTCGATGCAGCGCCGCGAGGTCATGCCGGTCGAACGGGGAGTTCTCCAGCCACTTCACCGAACCGACGAACAGCAGGTCCTTGGCGATCGGCGCGCGGTCCGCTCCCACGATGTCGATCTCCACATCGTTGGTACGGGTCCAGTAGCCGCCGATGGCGGGGGCGGCGGGGAGATTCGCGTCGGGCAGCAGCCGTGCCAGCGCCTCGCGCACCAGAGGTTCGACGGCCCTGCCGCGCCAGCTTGTCCAGTTTTCGCGGATGCGCCGCAGCGTCAGGTCGCCCCGGCCCCGCTCGATCTCCTCCATCGCCGGACCCAGGAGCTTCAGCCAGAAGCGGAGGTAGGGATCCGCGACTCGGTAACGGCGATCCTTCGAAGGCCGCGTGGACACGGGAAGCTCCGCCGCGATCATCCGTTTGTCCGCTAGGATCCTCAGCGACCGCTGTAGCGGGGCCGCTCCGATCCCGTCGGCGACGCGCGCGATGTTGGAGAACGTCCGCTCACCGCTGCCGATCGCCGAAAGGACGGTGCGGGCCTGCGCCTGCTGCGGAAACTCCGCGGCGAGCGAGCGCTCCGCCGACACCAGCAAGGCCGAGACCGGATCACTGAGCGCCTCCCGCAGGAACTCCCAGATGCCGGTGCCGTGCGTCCACTCCGCACAGACCAGGGGCAGTCCACCGGTGACCAAGGCCGCATCGAAGGCCGAGGCGGGCTCGAGGCCGAGCATCTCGCCCACCTCCGCCGGATTGAGCGGCCCCAGTACCATCTCTCGTCCCCGCTGGTGGAACGGGCGTCCGTAGCTGTTCAGCGCCTGCATCATCGACAGGTCGGAGCCGATGAGAACCAGCAGAACCGGCTTCGTCTCCAGCACTCGGTCCCAGGCCCGCTGAAGCATGCCTTCGAACGCGCCCTCGTGATCCATCAAGTAGGGCACCTCGTCCATGACGACCACGCTCGCCCGGTCGTGCGGCAGCGCCGCCGCCAGTACGTCGAAGGCGGCGTCCCAGCTCGCCGGGCGGGCCGCCGACAGCAGATCCGCCAGTGGAAGGCTGGATGACTGCGCGTCCCGGCTGAGCCGCTCCAGGTCCGCCCTCGGCGATGCCCCTGTGGCGGCGTAGAAGAGGAAGGGCGCACCGGACTTCTCGGCGAATCGCTCCACCAACCGCGACTTGCCCACTCGTCGGCGCCCCCGGAGCATCACGCACCGTCCGGGTCGCTCCCCACCGATCCCGGCCGTCACCTTGCCCAGCTCGCGACTCAGCGTCGCGAGCTCGTGCCGCCTGCCGACGAAATCCGCCACGTCGCCACCTTCCTTGCCTACATCAACGATACTAACACCAAGGTTACTAACATCAATGTTAGTAACCTGCTCGGCCCCATGTGCACCGCGACGTACCGTGGCCGACGCTTCCGCGGGAGGGGCGTCTGCTGTGGCCGCGGGCTCCTGAGCGAGAATTGCGGGTGCGAGATCCGATCTCGTCCCGCCACGCCCCCTGCAGGAAGACGGCCATCAGTGGGAAGTGAACCTCCGACCCCGCCTGCCCGCCGGCCACAGACCTCGGAAGAGCTGCCGCCCGGGCAGCGCAGGGTGGCCGGCTGGCCGGTCTCCCACTACGGGCCCGTGCCCCGTTTCAGACCCGATCGATGGGACCTGAGAGTCTTCGGCGCCACGGCACGGGGCGACGCCTTCCGCTGGACCTGGGAAGAGGTCACCGCTCTTCCGCGTACGACCGTCGTCGCCGATCTGCACTGCGCGGCGGGGACGACCTCGACGGGCCACGAGTGGTGCGGCATCCCCGCCGACGTGGTTCTGCGCCTGGCCCCGCCCGCCCGCGAGGTCACGCATGTGATGGCCTGGGCCGAATACGGCTACAGCGCCAACCTTCGGCTCGCCGACTTCAGCGCCGCCACGACGCTGCTGGCCACGCACCACGGAGGCGAGCATCTCACCGCCGAGCACGGCTTCCCGCTGCGCCTGGTGGTGCCGCATCTGTACGGCTACAAGGGGCCCAAGTGGCTCAGGAGCATCGAGTACCTGACGGCGGACCGCCTCGGCTTCTGGGAGGAACGGGGCTACCACCCCGTCGGGGACGTCTGGACCGGTCAGAGGTACGCGCACCAGGACGACGACGACGGCGACGCGACGGCGTCCGGCACCTGACGTCCGCCGCTCGCGCGCACCGGGGCGCTCCGGTGGCACCCGGCACTAGGTCGTTTCTGATGGATCAGGCTGGATCAGGGAGCGGGGTCTGGTGCCGTGGATCGCAAGGCGGAGGAGGGAATCCATGCGGTGGGGGTACCTCCCGGGCCGCCAGGCCCAGGGGGCCATAGGTGACCGACGACAACGCAGCGAGGCGCGGTGCCAGGGCACGCGAGCCCAGCAAGATCCATCAGAAGCGGCCTAGGGTGGCGGACGCCGCCGCCGGGCGTCGCCGCGAGCGGTGTGGGCGCTCGTACGGACGGCCGGTGGTCGACGTCCGGCCCCGGCCGGGCCGCCCCTGTCGGCGGCAGGAGGCAGCGGGAGCGGCACGACACGAGGAAGGCAGGGGAACACGACATGACGTCTGATCCGCATGGCCCGTCTGGTCCGTCTGGTCTCTCCGATCCGCATGGCCCGTCCGATCCGTCCGGTCTATCCGATCCGTCTGGTCCGCGGGAGGCCCGGCGCGTCGCGGGCCTGGTGGCCGCGCAGGAGAAGGCGATCGCCCTGTTCGCCGAGGTGGAGGCGCGCGGACTGGTCGTACCCGGTGTCGGGGAACGGGAGGCGAGCGACCGTGTCCGCGACCTGGCCGACGACATGTTCGGCACCACCAGGCACTGGCACAAGCGGATCATCCGCTCCGGGCCCAACACCCTGCGTCCGTACCGGGACAACCCGCCGGACCGGGTCATCGGTGAGGACGATGTCGCGTTCGCCGACTTCGGCCCGATCTTCGAGGAGTACGAAGCGGACTTCGGCCGCACCTACGTCTTCGGCGACGACCCGCGCAAGCGGCGGCTGCTGCACGACCTGCCACGTGTCTTCGACGCCGGGCGCGCCGTGTTCCAGGCCGATCCGGACATCACCGGCCGGCGACTGTACGCCGAGGTGGAGCGGCTGGCCGGTGAGGCGGGCTGGGAGATCGGCACCTGGCACACCGGCCATCTCGTGGGCGAGTTTCCGCACGAGGTGAACGACGGGGCGAAGGCGGAGTCCTACATCACCCCGGAGAACGACACCCCGCTGCGGCGCACCGACCGCGCGGGGAGGACCTGCCACTGGATCCTGGAGCTGCACTTCGTGGACCGGGAGCGCGGCTTCGGCGGCTTCTACGAGCAGCTGCTCGATCTGGCGTGACGGCGTACGCCGAAGGCGGCCCATGTGACGAGCCACGGTCGTCGCCGACCCCTGCGTACCCCCTACCGCACGGCGGTCCGGGCCGTCCGGGCCGGCAGGGTGATCTCGGCCGCGACCGCCTCCGGGTCGGGCGCGACGGTGACGTGGGCGACGCCGTCCAGAGCCGGGTGCGCGCCGACGCGCTCGCACTCACCGATCGCCGAGAGAATCCGGTCGTCGATCGCCCGTCCGTCACAACAGAGCGTGCCGTCGATGTCGAGTACCACGGTGCGGGAGCGAAGGCTGAACATCATCGGTTTCCATCCAGCCGACCAGGGACAGATTCGCGCCGCGGTCGCCCGACAGCGATGCGGGGAATCCCCGCTTCGACGTGTCTCTGTCCACACGGGCCTTCTGCGCGCGGGCGCATTCCTTGACGGTGTCGTCGTCGCTCTCCCGCGGCCGGTCGATGTGAACAGCCGTGCGCGAATGGGTGTTCCGGATAGGGTCGACGTCCCCTGACGAAGGAGAGCGGGCGTGTCGACGGACATCGTGATCGCGCAGACCACCATCGACGACGAGTCCAAGGCGGAACAACTCGCGCGGGGCGCGGTGGACCGCAGACTCGCGGCATGCGCGCACATCGACCACCCCTTCACGGCCATCTACCGCTGGCAGGGCGCGGTTCAGACGGAGAAGGAGTGGCGCGTCTCGTACAAGACCACCCGAGAGCGCCTGCCGCGGCTGGCCGACTGGGTCGCCTCCACGCACAGTTACGACGTACCGGAGTGGATCGTGCTGCCCGTGGAGGGCGGGTCGGAGGAGTATCTGTCGTGGGTCGTGGCGGAGAGCACGGAAGGGTAGACCGGCCTCACGCCGCCGGTGGTCGAGACGGACCGCCGGATGAGTGGCTACCCGGGCTCCCAAGGCCAGTCAGCGGGCCGGTGAGTCGCGTTGGGCCGCGAGCGCTCGGCAGCGTGCGGCGTAGGCGGTGAGATGGTGGGTGCGGAAGTGGGCCGGGTCCCAGTTCTCCGGGAGTACGTCGCTGCCTGGCCAGACATAGGCCCACCCGTGTGTGCCGTCGGTCAGGGGGATCTGCCGGAGGTCGTATTCGTCGCCCTCGAAGGTGTCGAGGGCGCGCCACTCCTCCCGGTTGAGATCGTCCAGGAGGAGACCGCTGACGTCCTGGTCAGCCGCGACCAGGCCGGGGTAGACCCTGTGGTCCAGGACAGCGGGGCGCCACCCGCTCGCAGTGGCCGGGGCGGTGCGGGGCACTCGCCCCAGAAGCGCTCGCAGGACCTCCGGGAACTGGAGCGTCCCGTAGACGAACAGAGCGTCCGGTTCGACCGCGAGCCGATCGCCGGTCCTCGCTACCAGAGCTGCTGACCAGTGGTTGTCGGGGTGCGGCATCGCTCTTCCCAGCCGTCGGGGGGACAGTGGACACATCGCGTCGTGGACGGGTGACCCCGGCGCATGCTTGATACATCCCATGATGCTGCGGCCCCACCGAAGGCAGGAAGACGGCGACGGGCTGGAACGGTTCCTGGCGGGCTTCGGACGGGCCGACGCGGGCGGAGCGGGTGGGCGGCGCGGGCCGACGGCGGCGGGCGGCGCGCCCGGGTCGCCGGACCGTCCACGGCCGACCCGCGTCATCGAGGGCGCCGCACCGGACTCCGCGCCCACGGTCAGGGATCGACGCGGCCATCCGCCCCGGCGACGCTGCCCGTCATCCGCCCGATGTACGAGTAGATCCCCGCGCCGGTCATGCCGCCGTCGACGGCGAGATCCGCCGCGTTGACGAACGACGCCTCCGGACCGAGCAGAAAGACGGCCGCCGAGGCGATCTCGCGCGGCGAAGCTCCCCTTCCGAGAGGCGTCATCGCGCGGTTGCCCTCGTACAGGAGCTGAGCCTGGTCGGCGTTGTACGCGCTGTCGGGCTTGAGGGTCATGTCGGTGTCGACCAGGCCCGGACAGATGGTGTTCACCCGGATATGCCGCGGGGCCAGTTCGATGGCAGCGGCCTTCGTCAATCCGCGCAGCGCCCACTTGCTCGCCGTGTAGGCGGCGGAGAAGTAGCCGGTGAGACCCGCCGTGGACGATACGTTCACGATCGCGGAGCCGTCGTCCATCGCGGGTGCGAGCGCGCGCAAGCCCAGGAAGGCGCCGGTCAGATTGACGCTGATCAGGTTCTCCCACTCCTCCGGCGTCGTCTCGGTGACCGTCTTGCGGAGGGTGATTCCGGCGTTGTTGACGAGTCCTGCGAGGGGGCGGCCGACGTCCCGTACGGACGACAGCACCCGGTCCCAGGTCCGTGGATCGGTGACGTCGCCGTCCAGCGTGACGAGCCGCCCGGCCGTGCCGGCCGATTCGCGCAACTCGGCCCACTCCCGCGCGTCTTGCGGCAGCCGGTCGACCGCGATGACCGCGGCGTCCATCGCCATCAGATGGCGCACCTCGGCGGCCCCCTGCCCGCGAGCGCCCCCGGTCACGACACAGGTACGGCTCTTCCAGTACTGGGCGGTCGCGCTCATGACTTGGTGATTCCTCCGTCGACCTGCATGACCTGCCCCGTCACATAGGACGCCTCATCCGACGCCAGATAGACGATGGCCTTGGCCACCTCGCTGGTCTCCCCCATCCTGGCGAGGGGTATCCGGGCCATGTAGGCGGCGAACTGGTCGGGGTCATCGTGAATCCAGCTGCTCATCGGGGCGTCGATGTAGCCGGGCGAGACGCAGTTGACACGGATGCCCAGAGGGCCCCATTCGAGAGCCAGGCATGCCGTGAGGTGCGCGACACCGGCCTTCGCGGAGGCGTAGTCCGCACAGTTCGGCCTGGCTTTCAGCCCCGCGTAGCTCGACAGGTTGACGATGTTCCCGGAGCCCTGCTTCGCCATCTGCCGGGCGGCGGCCTGGGCGCCGAAGAAGGTCGCCGTCAGATTGATGTCGAGCGTCGCGCGCCACGCGTCCTCGTCCAGGTCGAGCGACGGGGCACGGTTCAGCATGCCCGCGTTGTTCACCCATACGTCGAGGCTGCCGTGGGTTTGGACGATCGAGTCGACGACCGGCCCGAGTCCGGCGGTTCCCGTCACGTCCATCTCGCGGTAGTCGACCCCCGCGATCAGGGAAGCCTCCGGAAGGGCACGGTCCAGACCGACGACCGTGTCGCCCCTTTCCAGGAATTCACGGCAGATGGCGGATCCGATCCCACCGCAGGCCCCGGTCACGACGACGACGTTCTTCGTGTTCACTGCTTCTCTCTTCTTTCTGATTTATGAATCGTCACGGCTCTATGAATCGTCACGACAGGTGATCGTTGCCGTGGGTTTCCCGAGTTCGCTGCCCGTCGGCGGATATCTCGCTCAGACTGACGCCCTTGGTCTCGCGGATGATGAAGGACCCGATGACGGCGAGCAGGCCCAGGAACACCACCCAGAGCGAGAACATCCACGACTTGCCGATGGAAGTGAGCCACGCGTTCAGATACGGAGCCGTTCCCCCGAAGATCGCCACGGAGAGCGATACCAGGAATCCGACGCCGAGGGCGCGCTGTTTCGTGGGAATCTGCTCGGGAATGAGCGTCGGATAGATCGCGGCGAGTACGGCCCAGACCGCCAGTCCGAGCCCCTGCGAGACGAACAGCGTCCACGGTTCACCGGACAGGACCCAATGGACGGGGAACACGACGATCATCACGGCGACGCCGTAGATGAGCACCATCGGTTTGCGGCCGAATCTGTCCGACAGATAGCCGTACAGGGGCAGCAGGAACAGGACGACGAACTGGGCGAGCAGACTGGTGACGAAGGCGCTGTTGGCATCCATCCCGTGGTCCGAGATGGCGAAGCTCGGCGCGAAGGTCACCCAGGTGTAGTAGACGGCGTTGGAGGCGGCGGAGAGCAGGACGACCTTCAGCACGATGCTCGCGGCCTGGCGGCGGGAGAGCTTCGGCGCGGTCGTCTCCGCTGCGCTCTTGCTCTCCTCGAAGACCGGCGACTCCTCGGAGGCGCGGCGGAGGTACAGGGCGTAGACACCGAGGAGGGCGCCGAAGGCGAAGCCGATCCGCCATCCGTAGTCCATCATCTGGCTCTCGTTGAAGATCGCCGTAAGGATGACGCCGGTGAGGGTGGCGCCCATGACACCGATCGTGACACCGATGAAGACGGAGCTGGACCACAGGCCACGGCGGTGGTCGGGCGAGATCTCGGCGACGTAGGTGTAGGAGACTCCTGATTCGCCTCCGTGGGCCAGCCCCTGGAGCAGGCGTGCGATCAGCAGCAGCAGCGACGCCCAGGCGCCGATCGCCTCGTAGGTCGGGATGACGACCATGAGGAGGCTCGCGCCCGCCATGATCAGCATCGTCATGACCATCGTGGATTTTCGGCCTATTCGGTCTCCGATCTTGCCGAAGATCAGTCCGCCGAGGGGCCGCCCGAGGAAACCGACGGCGAACACCGCGAGCGTGGAGAGAAGCGCCGACGTCGGGTCGCTCTTCTCGAAGAAGTTCCCGGCGAGATACACCGACAGCGTTGAGTACAGCGTCCAGTCGAACCATTCGAGCGTCTGGCCCATGACCGCCGCCCGTAGCGACTTCAGCCGGGGTCTGATGTCGTCCGGTGCGAGTTTCCCGGGCGGCTTCGATGCGCCCGCGACAGCAGCTTTCACCACAACTCCTCGTTGATTTTCATGCGACGATTTTGATGCGACGGTTTTCCTGCGACTCCGGCGGTCGCATCACAGGTGCTCTTCGAACCAGTCGGCGGCAGCCGTACTGGTCTCCTCGAACCATTCCCGGTACACCGAATAGTGGCCGCCCCGGACGAGGAGCAGTTTCTTGGGCTCACGGGCCTTCGTGAAAGCGTCCAGCTGCATATCGGTCGGCGTCTGGGTGTCGTGGTCGGCCACGATCATCAGCAGCGGTTTGGGACCGATACGGGAGATCCAGTTTCCGGGCTCATAGGTGCGCGCGGCCTCCAGCGACCGCAGCGTGGTCTCGTTGCGCCACTCCGGGCAGCGGGCGGCCTGGCTCATCATGTAGTCGTAGGAGTCGGCTCCGGGGTACGCGACGTTCGTCTCGGTGTCGGGGCCCACGGTCGCAAGGACGCCCGGGGCCGCTCCGCCCAGCCTGGCGAGCCGGTCCGCGTTGAAGGCCGCCCGCTGGGCGGCGACATCCCGTGGCCGCGTCTTCCGCAGACCGGACAGATAGCCGCTGATCGTAGGTACCTGGCTCACCACGCAGGTGACGCGGTCGTCACTGGCCGCGACGACGAGGGCGTGGCCTCCGCTGTAGCTGGTGCCCCAGATCCCCATGCGCCGCGAATCGACTTCGGGCCGCGAGGCGAGGTACGTGACGGCCGTACGGTAGTCCTCGATCTGCCCGTGCGGGTCGATCTCCTGCCGGGGCAGTCCGTCACTCCGGCCGAGCCGGCGGAAGTCGAAGGTCAGACAGACGATGCCGCGGGCCGCGACACGGCGTGCGTAGTCTTCGAGATCCCCTCCGGCGACCATGCTCCAGCCGTGCGCCAGGACGACGCCGGGGAGCCCGGCCGCAGCGCCCGGCGCGTCCCCCGCTTCCGGCGCCCCCGCGTCCGGCGGAAGGTACAGCGTTCCCCGGATCGTCTCACCGTCCGCGCCGAACTCGATCGGCTCTGCCGTCAGATTCTGTTCCGCTTCGGAGACTGGTTCGGAGACTGGTTCAGAGCTATGTGACACGACTGACTCTCTTCCTGGGGTCCGCACGGCCTGTCATGACTTGCCGACTGCCTGCGAAGTAGGATCAGCCAGGGACTTCGATTGATCAATGAGCAAAAGTGAGCTGATCGATCGGGGAATCCGATTGATCAGTGTGAGAGAGGTGACAGGCGGTGGATACGCGCAAGCTCGAGTGCTTCATCCAGGTGGCACGGGATCTGCATTTCGGCCAGGCCGCCGAACGGCTCTATCTCAGTCAGTCGACGGTCTCGGAGGCGGTGAAGTCGCTGGAACGGGACATCGGCGCACCGCTCTTCGAACGGACGAGTCGCAAGGTGACGCTCACATCACTCGGAGAGACGCTCCTCCGGGAGCTGGAGCCCATCGTCATCGCCCTCAACACATCGCTTGAGGACTGCCGGCGACTGGCCAGGGGAGAGCTCACCGAGCTGAAGGTCGGATACGTGGGCGGGGGCTTCTACGAACTCACTCAGCCCGTCCTCAGCGAGTTCCGGCGCGCGCTTCCGCACGTGGAGGTCAACCTGGTGGAGCTGAACTACACCGAGCAGATGTCCGCGATCAGGGACGGCACGGTGGACGTCGGTCTGCTGCGTCTGCCCGTCGGGCTTCCGGACCTCCTGCGGGGAGCGGTGCTGTTCCAGGACCCGCGCATGCTGGCCGTACCGGCCGAACACCGGCTCGCGACCGCCGGGCTCGTCGACCCCGAAGACCTTCGCCATGAACGCATGGTCCGCCTGCCGCCCGGCGCGGCCTCGCCGGCGTGGTGCGCCTACCACTTCCCCAAAGCGACCCCGTCCGGAGTCCCGGTCCCGGACGGCCCCGTCATTCACACCATCCGCGAGGGACTGGCCGCCGTCGAAGCCGGACGCGGCGTCATGACGCTCACCTGGCGGTCCCAGAACTACTACCGGCAGCCTGGCGTCACCTTCGTGGAACTCGATCTGCCTCCCATCCAGAGCGCGCTCGTCGTACGGGAGGCCGACAAGCGGACGGTGCTCCGCGAATTCGAGAAGGCCGCGCGAAGGGCCGCCGCCCGCAGGGGAACACTCCAGCCGCAGGGCGAGGACTTCGTTCCCGCCTGACCGTCCGGGCCGTCCGGGCATAGAGAGGGTGAGCCGGTCCAATCCGTCGTGGGTGAGGTGAGCGGGACTTCGCCACCGGCCAGGGCTCGCGGGTTCAGTCGGACGTACGGGCCGTCGGACGTACGGGCCGTCGGACGCATCCCGCTTGGAGTCGCGGACGTGAACCGCATCGGGGTGTGGGCATGCTTCCCCGCAGTCCGTACCGCCTTCGCTGCTGTACGAGGACTTGAACCACCGGCCGTGTGGGCGGCCGGGGTCGGTGTACGTTCCCGATGGTGATCGGACCCCGTCTCAACTCCCGGTCGGTCACATCCCCTTCAGTCCCTTGTAGGGGATTGGCCGGCCGGTGTACGAGTCGAGCAGGACGCGGTCACCCACGGGGTGTTCCAGTTTCACCGTCACCTGCCGCAGCTTCGCCTGCTTGGTGCAGTTGCCGCTGTCGTTCCGGTCTTTGACGGAGGCCGACAGTACGACGCTGCCGCTTGTTTCCAGCACGTCTACCGCGGGGCCGTCGTCGCAGACGCCATGGAGGGCGACGACGGTCACTGAGCGGCCGTCTGCGGCGATCCGGATGAGCCGGTCGAGTGGAGGGCCGGGGAGGTCACGGGCCGGCGTGACGGGCGGTTGAGGGGATGCCGATGGAACGGCAGCGGCTTGCTTGAGGGGGGTGGCATAGCCGTCCAGGGTGAAGAGCCAGGCCGGGACCGTTGCCGGTCCGCGGCTGGTGGCCACACGCATCTCGCCCAGCTTCGCTCCGGTCACCGTGAGGTGCGGCTTTCCGTCCACAAGGCTTCCGACCAAGGTCTTGTACGAGTCGTCCGCTCCCGTCAGCGGCCGGGTGAGCGGCTCGTCCGTGGCCCAGGTCACCCGGCCGTCCTTGGGCCAGGTGACGGGTAACTCACCGCGCAGGACGAAACGCTGGTCCTCGTAGGCTTGCCGATCCTCCGGGCTGCGCAGGCCGCCCCGCGGCAGTTGGACCACCTCCCCCATGGGGTGGTAGCCGGCACGCCACGCGGCGGCTGCGGTTGAGCCGTCCCAGGCTTCGGCAACCTGCCGGGCGCGGTCCGTGAGCACATCGGTGGCACCGACGGCCGCCTTCTGGTTGCCACAACCGACGCCGGCCCCCAGGCTGGCTCCGGCCAGGGCAACTCCAGCAAACAGACCGACCGAGCGCGACGCTCTGATGGGCATGCGACCTCCAGGGCAAACGGAGTGGTGGCTAACTGTGCTGTCCCTGTGACGTGACCGGGCCCGGAATGGTTCAACGGTTGCGGCAGCTGGACGGAGCAGTGTCGCGCTCGCGCCCGAGGAGCGCGAGAAGGTCCTGCGCGGCCTGGTGGAGGAGGACGCCGAGGTCCACGACGCCATCAAACGGGTCCTGGACGAAAAGCGCCGCAAGGACCGCGAGATGCGCGGCCCCGACGGCGGCGGGTGGCCCAGCGGCGCGGCACGCTGGCGCGTTGGGCAGCGCGCCGGGAGGGACCGCGGCCGGGAGGCCGAGGCCGCCTACGCGCCTGTGTGGATGTGCGCGGCCCACAGCGTCGGAATCCGCGGATAGCGATCGCGGAACACGCGTATCGCCCGGTGCGCGCACGCCCCGATCAGGTCGGCGTCCGCCCCGTTCGCGAGGAGGTCCGTGTAGATGTGTTCCGCGACGGCCGCGGCGATGGTGTCGTCGATCTCCCAGAGGGTGCCGACGACGTGCGGGTATCCGGCGAGTTGGAAGGCCGTGACGACGTGGAGGGCCTCGTCGGCGAGAGCGGGCGGGGTGACCGCGGTGCTGCAGGCCGACAGATAGGCGAGTTCGGAGTTCTCCAGTCGCAGCCGGGATATCTCGGCGACGCTGAGCGGTCGGGTGTCGTGGTCGTGGACGAGCAGACGGCTGTGGGACGGGTTGACCGGGTCGGTGTCGGCGTGGCAGGCGAAGTGGGCCCATCCGCCGGTGGGGAGGAGGGAGAGCACGGCGTCGCGGGTGGCGTGCTCGCCGACCAGTTCCACAGTGTCCGGCAGGAGGGCGGCGAGGCGTTCGAGTTCCTGCCGGGCGCCGGGGAGGTCTGTGGCTCCGGGGGTGTGGGGCATAGCGACCGCCAGCATGCGCGGGGCGCGGCGGCCCTCGGATGTCTGCCGGGTGCGCTGGGCCCGCGCGTGCGCCAGGGCCCGTACGGTGGGGGCGTACGAGGACACGACCCGGTCCATCACGGCGCGGCGGCCTCCGGTGGGCTCCTCGAGGTGGTGGCCGGCCGCGTGCAGCGGGAAGTGGGCCAGCGCGCCGCACGGCACCCACCAGACGCGCGGCCAGTCGCGGTCGTCCTCCGGAACGCCGGTCATCCCGAGCCGTTCGAGGATCGGCCCGGTGACGGTGTCCCAGAGCCAGGCCAGCATGTCGTGGACGGTTCGCTCGGCTTCCCGGCGGTGGCGGCGGGAGTGCCGCAGCCGGTTCAGGGCGTCGCCCATCGCGGCGAGTTCCTCGCGTACGCGGGCGGACGTCAGGTCCGGCAGTTCCTGTACCCGGATTCCGCCGTCGGTGAGGATGAGGGCATCGCACCGGTAACTGCTGACGTTGATCAGGACGATGGGGCCGGCATGCGCCTCGGCGATCAGCTCGGACGCCGGCGGTGGCAGCAGGAATCCGTGCAGTGAGGGCAGTTCCCGGATACGCGCGATGAGGGCCGACAGCTCCTCCGCCAGCTCACGGCGCCGGTCAGGGTCCTCGTTCGCGGATTCGCCATCGACGCCGTCGGGGCCGCCCGCACCGGGAGCGGCATCGAGCTGAGCGCACAGAGCGACGAACCGGTCCGCCAGTCCCGCGTCCACGGCCCGCAGTTCGGTGAGGTCCGTACGGGACTCCAGAGCTTGCGCCAGCAGGACCCCCCGTCCCGTTTCCAGCAGCTCCAGGGCGCGTTCGGGCTGTCCCGCGGTCAGCGCGCAGGCCGCCGCGTCACCGGTGAGCCGCGCGTACGCGGCCATCCAGTGCGTGGCGTCGGCCGACGCCAGACCGCGCGCCGCGAGGTGGGGCAGGAGCGCGACGCCGGCCGCGAATCCGCGGGCCGCCTGCTCGGGCCGACCCTGGAGCATCGCGAGCAAACCCCATGCCCGGGCCGCGTCCACCCTGACGGCCGGTGGAGCGCTTTCCCGGCCGGCCGCCGCTTCCAGGAGGCGGATCGCCTCGTTCTCCAGCAGCTCGGAACCGGTCGCGCCCAGCGACCAGGCCAAGTTCGTCTCGTACGTGGACCGGTACGGGTCGTCTTCCGGGGAAGCGGCCACGGCGGCGCGTCCGACGGAGATCGCCTCGCCCCACGCGGCCGGGTCCCCGGTGCGCTCGTGGAACTTACGGAGGGAGCTGCTCAGGTTGGAGAGGACGACGGCCCGGTCGCGGGCCGCGCCGACAGGCGAGTCGGCCACCAGGCGCTGGATCTCGATCACCTCGCGCAGCGCGTCGGGATCGTCCAGGTGCTCGCTCCTGGCTTTCAGCGCGAGGGCGAGATTGGTCAGATACCGCACCCGGTTGGGGTGGTCGGGCGGCGTCGCCTCGACCGCGGCACGCCCCCACGAGACCGCTTCGTCCCGTTGGCCGGGGTCATCGGTGCGGTCGGAGTGCCGCAGAAGCTGGCCCACCAGGTTCGCCTGGTACAGGGGCGCGTCGGGGTGATTCGCCGGAGTGGAGCCCACCGCGGCGCGCGCGGCGTCGACGGACTCGGCCAGCGCGGCGAGGTCTCCGGTGCGGTCGAACTGCGCGCCCAGCAGCGTACTGAGGTTGTGCAGGCACGCCGACCTCAGCGGGGCGTCCGGCGGGGCCGTCCGCGCCGCCCGTCTCGCGAGGGCGATCGCCTTGTTCAGCTGCGACTGGGCTCCGGTGCGCTCGTACGCCCTGCGCTGGGCGATGGCGGCGGTGACGCCCAGGACGGCCGGCACCGCGTGGCCCTCCGGAGCCGTGTCCAGCGCAGCGGTACCGGTGTCGACGGCTTCCTCCAGCAGGGACGCGTCGTCCGTCAGCTCGTACAGGCTCCGCAGTGACTGGCTCAGGGCGGACAGGGGCAGATAGCGCTGGCTGTGGTCCTTCGGCGTGTCCCGTACGGCCATCCGGCCGGTGGCGACCGCCTCGCGAAGGACCTCGGCCTCGCCCGTACGCTCGTAGAGGGTGTGCAGATTGACGGCCAGGACCGAGAGGTACATCCCCCGGTCGGGATCGTCCGCGGACGCCTCCGCCACGGATGTACGGGTGACACTGACGGCCTCCTCCAGCGCCGCCGTGTCCCCGGTGTGCTCGAAGAGTCGTTGCAACGCCGTGCCGAGGAACGCGAGACGCCTCACGCGCAGGCGACGGTCACGGCGGGCGCCGCGCACGGCGTTGCGTCCCACGCTGACCATGAGCTTCAGGCGGTACGGATCGGCTCCGCCCTGAAGCCAGGGGTCGACCCTGATGAGAAGCGACTCCCAGACCTCTTCGGGCCCGTCGTCCTCTGCGGACCCGTCGTCCTCTGCGGACCCGCCGTCCTCACCGGGGAGTTCGGTCCGCGCCTCCGCGTGCCGGTCGAAGTCCGTCCGCCGGTCCAAGGCTGCTTGCCGGGCGAAGCTCGCGGCCAGCGGTTCCGGAACGGGAAGCCCGGCGTCCACGGCGTGGACCAGGTGGAACAGCGGTACGGCCGTCTCGATCTCGTGCCGGGCGCGTTCGTCCGCCAAGGCCGTGGCCCGGCGCCAGTGCAGCATCCCGACGAGATGACAGGTTTCCGCCAGGTCGCGCGCATCGGTCGTATGGGCGAAGAGTTCGGACGCCTCGGTCAGAGCCGTGCCGTCCAGTAAGCCGTAGGGACCTCCCCCGCCGTCCAGTCTCGAACGAACGGCCGCCGCCCATCGGATCCTCATACGCCTCTCCCCCGGTGAAGTGCCTCGCACAGATCATGACATCGCCAACTTCCTTACATATAGCCATACTTGAAATCATGAAAGACATCGCCGAGGAGCTGCCCGCCCTCCTGCTCGACGTCAGCGAGGCCGTACTCCGGGAGACGGGCTTCTACACCCAGCCCCAGGTCCACCTACTGGCCGAGGACCTGGAACACGCGTACATCGCATACGTCGTGTCCAGGTCCTTCTACCGCGGCTCGGACGCGGCCACCGCGATAGAGAACCTGGGACTGCTTCCCTCAGTGCTGAAGGCGACCCGGCTCATCGTCACCTGGGAGGACAGTGATCTGCGCACCGCGCTCGAAGTGCCCGGCGACGGCTTCGCGAACGGCATGGCGATCCTCGACGCGCGCTTCGACAGGCACACCCTCCACTGGCATCCGTTCGAAGCCGAGGCGAGCACCCCGAGCGCGCACGGGATACCGACCATCATCCCGCACTGGGGCACCCCCGCCCGCTATGAGGACGTGGAACTGCCGGCACCCATCGCCGGTCTGCTGCGGCTATGGCGCGAGTTCCGGGACGACGACGTCGAACAGACCGCGATCCAACTTGAGGAAGCAGGCTACGAGGTGAACTGGATCAGCCCCGTGTGAGAGAGAAGCAGCGTGCCGGGCAGGCCCGCGCTCTCCGCCCGAATCCGGGTCGGTGGGGGCTCGGACGCGCTCCCCGTGTGCGGTGCGTCGCTCAGGTGCGCCGGTCGCCGGTCTGACGCGGCTCCTCCTCGGGCGGCCGTGGCGCCGCGCCCGCCGGCCCGGGAGGCGGAGGCGGTGGCTCCTCCGGGCCCGCCCCCGGTGCCTTGGGCTGGTAGCCACGAGGGTCGCCGGGCGGCTCGTCGAAGAAGGCGCGTTCCCACGGTGTCAGTTCGTCACTCATGGTCTCCCTGGGTCCCTTCGCCGGTCGGGGGAGGAGCCTGTACCAGCTCCAGGATGTCAACGTCCTCCATCCGCAGATAGATCCCGTCACTGCCCTCCACCAGGGCCCCGAACGAGCCGTCCTGGCCCATCCGGTAGGACCACTGCAGATACAGGTCGGGGCTGTGCGGATTGCCCGAGGCGTAGGACGTGGAGCCGTACCAGCCCCCGACCCAGGTCCCGTCCTTCAGCCGCGCCCGCACGAAACCGGGCCCGCGGTCCGCCCGGTGGCCGAACACATAGTCCCAAGCCGTCGGAGCGGGCCGGTAGGTGGAGCGGGCATGACGCCGCTCCCGGTACGAGACGCAGGCCGCCACGGCGGCCGGGACGCCGAGGAAGAGCAGCAACGCCCACAGCGCGACGACCCTCGGCCGCTCGGCGAACAGCGCCGACGCGCCGGAGCGTTCGGCCTTGGCCCAGGCCCTGGCCAGGGCGGGCCCGGCGATGACGACGTACAGTCCGTTGAGCGCCACGCTGGCGGTGATCGCACGGAGAATCCGCTCCCCCAGCTGCGCCTCGCCGGTCACCGGTCCACGCCAGCGTTCCCGTAGGAACTGATAGGTGACTCCGGGCAGGACGAAGAGCAACAGTGCCGTCAACTGGGCCACTGTCGAGGGCGGTTGCATCTGCTGCCTCTCTACCGGGATCGAGCGGCATGAGCCTGCCGTACACCGAAGGGGCGCGCTGGTGTCGAAAGGGAGAGCGCGCGGAGGTCCCGAGGTACGAGGGACCGAGCGCGGTCGACCGTCGACACATGCTCAGAGCGCCCCGTGGGGGTCCCCCCGGACGGAGTCTGGGGGAGAACCGAGCCACAAAAGGCGGCGAGCGAGCCCTACGACTTACGCAGCAGTCCGCCGTACTCGTACACCCGCAGGTTGCGCTCGGTCGCGCCGAGGTACGGCACGAGGCTCGGGTGGACCGTGGCGAGCGCGGGCTGGTCGGGATCCGGGCGCCAGTCCACGAGGTTGACCAGACCGGGGGCGACCGGCTCCAGGCCGTCGAGGAAGGCGCCGAGTTCGGCGGGTGTGCGGGTCTGCCAGGGGATGCCGCGGCCCGTGATCTGGGCGGACATCTCCGCGCCCCAGGCCGCGTCGTCGGAGACGACCTGGGACAGACCGAGATAGCTGCCGGGGGCCGCCTGGTCGATGATCGTACGGAGGGCGCGGCGGGGATCGTCCGCGTCGGTGAGGTGGTGGACGACCGACAGGAAGAGCACGGCGACCGGCTCGTTGAAGTCGATCAGACGGGCGACGTCGGGGTGGTCGAGGATGGCCTGCTGATCGCCGCGCATATCGCCGGTGATCACCGTCGTGCTGGTGTCCGCGGCGAGCAGTGCCTGGCCGTGCGCGAGAACGATCGGGTCGATGTCGACGTAGACGACCCGTGCGTCCGAAAGGAAGCTCTGGGCGACTTGGTGGACGTTGTCGTCGGTGGGCAACCCGCAGCCCAGATCGAGGAATTGACGGATTCCCGCCTCCTGCGCCAGATAGCGCACCACGCGGTACAGGAACTGACGGTTCTGCCGGGCGATGTCGACGCACTCGGGGAAGTCCACGAGTGTGGAGAGGAGGAATTTCCGGTCGACCTCGTAGTTGTCCTTGCCGCCCAGCATCCAGCCGTAGGCGCGCGCCGAGGTGGGTACGTCGAAGGGTACCGGGGACTGCTCCGAACGATTGTCACTGACCACAGCGCGCACTCCCGCCTTCCCATGGAGCCCCAGAGGGTGAGCCCCGTCCGGGAAGGGTACTGCCCGGACGAGGTTCTCACGAGCGCCCGAACCATACTCAACCAAGCGCTGAATAAAGGGACTTGAGCCCTCCGCTACGTTCCCCTCAAAAGGGCCGAGGGGAGTCCGGAGAGCAGTAGCGAGAGGCCCTGCCCCGTCCGGGCCCCGGCCTCAGTCGTCGTCCACTTCATCGTCGTCGCCGTCGTCGCGCCCACGCCAGTTGTTCCAGTTGTCCAAGTCGCCCCGGTCGTCCCGGTCGCTCCCCTGCCATCCCCCTCGGCCGCCGCAGTGGGTCGCGCCGTCACGGCAGCCGTCGCCCTGCCTTGCCCGCTCGGAGCGGTTGCGGGGAGCCGCAGGCGGTGTGACCCGGTCCGCCTTCGGCTTGGCGGCCTTCTTCGCCGGAGACCCGGCCGCCGTACCGGTGCCCGTGCCGGACCGGGTCCGGACGCCGGTGCCGGGCTGTGACGGGGATCCGGCCGCGGGCCGCCATGCCTGGTCGCCCGCCGGGGCGTTGGACTCCACGTCCTGGACCGGGCTCATCGTGGCGCCGTCCTGCGGCTCCCCGTCGGCCCGGTTCAGAATCGGCCCGCCGCCGACGTCGAAGTCCATGGTGCCCGTCAGCCCTCGGCCCTCGTCCTCGTCGCCGCCCTTCGGCAGCAGGACGACACCGGTGACCATCGTTCCGAGGACGAGCGCGACGCCCGTCCCCATCATGGTCTTCCCGACTCGGGACAGCACGGATATCCGTGCGCCGGCGGGCTGTCGCACCGCCCGTTTCGCGCCCCCCGCCCGATGCCGGCCCCTGGGAGCGGCAGCGACAGTGCACTCGTACGACGTCATCCCCGAGAGCGCTCCCAGATGAGAACGCCCACACGCCTCGCAAACCATGGCGGACACTATGCATCAAGGCCATACGGGCCGGGAAGCGTCTCCGGTAACAATGCGAACCAAGCCCAAGTTAACGGGAGTTCGCTGTACCGCCCTTCGAACCCTCGAACCGGGCCCCCGCCGAGCGAACCGCGCCGTCGCCCAACCCGCCGAGCGGGCAAGGGCTCTTACCGCCGGCTCACCGTCGGCTCACGGTCGGCAGTCCGCCCTCATCTGCGCAGCCGCGTGGTGCGCGCCTTCGCGGTCGCCGCCCCAGTCCTTGCCCCGGTCCACCAGCTGCACGGTCAGCTGCTGATTCCGGACGGGAATCTTCTCGATGACCGCACCCCTCCCCCGCAGGGCCTTCTGGTTCACCTCGAAGGTCTTGACGAGGCTGTCGTCGTCGCCGGGGTCGGCCAGTACGCGGTAGACGGACGGGTCGCCCGCCACGTCCTGCGGGCGCGGGCCCTTGGGAACGATCACGGAGACCGAGCAGGTGCTGTAGCCGCTGCCGACGTACCAGGACCAGGTGGCCGTGTTGCCGTAGTCCTTCGACTCGCTGCCGGACATCGGGATCGCGCTGAACCGGCCGTCGCAGCCGTCGCCCTTGTGACCTCCGGCCCTGACCGTGTACCAGCCTTCGAATCCGTCGCTGTAGCGACCGTTCTCCTTGTACGTACCGCCGCCGACGCAACCGGGGCCCGCCCAGGCCGAGTACGAGGGGGTCTTCCCCCGCTCCTGCGGCGACTTCGGCCGGTCCGGAGCGGTGGCGGCCCCGTCGCCGGGGACGCCGAGGGTGCCGCTCGGTTCGGGGGCCGGCACCTCGGACTCGCCGGCCGGCTCCGAGCCCGTGGGCTGGATGCGCTCCGGAGCACCGCCGAGACCGCCGATGCCGCTGATACCGCCGGAGAGGGAGGCGTCCGCCGCTCCGGCGCCGGTCGAGTCGTCCCCGGAGAGCGCGGCGACCGTGGCCACGAGCGCGAGCACGGTGACGGCGACCCCGCCGACCAGCAGGATCTTCCCCGTACGGGAGAGCAGTGAGAAGCGGCCCGACATGGTCTCGCGCGCCACCCAGCCGTCGCCGGAGCGCGCGGCCCCGGACCGGCTCCCACCCAACCAGCTCTCACCCAACCGACTCTCACCCAACCGGCCCGCACGCGACCGGCCACCGAAGCCACCACCGGAGCCGCCACCGACATCGCCGTCATCACCGGCGGAGAGCCCGCCGTTCGCGCCGCCTCCACCTGCCACGCCGCCGCACTCCGGGCATCTCATGCCCGGCAGTACGCGCCCACCCCTGCCGCCGCACCGTTCACACGCCATGTAACACCTGAACCGCTAGACCAACTACCTGGTATGTCAGACAGCGAGTCCACTATGCATCAGCGCTTCGCGTGTAGATAGGGGGTTAACGCGGGTAAGGGCTAGCGAAGTTCATCGGGGCACGGGGTGCCGCGCTGGAAGTCGTACGGAGCCGCCAGCCGGTAGGTGCCGGGCCTGGGCGCGAGGAGTTCGGTCCACTCATCGCCCTCCAAGTCCTCTTCCGCCTTGAAGACGCAGCCGTTCAGGTTGACGAACGACTTGGGCTGACCGTCCTCGCGCCGCTTGGACTCCTCCGTCTCCTGCGGGCTCTTCACCTTCTTGCCGTCCTCGTCGACGAGGCTCAGCCACGGCGAGTACGGCACCCGGATCAGCACCCGGCCCGCTTCCTTCACCTGAATGCGCAGCTCACCGGGGCCCGCGTGCTCCACCGTCGCCGGGGCGTCGGCCAACGGGACCGGGTCCTTGACGGCGTACACCTGCCAGTTGGCGTTGCCCCAGATACGGGTGAGATACGGCTGGCCCTCCCGCACCAGATCCGCCTCCTGCTCCCCGCCGTTGTCCGGGGTCCCGTTCGGCAGGACGACGTAGTGGACCGCCCAGCGGTCCAGCCAGGCGCGGTAGTCCGCCGAGGAGAGCGTCTTGTCCGGGTCGTAGAAGATCGGGTTGCGCTTCATGTCGGCCTGCCGGTTCCAGCCGCGCGCGAGATTGACGTACGGCGAGAGCGCGGACGCCTCCCGGTGGCTGCTGGCGGGGACGACCTCGACCCTGCCCCGCTCGGCCTTGACTTCCTGGAGCTTGTTGACCAGCGGGGCCAGCTCGAAGTTCCAGGACGCGGTCGGGGCCGTACGGACCACGTCGTCGACGGCCTTGAAACCGATCCAGAAGTTCAGGCCCGCGAAGGCGACGACGAGCGCGTACCACTTCCGGGAGCGCGTGGCGGTGTACGGGAGGGCCGCCAGCAGCACCACGCCCGCGAACAGCATCGGCAGCCGCGACACGTTCGACCCGATCTGCGAGTCGATCGCCCACGTCAGCAAGGTGCCGACCGAGTAGACGGCCGACGCGACGCGGACCGTACGCCAGTCCTTCGGCACCAGGAGGAAGACGAGCACCCCGTAGACGAAGGGGAGCGAGGTCGAGCCCAGCGACATCGGCTGGGTACCGGAGAAGGGGAAGAGCCAGGAGGAGAGCGCGACGACGGCGACCGGGGGCAGCCCGAGCGCGTACGCCCCCGGCCGCCGCTTGTTCAGGAACAGCGCCGCCGCCACCACACCGAGGAAGAGACCGGCGACCGGGCTGGACGCGGTGGCCAGGCCCGCGAGCGGCGCGGCCACGGCGGCCTTGGCCCAGCGCTTCGTACGCCAGGGGTGCGGCCAGCAGAAGACCGCCGCGACGGCTCCGAGCGCGAACATCATGCCGAGCCCGAAGGTCACCCGTCCGGACAGGGCGTTGCAGAGGAAGGCGAACACTCCGGCGAAGGCGCAGGCCAGTGGATTGCGCACGGCCCGGACGCGGACCAGGATCAGCGCGGTCAGCGCCGCCGAGACCGTGCCGGCGAGCATCATCGTCGGACGTACGCCGATCAGGGACATCAGATACGGCGAGACGACGCTGTACGACACCGGGTGCATCCCGCCGTACCAGGCGAGGTTGTACGCGGAGGCGGGGTGCCGGCCGACGAACTCCGTCCAGGCGTCCTGGGCGGCGATGTCTCCGCCGCTGTTGGCGAAGAAGTAGAACCAGAGGGTATGGACGAACGCGGCTGTGACGGTCGCGACGAGGACGGGATGGCGGGAGAGCCGGTCCCGGACGGAGGTGAGCCGGTCCCGGACATCGGCGAGAAGGCCGGACACCGCGCCTCGGCCAGGCGCGTCACCACGGCCCCGACCGTCACCACGGCCCCGACCGTCGCCGGTGCCCCGACCGTCGCCGGTTTCCCGACCGTCGCCGCGATCCGGTCCATCGCCAGGTACCGTTCCATCGCCAAGTACCGGTCCGTCGCCAGGTGCCGGATCGGCTTCGCCGGGGACTGCGCCTGTGCCAGGGCCGACATCTGTGCCTGCCCCCGCACCTGTACGAGTGGCGGCTTCCGCGCCTGTCCCGGTGCCCGCACCGGGACAGGTACCGGCATCGGCATCGGCGCTGCCGGGCGACTGCCGTATTCGCGGCCTTGTATGAGGGCCGCTGCCGTCCGTCCTGACCGGCTCTGCGGTAGTCACTGCGGCTCTCCCCATCTCGTTCTGCTGCGTTCCGCTCCTAGGAGTAGGACGCGGCGGCGACACGAATGAGTTGCGCCGTCCGGGCGGCCTTGAGCTTTCCGGACGCTAACACGAGGCGTCCCGAGCCGACCGGACGCCCCTGTTGAGCCGATAAGCCGACCAGCGTCGATGGACCGGCCGCCGCCGCTGGGCAGACTGCCGCTGGACCGACCGCGAGGGGCTGCGGTCCGGCACAAGCCTCCGCGGGGTCCGGCCGATGCCTCAGCCGACGCCCCGCGGATTCCTCGGCCCGCGTCTCCGCCGGCGTCTCAGCCGACGCGCGTCAGCTTGTCGGCCACTCCAGGTTCCGTCAGTTCCTCCTGGAGCGCGACCGGTGCGGAGACCCTTCCGGGGCCCGTGCCGATGGAGACCTGGCCGACGACGTCACCCGCCTTGCCGGAGCCCGGCACGTTCTTGCCGCCGTCGTTCAGGTCGAGGTCGATCCGCAGACCCGCCCAGCCGACCGCCGTCAGATCCTTCGTGGAGACGACGGACGCGCGACCGCCGAGGCCGTTGTCGACATAGCCGAGGACGTCACCTTTCTTGACGACGGTGTCGGTGACGAGACCGGCCCGCGCCGCCGTGATGATCTCGATGCTGTAGTCGATCGCCTTCTCCAGCTTCAGCTCCAGCTGGGGAGCGTCCTGCACGCCCATGACGATGCCGTTGATCCGGTAGATCTTGTCGCCGACGGGCTTCTGGGTCGACCAGAGCAGATTGCCGCCCGCCGGAGTCGTCGAGCCGGTCTTGATGCCGTCGACGCCGGGCTGCAGCAGAGCCCTGTCGTTGTTGTTGCGGATCGAACCACTGCCGGGGACTTCCGTCAGCGTCGTGTTGGTGATGTCCCTCAGAACCGGGTTCTTCATCACCGCCTGGGCCAGCTTGAGCTGGTCCGCCGGGGTGGAGACCGTGGTCTTCTCGAAGCCGCTGGGGTCCGTGTAGACGGAGTCGGTCATTCCGAGGTCCTTGGCGGCCTGGTTCATCTTCTCGGCGAACGCCGCCTCCGTACCGGCGTCCCAGCGGGCGAGCAGGCGCGCGGCGTTGTTCCCGGACGGAATCATCAGGAGCTGGAGCATCTGCTTCTGGGTGAACTCCTGCCCCTCCTCCATCGACGCCACCGACTCGCCCTCGGCCTTGGACTCCTTCTCGGCCTTCGCGTCGACGGTGATCTTCTCGCCCTCCTGCTTGCCGGTGAGGGGGTGGTCCCGGAGGATCACATACGCCGTCATCGTCTTGGCGATGCTCGCGATCGGCGCGGGCTTCTGCGCACCGTACGTCCCTATCGTGCCGACGCCCTCGACCTGCACCGCGCCCTGGCCCTCGGCCGGGAACGGGAGGCTGAACTTGCCGCCCTTGAAGGTGAAGACGGGTTCGGCCGAGAGGGTCAGTTCGGGGGCCGGAAGCGGGCGCAGTATCTGCACGACCGCAAAGATGATCCCCAGGAGGAGTACCAGCGGCGTCCAGATCTTGATCCGCCGCATGACCGTGCGCACCGGCGTGTCCGGCGTGTTCGTCAGCTCCGCGAGCAGATCGAGCGGCGGCAGCGGCGGCACGGGCTGCTGCGAGGTCCGCTCGGCCTCGGGGTGCCCGGCGGCCCCGGCGGGTTCCGCGCCCCCGGCCGCTGTCCGCGAAGGCGTCCCGGCGTCCGGGGCGCCTGTCCGTACGGCCCGTTCCTCCCGCAGCGGTACGAAGGTGCTCGCCCGCCCGGCCGGCACGGACTCCGCGTCGGGCGAGGGGGCCGGGGGCAGCTTCAGCGCGGTGGTGGGGCTGTCGAGCGCGGGCGCGGAGGGTTCAGCGGGTTCGGCGTCGGCGGGTGCGTCGGGTTCGGCCGACGGCTGCTTGAGCGCCTTGAAGACGGCGGTGGGGTTGTCGACGGCCTTCGGGGTCTTCTTCTCCTCGGCGGCGTCTTCGGCGTCGGCGCTGTCCCCTGCGTCGGTGTCGGCATCGCTGTTCGCGGTGTTTGCATTCGCGTCGGAGCCGGGCCGTGGCGCGTCGCCGGTCGACTCGGGGTCGACGGACTCCGAGGCCGGGTGCTCGTCGCCGTCACGGTCCCCGTCGACGGCTGCCGCGCCGGAGCCCTCACGACTCGTGTCCGAGGCCGCCGCCGACGCGGGAGTCTCGCTCTTCGCGGCCTCCGGGGCCTTGTCCGGGGCCTTGGCGGAGGCGTCGGCAGGGCTGTCAACGGCGGCCTTTGCGTCTGCGCCGGCATTTGCGTCGGCATCCGCATGTGCATCCGCATCCGCATCTGTGCCGGATGTGTCGTCGCCGTCGCCACGCGGCTCACCGCCGGTGCCGGCCTCGCCGTCCGCGTCGGGCTCCGTCCCTCCGGCGGCCGCACCCGCACCCGTACCCGCGCTCGCAGCCGAAGCCGCAGCCGCAGCCGCGGATCCGGTCGGGTCGGACGCCCCGGATCCGGATTCCGTTCCCGGCTCGGCGCGGGAATCCGTACCCGATCCCGGCCCTGAAGAGGATTCCGCTTCCGGCTCGGACCGTACCGCCGCCTCGGTGGCGTCCCCCGTGGCCCCATCAGAGCCCGTACCGCCCTCCCTGGCGTCCTCGGAGCCCTCGGCGGTCCCGTCGCCGCCCGAGGGGCCTTCGGTGGCCTCCTGGGGCTTCTCAGGCGCTTCGGCGGACGACAGATCCGGGATCACGGCGGTCACGGCGGTCACGGCGGTCACCTCGGCCGTGATGGCGGGCGGCGTGGGCGCGGCGGTGGTCTCCTCGGCGCTCGCCGCGGCAGGTGAGTCCTCGGCCGACGCGACCCAAGCCGCCACCGCCGAACGCAGCTTCGCGTCGCCCTCGACGGAACCCGTGTCCGTGCCCGGCACCCGCCGGGCTCCGGGGCGCGGCGCGGCCCCCGGCTCCGGTCGCTCCTGGGAGCGCGCTCCGGGACGTACCTCCGGCGGGAAGGCGAAGACGGCCGTCGGCTGGTCCACGGCCGGCGCGGGGGGCGACGACGCCGACCGGCCGAGCATGGCGAGCCGGGGGTCATGTTCGCCCGAAGCCGTCTCCCCCGACGACTTCCGCTGCTCCGACTTGTCGGGGGACTCGCCCGCCACCGTGCCTCCTCCATGAACCATGTGCTGCCGCCGTGCGTACCGAGTACCGGCGCTGTCGTAACGGGGGCCCGTGTTGTCCGAACCATCTCTCAGTGTCCTGTGTGAGAGCGCTCCCCCCGGGCCTAGACGAGAACGACATACCTAACGGTTCCCATACAAAGCACCCAGGCACTCTCGACAGACCAATGTGAGAGGGGTCACCCTGTCATTCATCCACGCGGGGAGGCATGGATGGGCAGGAGCCGCAGAACACTTCCGGAGGAGCTTCTGTTGCTCGCTCTGGACCCGGCCACGGGTACCACAGCGCAGCCGCAGTCGCTCGACCTCGGACTTGCCGGGGCACAGCTAGTAGAGCTGGCTCTGGCAGGCCGGATAGCCCCAGACGGGGATCGTATCGCCGTGGTGATGCCACGGCCGACAGGAGATCCGACATTGGACTCCGCACTGGAGTTGCTGCGCCGTCGCGGCAGCCCGGTCCGCGCGGTCCACTGGATCGGCGGGCCCCGACTGGGGCTGCGCCAGATCTACCTCGCTCACCTGGAGCGTTGCGGCATGGTGCATGCCGTGGCGGGCCAGATGTGCGGGGTGCTGCCGACGACTCGCTACCAGGCGACGGACACGGCGATCAGCCGGGATATCAGGTCCCGGCTGGACAGTGCGATCCGCACCGGTGTCCCACCGGACCCGCGGACCGCGGCGCTCGCCGCGCTGGCCCATGCGGTCGGACTCGGCAAGCACCTATACCCCGGCAACGAGGGGCGTTCCTCGCGATCCCGCCTGCGGGATCTCATCAGGCACGACCCCATGGGCGGACTCGTGGCGCACGCCGTGATGGACGTCCAGAACGGTGTGGCGGCGCAGCCACGCCGTAGTCCGGCCACGGCGGGCGGTGGCCGTCAGGGCGCTGCCGTCTCCATGCAGCCGCGTCGCGGCGGCATGGCTCGCGTCGCCGCGCACTGAGTTCGACAGCGCACCGGGTTCGACCGCGCGCCGAACTCCATCGCGCGACGGGTTCGACCGCGCGCCGGGTTCGGGCGCGTATCGGATCGGTCGCGTGCCGGTTGGGCCGTGTGGCCGTAGGGCCGCGCGCCGGGTCGGCCGTGCACTGAGCGTGCCGTGCCACCGAGTCAGCTGTGCGATGACTCGGTGGCACGGCGCTTCGTCACGTGCCACGCCCCGGACCGGCCACGACCGTCGGCGATCGGCCTGGGCCGATCGTCGCGTCGGCCTGCCCGTACGCCGTACGCCGTCATCAGGTCACTCGGGTCACCGTCGGCGTGCCCGAAGACTCCAGTCAGAGAGGTCCGAAAGCTCCGGGAGGCCCGGGAGGCCCCATCCGGGGGGCTCCGGAAGCCGTACGGAGAGATGCGCGGGGCTGCCATGACACCGCCCCGCGCTTTCGCGTGCCCGCAAGTGCCCGTAGCGCGGCGGACGTTCGATCCGCTCGCGCCGCTCGCCCAGCGCACGCCCGCACCCGCCCGTGAGGTCACCGGCACCGGTCTTCGACGGTCGGTGGCGGTCGAGTCCGGCGCCGGTGGGATCCTGGACCCTCGTCGATGGCCCTCGGTGCCACGCGCAGTGCCATGAGCGCGGTCCGTGTGGCCATTTCGCCTCGCTGCCACGACCATTGGTGGCAGTCTGCTGAGCAGTAGATACGCTCAGCTACCCAATCGGAGGTGCAGTTTCCGTGGCGTCCAACGTCAATCCCACCGTCAGGCGACGCCGATTGGGGCAGGAGCTGCGCCGGCTCCGCGAGATCAAAGGTATGACGGCCGAGGAAGTGGCCGACCGGTTGCTGGTCTCCCAGTCGAAGATCAGCCGGCTGGAGAACGGCCGCCGCTCCATCAGCCAGCGCGATGTCCGCGATCTCTGCGGGGTGTACGAGGTCGACGACCACCGGGTCGTCGACTCGCTGATGCAGATGGCCAAGGACTCCCGCCAGCAGGGCTGGTGGCACGCCTTCGGCGATATCCCGTACAGCGTCTACATCGGTCTGGAGACGGACGCCGCCAGCCTGCGGGTGTACGAGCCCCAGGTGGTGCCGGGCCTGCTCCAGACGCAGCAGTACGCCGAGGCCCTGATCACCGGAGCGCTGCCGGAGACCAGCCCCGCCGACATCGACAAGCGCGTCAGCGTCCGCCTGCGCCGCCAGGGCCGTATCAAGGAGGCCGCACAGCCGCTCCGGCTCTGGGCGGTGATCGACGAAGCCGCGCTGCGCCGGGTCATCGGCGGTAGGCATCTGATGCGGGAACAGCTGGAATATCTGGTGGAGATCGCACAGCTCCCGCATGTCACCGTGCAGGTGCTGCCGTTCGACATGGGCGCGCATCCCGGAATCAACGGCCAGTACGCGATTCTGGAGTTCCCCGACGCGTCGGATTCGAGTGTCGTCTATATCGAGGGTGTCACCAGCGATCTGTATCTGGAGAAGGCCAACGACGTCCACAAGTACACGGTCATGTACGAGCATCTGCGCGCCCAGGCGCTGAATGTGGAGCAGACGAAGATCTTCATCGAGAAGATCGCCAAGGAGTACGCCGAGGCGCTCTGAAACGCTGCGAAGCGCGCCGCGTAGCCCTGTGAGGCGGTGTGAGGCTCTGTGAAGCGTTCGAGATTCGGCGGATCCACGGCGGGCGGACGCACGGGCCCGGAAAGGCCCGTCACCGGGAAGTGGCGGTGAGGGGGACGTAAGGTACACCCCCTCCCCCGCCCTGCGGAAGAGCCGCATGGAATATGCCATCCGACCGAGTGAATGGCTACCCAGTCCGGGGGTTCCGGCGAGTAGCGTCGAACGCGCCAACAAACGTTGGGCAAAGAACGACACCACTGCCGAAGCGGAGCGAACATGGCAATCATTCAGGGAGCCACGGACACCTGGACGAAGTCCTCGTACTCCGGAGGTAACGGCGCTTGCGTCGAAGTCAAGTCTCCTGTCATGGAGTCGATTTCGGTACGCGACTCCAAGGTCGCCGCGGGCCCGTCCATCAACTTCGTCCCCGACTCCTGGAACGCCTTCGTGACCGAAGCGGGTAAGGGCGCGTTCAACCTCGGCTGATCCCCGCACCGAGCGAACGGTGCGGGCCCTGCGCCGCGCTCGCGCCCGCGCGTCTGCACCACCCGTGTGTGCGCCATCCGCGTGCACACCACCTGACAGAGCCCTCTCGACTGGCCCGCCGTCCCGGCCGAGGGGGCTCGGCCATGCCCCGGGCCCGCACGCCCGGGCCCCGCACGCCCGTGACGGGCCGCCGTGCTCCGGACGGCGGGTTCCCGACTGCGCGTTCAGTGGGCGTCGTAGATGCCCCGGTAGTGGCCGAGCGAGGTCTCGCGGATCTTCTCGTCGCTCCAGAGGTCGAAGCGGCCGGGCGCCAGCCGCTCGGGGTCGACGAGCAGATCTCCCGTGTCCAGCAGCATGTTCGCGAGCTGCCGGCCGACGCCTCCCGCGTGCGTCACCCAGGAGGCTTCCGCGAACCACAGACCCGGCACTCCGTCGGCCGGACCGACGAGGGGGATCTCGTCCGGGGCGAGTGCGACGGCCTCGGCGGCGTCGACGACCCGCGCCTCGATGCCGAGGCCGCGGCCGTGTTCGGCATCCCGGTGGGCGCGCTCCAGACGCTCAGGGGTGGTGGCGACCTCCCGCCAGCGTGAACGTACACCCGCCAACCGCCCGTGACCACCCGACGGCCGCGCTTGATCGCCCGACGGGCAGGGCGGGTCGGGTCCGTGCCAGGGCGGGTCGGGCCCATGCGGCGTGCGGCGCGTCAGAAGGTGGCGCGGGACGATACGCGCTCGACCGTGATGTGCGGGGGAATGTTCGGCGGCTTGCCACGGGCGCGCTTGGGCAGCAGGAGGGTGCGCAGCAGCGGGAAGCGGTGCAGCCACTGTTCCCCGCCCGAGGTGAAGTACCCGTCGCGGAGCCAGAGATGGGTGAGCCGGTCGGCGTCGATGTGCTCGACCAGCTCGGCGGGCCGGTACATCCCGGCGATCTGGATACGGGCTCGGCCGCCGAGGGCGCGCAGCGCTCGCAGCTGGTCTGTGTTGTGGGAGGTGAAGTACAGGTCCGTCTCGTCGAGATGGGCGAGGACCTCGTCCGCGTACCGCTGGGTGTCGAACCGGTGCCAGGACCAGGCGAGCTGGCGGCGGACCAGCAGGGAGCCGTGGTGGCGGTAGCGGGAGAGCACGGGGAGCGCGGCGTCGGTGCCGATGCGCGTGGCGGCGATCAGAACGTGCACGGCCTGTTCCTCCGTGAGCCCGTCGGGGCCGGGCAGCAGGCTGAGCACCAGCGGTCCGCCGACGAGGTCGCCGAGGGAGCGGGCCATGAGCTTGTCCGGAGGCGGAACCAGACGGGAGGCCGTCTCGATCACCAGTCGTCTGATCTCCGGGGCGATCTCGGTCGCGTGCTCCAGACAGCTCGCGGCCAGGAGCGCCCGGCGGTCGATGCGCAGGTCGTAGCGGCGGTGCGCCGCCTGTGCGGCCGACCGGGACTCGCCCCCGCCGTCGTGGCCGGGCGTGGGGGCGGAGGCGAGGGCCGGGGCGGGGCCGGAAGCCGAGGCCGGGGCGGCGCCGGAGGCCGGGGCCGGGGCGGGGATCAGGCCGCGCAGGATCCGTTCCCGCTCGGCCGGACGCCCCAGCGCCACGGCCATCCGCACCACGTCCTCCCACTGGTCCTTGTGCGCGTTGTCCAGCAGCAGCGGGAAGTCGCCCTCCTCGACCACGGCCTTCGCCCCGAGGTAGTCCTGGAAGGTGCGGTGCACGAAGTCGACGCGGCCCGCGGCGGGCTCGCGCAGCAGCCCCGAGCGCTCCAGCAGATGCCGCAGCACGCGTTCGGACGAGGCCGGGACATGGGCCATGTACTGGAGGGCGCGGTCCAATTGGGTCAGCGCGTCGGCGTGTTCCATCTCCACGCGGTCGTTGCGGATGAGCCAGTGCGCGAGCTTCTGGAGCAGCAGGATCTGGGTCTCCGACGACAGCCGCAGACCCTCGTCGGCGTCGACCCCCCGTTCGACGTCCCGGCGCTCCAGCAGCATGCGCAGCGCCGCGTCGTACAGATCCTTGCGGCCGTGCGGCAGAAAGCCGTGCCGCTCCCGGTGGAGTGCGCAGAGCAGGCCGCACATCAGCGGGTTGACCGCGAGACGGCCGAGGTCGGTGTTGGTCCGGATGGCGTCGAGGAGCGTTTCGCACAGTCCGGCGTCCGCGCCGGCCGCCTCGTGCCACCGGCGTACGAACCTGGTCACGTCCGAGCGGGACATCGGCGAGAGGGACAGCTCGGTGAAGTTGTCTCCGTACAGCCAGTCCTCGCCCACGGCGGAGGGGCGCGCGGTCACCAGCCAGAGGTTGCCGGGGAACTCGCCCGCCAGTTCGCGCATCCAGCGGCGGACCTCCTCCCTCTCCCGCCGGGGGATCTCGTCGATGCCGTCGACGAGGAGGAGCCCGCGGCGCGCCTTGAGCACCCGATCCGCCCAGCCCTCGGGCTGGCCTCCCGCGACGGCGCTGCGGACCGAGTGGAGAAAGGCGTCGGGGGTGGGCGGGACACCGTCCTTCACGACCCGGCGCAAGGGCAGGACGAAGGGGACGCGGCCGACCAGATGGGAGAGGTACCCGCCCAGTTCCTCATGGTCCTGGCGCGCGGTCGTCACCGCGAGCCACTGCACGAGTGTCGTCTTGCCCGATCCCGCGCCACCGCGCAGCAGTACCTTCTGCCGGTCCGAGAGGGCGCGTTCGGCGGGCAGGGGCACCATCTCCCGTACGGCTTCCAGGGAGACGTACGCGGTGTCCAGCCGCCACTCGCGGGCGTGGTTGAGGTCCAGGCCGTAGATGGTCAGCTCGCTGTGCTTGCGCCGGATGTGCTCGGCGTACCGCTGCTCGAAGCGGGCGTCCTCGGCGAGCTGGGAGGGGACGCGTTCGAGGAGGAGGTCGGTGGCGGTGATCAGGCGGTCGATCGAACGGGTCTGCTCGACGAGCGTGGCGGCGACGAAGGTGGAGCGCTGGGTGAAGAAGTTCAGGATGTGCAGGCACGCGGCGCGCAGGAGTGGGTCGAAGTGCGGTTCGGCCTCGGCGGAGAGCGGGGCCGGGCGAGCGGGGCTCGCGGCGCGCCCCGCATGGTCGGCGGGGCGGGCGGATCCGGTGGGACGGGCGGGGTTAGTGGGACGGGCGGCGCGGGTGAGCCGGTCCGCGAGAGCTTCGGGCCCCAGGCGTACGGCCTGCACGTCGTCCATGTCGAGGTCGCCGAGGCGGTGGAGGGCGGTGGTGAGGGCGTCGGCGAGTTCCCGGCGTACCTCCTCGGAGGGCGCTTCATGAGGCCCGTACGACCGCGCGGCCCGCTCGACCAGTTCGGCGGAGAGCTTGCGCAGTTCCCGCTCGCCGAGGGTGCGCTTCTCGCCCTTGAAGGACACCAGGCCCGAGATGCGGACGGGCCGGTCGACGAGTCCCGCGCCGGACGTTCCCTGGATGAAGAGCTTCCTCACCAGAGGGGCGAGGGCGCTGGACGCGAGGCGGACGGCGACGGTGGAGGCATCCATGGCAGGCGATGGTAACGAACGGGCCTGGTGGGAGAGGGGTTTTGGCCGGACGGGCTCGGGAGACGGGCGGCTCGGGGTGCGGGTGCGGGCACGCGCGCGGGCGCGGTCTTCGTAGCCGACGCGCTCGCGGGAGCCGGTTCCGTCCGCGCGGTTCCGTCCGCGCGGTTCCGTCCGCGCGGGCCACGCGCGCGGGCCACGCGCGCGGGTCGTACGAGGGAGAGGGACGTGGAACGAGCCACTCAGCCCACCACGCCTCAACCGCCCGTCCGCGTTCTATTACAGTGCTTCGCCAGGCACACATTGGCAGGGGTTCCACGTCCAGGGAGGGGCGCGCGGTGAGCGGTGCAGCCACAGGCGTCTGGGGGCGTGCCGAGCAGCAGGATTTCAGGTCACGGGTGCGCGGCGCGCTGCTCGGGGCGGCCATCGGGGACACGTTCGGCGCGGGGGTCGCGGGGCTGGCGCTGGAGGAGATCCGGGCCGAGTACGGAGGCGACGGGGTCGCCGACCTCGTACCGGCGCACGGCCGCCGGGGCGGGGTCACCGCGGCGACGCAACTGACGCTGTTCACGGTGGACGGGCTCATCCGGGCCCAGGTCCGCAGGGACACCGGCGCCTGGCACCCGCCCACGGATGTGCACCGCGCCTATCTCAGATGGGCGGCGACCCAGCGCGACTGGGGCCCCGACGAGCGCCGCAAGGACGACGGCTGGCTCGCGCGCCAGGAATGGCTCTACACGCGCCGGGACGCCCCGAAGGCCAGCCTCATCGGCCTCGCCGACGAGAACATGGGCACGGTGGAGACCCCCAAGAACCCGACCGCGCGGGACGCGGGCGCGCTCGTACGGTCGACCCCGTTCGGGCTGCTCGTGGGCTGGGAGCCGCAACTCGTGTTCCAGCTGGCCGTGGAGTGCGCGGCGCAGACGCACGGCCACCCCACCGCGTATCTCTCGGCGGGCGCGTTCGCGGTGATCGTGCACGGGCTGGCCCGTGGGGAGTCGCTGGACGCGGCGGTCCAGCGGGCCCTGGGCCTGGTGTCGGCGCGTCCGGGGCACCAGCCCGTGTCGGACGCGCTCAAGCACGCGCTCGGGGCCGTACGCCAGGGAATTCCGGGCCCCTCGCGGGTCACGTCGCTCGGCGAGGGCCACCACGCCGAGGACGCGCTCGCGATCGCCGTGTACAGCGCGCTCGTCGCGGAGGACATCCGGCACGGGCTGCGGCTCGCGGTGAACCACGACGGCCCGTCGGACACCACGGGCACCCTGACGGGCGCGCTGCTCGGCACCCTGCACGGCGAGACCGCGCTGCCGCCCGCCTGGCTGTCGGAGCTGGAGGGCCGGCCGACGATCCTCGAACTGGCCGACGACTTCGCGATGGAGATGACCCAGGGCCCGGCCCTGCACGGCCCGACGACGGCCTCTCCGGGCTGGCTGGCCCGGTACCCGCGCAGCTGACCCTTGTGCGGGCGAGCCCTGGGGGCGCGTTGAAGCTGCCGGGAGAGCCCTTTGGGGGTGCCGCGCGCGCTCACCGGACGGACCTGGGCTGCACCCTCCCTCCCGAGCCTCCCGTCGGAGGGCCGGCACCTGTCCGGTCAGCCGTCTTCGGTCTTGAGGAGGAGTAGGTCGAACTCGGGCCCGTCGGGGGTGTTGCGGTACGGGCCCGCGTACCGGTACCCGAGCCGGGCGTACAGGTCGTGGCCGCGCCGGTTGGACGGCAGCGCGAGCAGGGACGACCAGCGCGGGGCGATGGCTTTGAGCAGTTCGCCGTGTATCCGGGAGCCGATGTCCTGGGACTGCCATGGTGGCCGGACCGCCAGCTCGCACAGGCCCATCAGCCGAAATGCGCCAGTGGAGGCCCCTGCAGCGCTACACCGCATCCCGCCAGACCTACGCCGAGACGCACCGGGCGATCGCGTGCCTGGTCTCCGACCGCGCCGCCCGACGCCCCACCCGTCCCGCACACAGCACCGAACTGGCGCTCGCCCGGCACACCGCCTGCTGATCAACCACCAGCCGAACCGCCAGGCAAGCACGCCCCGACCTCAATCGCCGACCGAGTCGTAAGCCGGTGATCGTGGGCTTGGTGGACGGCTGGCGGAGTGTCGGCGGTGGGGCGGGGTGTGAAGTTGTTCCACGGATAAGGGGGTCGATACTGGTGTGATCGCCTCATCAACTGTCGCCAGTTCCCCGGGGAGTCCAGCCAGCTGGTGACTGACTGTGGTCGCCAGCGGCTTGTCGCGCCACCGGGTGATGGCCTTGTTCTGGTAGCCGAGCGAGTCCGATACGACGGCGCAGGATTCGGCACGGGCCGGAGAACAGCTGAGAATGGGGGGGTGTTAACTTCCTTCCCGTGGCGAAGCACCAGGACGAGACCAGGGCGGCCTACGACGGGGTCGTCGAGTTGTATGCGTCGATGTTCGCTAATCGACTGGAGACGCAGCCGTTCGCGCGGAACATGATCGGCACCTTCGCCGAGCTGGTGCGTGGGACGGGGAATTCGTGGGTGGCCGATGTCGGCTGCGGGCCCGGACATCTGACGGCCATGCTGCACGACCTGGGGCTGGATGCCTTCGGGCTCGACCTCTCCCCGGCCATGGTCGATCACGCTCGGCGGGCTCATCCGGCGCTGAAGTTCTCTGAGGCCCGGATGGAGGCACTCCCAGTTGAGGACGGCGTGCTCGGCGGCGTGCTGGCCCACTACTCGGTGATCCACACCCCTCCTGGGGAACTGCCCGCGCTGCTCGCCGAGCAGGCGCGTGTTTTGGCGCCGGGGGGCCTTCTCCTGGTCTCGTTCTTCGGGACCGACGCGCCCGAGCCGGTCCGCTTCGACCACAAGGTGACACCCGCCTATAGCTGGCCGGCGGACCGCTTCGCCGAGTTGCTGGCCGGGGCCGGGTTCGTCACATTCGCGCGGCTGCTCCACGATCCGGCCTCCGAGCGGGGCTTCCTGGACGCCCACTTGCTGGCCCGTCTCCGCTAGAGCATGGCCTTCTGCTGTGGGCTCTCGTAGTCAACTGTCGCCGGCTCCCCGAGGAGGCCGGCTTGTCGGTGACCTTGTGTGATCGCCAGCGGCGTATCGGCTCCATGTCCCGCCGGTCTCTCTGATGAGGCGGCTGGTGGTTTTGTTGTGGTAGCCGAGGGCGTCGGCAACGACGGGTGCGGGCAGTTCGAGGAGCTGCTGGCGGATGGCGGCGCCGCGTGCTGCGGCGGCCGGGATCCCGGCCTCGTTCAGGAGCGCGGACAGGTGGTCGGGGCGGGCTGGCTGTCCTGCCCGGCAGCCCGGGAAGAGCCATCTGGAGGCGGGGTTGGTGGCGGTGTTCATGTTGTCGCGGTTCGCTATGTGCTCCAGCAGCAGAGCGGCGACCGGTGCGGGAACGGGCGAGGCGGGTTCACCGCGCTGTAGCAGCACGGTGTCGCCGTCGTGGACCACGTCTTCGACGCTGAGCCGGACAATGCGGCTCACGGGCTGCGCGTAGAGGAGCACGATGACCCCCGCGACACGCAGACGTGTCGGGATCTCCGTGTCGGTCAGCAGTCGGCCGAGGGCGTCGAGGCGTTCGTCTTCGCTCAGTGCGGCCCGCCGGGAGACTTTCATCGCGGGGATGGACAGGGAGCGTGGGCAGCTACGGGTCTGCATGGCCCAGCTGAGAAAGGCCCTCAGGCAGGTGCGGCCGTGTTCGCTGCTCTCGGCCCACCAGGCGTCGATGACCTTAGACAAGGGCTGCCCGGTATGTCACCGGGCACCCCTTGCGCATGCCGAGGAGTACGACGGTCGGTAGCAAGCCCGGAGGACCGGCCGCATCGCTGGGTCGCCTTGCTTCCTCGGCCTCAGGACTGGTGAACTCTCATGCCGCCACCGAAACAGGCCCTACTCCGTGACCAGCGGCAGCAGTTCCGGCAGATGACCGTCCGACGCCTCCGCCGTGCGGAGCCGTTCCTCGGGCACCTCCCCGTACAGCGTCGTACGCGCCTTCGCCGGACGCCCGGCCAGCTCCGCGATGGAGACGAGGTCCTTGATGGAGCGGTACGAGCCGTAACGGGAGCCCGCCATACGGGAGATGGTCTCCTCCATCAGCGTCCCGCCGAGGTCGTTCGCCCCGGAGCGGAGCATCTCGGCCGCGCCCTCCGTGCCCAGCTTCACCCAGCTGGTCTGGATGTTGGTGATGTGCGGGTGGAGGAGGAGCCGGGACATGGCGACGACCGCGCGGTTGTCGCGGTCCGTCGGGCCGGGCCGGGCGATGCCCGCGAGATACACGGGCGCGTTGGTGTGGATGAACGGCAGGGTGACGAACTCGGTGAAGCCGCCCGTCTCCTGCTGGACGCGGGAGAGCGTACGGAGGTGGCCGAGCCAGTGCCGGGGCTGGTCGACATGCCCGTACATCATCGTCGACGACGAGCGGATGCCCAGTTCGTGCGCGGTGGTGACGACCTCGATCCAGGTGGCGGCGGGCAGCTTTCCCTTGGTGAGGACCCAGCGGACCTCGTCGTCGAGGATCTCGGCGGCCGTGCCCGGAATGGAGTCGAGCCCGGCCTCCTTCGCCGCGGTGAGCCATTCGCGGATCGACAGCCCGGTCCGGGACGCGCCGTTGACGACCTCCATCGGCGAGAAGGCGTGCACATGCATGCCGGGAACGCGCTCCTTCACTGCGCGCGCGATGTCGAAGTAGGCGGTGCCCGGCAGATCGGGGTGGATGCCGCCCTGCATGCACACCTCCACCGCGCCCACGTCCCACGCCTGCGCGGCCCGGTCGGCGACCTGGTCGAGGGAGAGGGTGTACGCGTCGGCGTCCGTACGCCGCTGGGCGAACGCGCAGAAACGGCAGCCTGTGTAGCAGACGTTGGTGAAGTTGATGTTGCGCGTGACGATGTAGGTGACCTCGTCGCCGACGACGGACGCGCGCAGTTCGTCGGCGATGCGGGTGAGCGCGTCGAGGGCGGGCCCGTCGGCGTGCAGCAGGGCGAGGGCTTCGCCGTCGGTGAGCCGGGTGGGGTCGTCGGCGGCGGTGCGCAGGGCGGACTTGACGTCCGTGTCGATGCGGGAGGGGACCATGCCGGGTGCGGCGGCCTCGCGCAGGGCGTCCCAGTCCCCGTACACGGCGTCGAAGTCGTCCCGCCGATCGGAGGTACGGCCCTCGGTGTCGATCGTACGGTGCAGATCGGTGCGCCCGGCGGAGGTGAAGCCCTGGTCGGGCTCCTGCCAGGGCAGGCCGACGGGCTTGGCGTCCGGGTTCGCGAGCCCGGTGGCCGGATCGGCGAGCGCCCGTACGTGCGGCAGCAGCCGGGGGTCGAGCCAGGGTTCGCCGCGCTGGACGAACTCGGGGTAGACGCAGAGCCGTTCCCGGAGGCGGAAGCCCGCGGCGGCGGAGTGCTCGGCGAGGGCGTCGATCTGGGGCCAGGGGCGCTCGGGGTTCACATGGTCGGGCGTGATCGGTGAGACTCCGCCCCAGTCGTCGACGCCCGCGCCGATGAGACGCCCGTACTCGGCGTCGACCAGGTTCGGCGGGGCCTGCAGACAGGCGGAGGGGCCCATGATGTGCCGGGCGACGGCGACGGCGGCGACCAGTTCGTCCAGCTCGGCGTCCGGCATGCCCCGCATCGCGGTGTCGGGCTTGGCGCGGAAGTTCTGCAGGATCAGTTCCTGAATGCCGTGGTAGGCGCGGGAGACTCGGCGCAGCGCGAACAGGGACTCCGCCCGTTCCTCGTACGTCTCGCCGATCCCGATCAGCAGCCCGCTGGTGAACGGCATCGAGCTGCGGCCCGCGTCCTCGAGCACCCGCAGCCGTACGGCGGGCTCCTTGTCGGGAGAGCCGTAGTGCGGGCCGCCGGGCTCGCTCCACAGCCGGGTCGCGGTGGTCTCCAGCATCATCCCCATGGAGGGCGCGACGGGCTTGAGCCGCTGGAAGTCGGTCCAGGTCATGACGCCGGGGTTGAGATGGGGCAGCAGCCCGGTCTCCTCCAGGATGCGGATCGCGATGGCGCGTACATACGCGATCGTGTCGTCGTACCCCTCGGCCTCCAGCCACTCCCGCGCCTCGGGCCAGCGGTCCTCGGGCTTGTCCCCGAGGGTGATGAGGGCTTCCTTGCATCCCATCTCGGCCCCGCGCCGGGCGATGGCGAGGACCTCGTCGGGGGACATGAACATCCCGTGCCCCGCCCGGCGGAGCTTGCCGGGCACGGTCGCGAACGTGCAGTAGTGGCATTTGTCCCGGCACAGCCGTGTCAGCGGAATGAACACGCTCTTCGAGTACGTGATCACCCCGGCGCGCCCGGCGGCCTCCAGCCCGGCGTCCCGCACCCGCGCGGCCGACGCGCACAGATCGTCCAGATCGCTCCCCCGCGCCTGGAGCAGCACGGCGGCCTCGGCGACGTCGAGGGCGACTCCGTCTCGGGCGCGTTTGAGTGCGCGGCGCATGGAATTCTCTGTGGGCCGCCCGTGAGGGGGGCCGGGGAGGGAGCCGAGGTGGCGTCCATGCTGGTGATCTGTCATGAATCGAGCATACGAGCGCGGTATGGGAGAGCCGGGCCCAGGATGTGAACGAGGCGTAAGTGTGGCCCAGATCGCGGTCCGGGACGCGTTGGGCGGTGGGCGGGGTCATGGGCGGGGTCTGTCCGGTACGTCTGACCGCGTCCGGCCGGTACGTCCCTTGTGTCCGGCTGGTGCACACACTCGGGCCTGTCCGGTGCGTCCGGTGCGCACGCTTTGTGCGCCCCGCGTGCGCCGCGTACGGGAGCTGCGGCTGCGGCTGCGGCGGGGGTTCCGTACCGTGGCCGACGCGCCCGGCCGAGCCCGGCAAGGCCACGACCGGTCGCATGGCCGGTTCAGCCGGCCAGGGTGAGGACCAGTTCGTCGATCTCCGCCCGGCGCGCGTTGGCGAAGCCCCGCTCGCGCCCGGTCACCACGAAGCCGCACTTCTCCAGGACCCGCACGGAGCCCGTGTTGTCCGCCGCGACGCGGGCGTACAGCGGGCGCTCCGGCTCGGTGTCGAGGAGCGCCCGCAGGGCGGCGGTGGCGGCCCCGCGCCCCCAGTGCTCCCGGCCGATCCAGTAGGTGACCTCCCGCTGATCGGGCGGTCCGTACACGGCCACGTGACCGACGACCGTCTCGCCTCCGCCGACGACCGTGCGCATCAGCACGGCGGGGTCGCGGCGGATCCTGGCCCAGTGCGCGTCGAAACGGCCCCGGTCCGCCGGGTCCTCGGCGGTGAACGCCGCCATCCGGATCGCCTCGGGATCGTTGGCCTGGGCGAAGAAGACCGGCAGGTCCCCGTCCCGTACCTCGCGCAGCCTGACGTCCATCACGGGCCTCCGGTGGTGAGCATGAGCGGTCCCCGCGCCCGGCACGCCGGGCGGGGCCTCCAGGCTATTCGGCCCCACTGACACCGGCCTGGCCGTCCGACGCGGTGGCAGGTGCGAGTGGTCGTCTCGTTCAAGGCCGCCCTGCCGGTGGTGGTCGGCGTCTCACATGCCTCGGTCCGGGCCGTACCAAGGCTCGGGGCGTTCGTCGGCGGACATCGGGAGGTGCTCCAGTTTCACCGGGCCCGGGGAGAAGGCCGAGCTGTTCGGGCCGGTCATGTCTTCGCCGATCAGATAGCGATAGAGCCACTCGGCGAAGCCGATGCGGTGCTCTGCCCAGGTCTCGTCATAGTTCACCAGGATCCTGGTGCCATCGGCGGCAGCGTGGAGGAAGACCGTCTCTCCTCGGTCGGTGCTCGCGATCGGCCACAGGCCGTTGCGGGTGCCGAAGCTCAGCTCCTCAAGCCCGAAGAGCTTGCGGGGGTCCTCGTCCGCGTCAAAGTCAAAGTCGTCCCAGGTCACCTCGGACCACGCCTGGATGGTGCTCCGGATCCACTCCCCCAGGTTCCATTCCTCGGTCGCGGGGTGGGAGAGGTACATGTGGCCGTTGAGCTGGATCGGGGCGTATGCGTCGACGATGACCTGGTAGTCGGGCGGCAGCCGTATGCCGAGTTCGGTGTGAAGGCGGTTCCATGCCGACGGGTCCGCGTAGCGGTTCTGGGCCGGTCCGAGCATGCCCATGACGGCAGCCAGGTAGTCGGTCATGGGCACCTCGTCGGGATGGACTGACGCCGGGCAGCAGGCGAGCGTCAGTGCGGGATCGTCCGAATGACGTTACGGAGCATGTCAGACCGCCGTTCCCGCGCGGGTCAGGGCACCGGCCCGCGACAGCGGATCAGGGGGCGATACCGGGAAAGCCGGGAAGCGGTCGGCCCGGCGTTCGTAGCGTCGACGCGGGCGGCGGCACCCGGCCGGGGTCCCCGACCCCTGCTCCGGTGCCGCCGACTACTCCGGCACTACCGACTACCCCGGCACCACCAGCGACGGCGTGTCCTGCTTCAGGACCTCGCCGCGGAAGAACGCCGGGCTCTTGCGCTGCATGACCACCATGATGACCAGGCCCAGCGCGAGCAGGCCGACGCCGATCACGAAGACCGAGCCGACGCCGAAGACCGCCGAGCCGCTGCCGTACGCCGGGTCCCACATGTCGTACAGGGTCTTACCGAAGACCGACGCGAGGAGCAGGCCGCCGAGGACCGGGAAGAAGCCCTTGAAGACGAAGTCGCGGGCGGTGCGGAACACCTCGTTGCGGAAGTACCAGGCGCAGGCGAAGGCGGTCAGGGAGTAGTAGAAGCAGATCATGAGGCCGAGGGCGTAGATCGTGTCGATGAGCACGTGCTCGCTGACCAGGGTCATGACCGTGTAGAACGCGCCGGTGGCGATGCCCGCGACGACCGTCGCCTTGCCGGGGGTCTTGAAGCGCGGGTTGACCCGCGCGTACGAGGACGGCAGGGCCTCGTACGTCGACATCGCGAGCACCGTGCGGGCGACCGGGATGAAGGTCGTCTGGAGGCTGGCCGTGGCGGACGCGAGGACCGCGACGAAGAGCAGGACGCCGAGGCCGGGGCCCATGATCGGGCCCGCGAGGGCCGCGAAGACGTTGTCCGAGGTCTCGGGGTTGGCGAGGCCGAGGCCCTGGTCGCCGGAGCCGACGGCCATCTGCGCGGCCACGCCGGTCGCCAGGTACGAGCCGACGAGGACGACCATCGCGATGAGCGCCGCCCGGCCGGGGGTCTTGCCGCTGCCGCTCGTCTCCTCGTTGGCGCTGAGGCTGGCGTCCCAGCCCCAGTACATGAAGATCGACAGCGAGAGACCGGCGGTGAAGGCGGCGAAGGACTGGACGGCGAACGGGTTCAGCCACTCCGCGGAGAAGGAGAGCGAGGTGTCGAACGAGCCCGCCTTGCCGAGCGCCATCGCGATGAAGAGGCCGAGGACGAGGAGCTGGAGGCCGACGAGGGCGTACTGCACGCTCTTGGTCGCCGTCATGCCCCGGTAGCTGATCGCCGTGGCGACCGCGATCAGGACGAGGACCGTGATGATGTGGACGGCCTTGTTGTCGTCGAGCGCGGCGACGGAGTCGCTGCCGGTGATCTCGCCCGCGAGCAGCCAGAAGAACGAGGTGGCGACACCGGCGAGGTTGGAGAGCACGATGATCGTGGCGACCACCAGGCCCCAGCCGCACATCCAGCCCAGGCGCGGGCCGAACGCCTTCACCGTCCAGGTGAAGGAGGTGCCGCAGTCGGGCATGACCCGGTTCAGCTCGCGGTACGCGAAAGCCACGAGCAGCATCGGCAGGAAGCCCGCCAGGAACACCGCGGGCATCTGAAGCCCGACCTCGCCTGCGGTGGAGCCGAGGGTGGAGGTCAGGCAGTAGACGGGGGCGACGGTGGAGATGCCGATGACGGCACTGCCCATCAGTCCGACGGAGTTCCCGCCGAGTCCCTTGGCGCGTACGCCTCCGCCGCCGTCCGGGCCGCCCCGTACCGTGTCTCCGGCCTGGGGCCGCGCTTCCAGCTCAGTCATGAGAAGGACGGTAAACGGTGCGGTTTCCACATACAGCGGCAGAGCGTCCGAATATCGAACCCTCCCCTTCCCAGGCAAGTACGCAATATGACCTACAGATGAAAGACGCGCGACAGATCACATGCACCCTTAGCAAGGCAGAAGTCGGATTTACCCATATACGATAACCGCAGTGCTGTCCATTTTGACCCGATTCAAAATTTCCCGCGACCGGCCAGCGGACACTCATTCGATCTACTGGCGAGTACAGCGCGCCGACCTGCGGCCCCGCGCGCCCGGCCGAACGGACGAGCCGACCCACGGCCGACCCCACGGCCGACCCACGGCCAGACGACCGGGCAGGCAGACGGACAGCGGGGCGGCCGGACGACCGGGCGAGCAGACGGCAGGGCAGGCGGTCAGCCCGACGGGCGGTCTCCTTGACCGCCACCAGGCCGCGCTCGACGCCTCGGGCACCACGGGCCTTCACCCGCACCCCACCCGTGACACCCCGCGCCTCACTCCGCTGCCGCTCCTGACAGGCCCGGACGGACCCGTCCGGTGGCCCGGCCCGTGGGCCTGCTCTCTAGTGGTGTTCAGGGCAAGGAGTGCGCACGGCATCCCCGAGCCCCCACCATCCGCATGCCGGACGCCCGCGCATGCCGTGGCCAGACGCCCAGTGGACACACGCCCGGGAGTTCCGAATGAGCGACAGACGACGGAGGAGCGCGCGGGGAGGAACGCGAGGCAGAACGCCGGAGAGCGTGCGAGGGAGCGGGCGGGAGAGAACGCCGGGGAGAACCAGGACGACCTGCGCGCTGGCGGCGGCCGGACTGGCGGCCGCGCTGGTGGGCGGATGCTCCAACGGCGGCGGTTCGTCCTCGGCGACCTCGGCGAGCCCCGCGTCCCCGGCTGCGTCATCGCCCTCCGCCTCGCCGAGCGCCACCGCGGCCCCGTCGGAGATCGCGACCCGCTCCAACCGCCTCGGGAGGTACCTGGTCGATGGCAGGGGCCTCTCGCTCTACCACTCCACGGCGGACACCTCCTCCGAGTCGACTTGCGAGGGCGACTGTGCGAAGGCTTGGCCGCCGCTGATCCTCCCGGCCGGCTCACCGAGCCCGAGTCCAAGCCCCGGCAGCGACGTCAGGAGCGATCTCCTCGGCACGACCACCCGGCCCGACGGCAGCAAGCAGGTCACCTACAACGGCCACCCCCTCTACCTCTTCACCGGGGACAAGAAGCCGGGCGAGACCAACGGCCAGAACGCCGACGCGTTCGGCGCGAAGTGGTACATCCTGGACCCAGCGGGCAACAAGATCGTGGGCAGCCCCAGCGGCAGCCCCGGCGGCAGCCCCGGCGCGAGTACGAGCAGCGGCCCGGGCGCCACACCGAGCGCCGGCACCAGCACACCGGGCAGCGGCTACTAGTGCGTGCCGCCCCGGCCGCCGTCCGGGCCCTGTGTCTGGTGGCGCTGACAGGCTGCTTCGGCAGCGGCTGCGGCTCGTCCCCCTCACCAGCCCCCTCCCCCTCCCCTTCCGGGAGTTCCGGGAGCGGGCGGGCCGTGATCGCCATCGAGGACTTCACCTTCGCTCCGGCGAACCTGGAGGTCTCTCCGGGCACGGAGGTCACCGTCACCGACCGGGACTCGGTGACGCACACGGTGACCGCGACCGGGTCCAAGCCCTTCGACACGGGGGACATCACGGCCGGGAGCACGGCCACCTTCACCGCGCCGTCCACTGCCGGGAGCTACCCGTACACCTGCACGATCCACCCGTTCATGAAGGGCACGCTCACCGTCCGCTGATCGCTGCCGGTCGACCGCCACGTCGGCGTCGGGCGGCCCGGCCCCGTACCGAACGTGTACGAGCCGCGTGTACCACTGACAAGTGGGTCGCGGCGGTGGCCCAGGCGGTCGCGATCCTCGCCGCGACCTGTCCGCTCGCCTCGGCGGCGGCCGGGGTCACTCGTCGTCGTGGTCCTCGTAGTCGTCCCCGTACTCGTTGAGCCACGGCCCGCGGATCAGCTCCCGTACCCGTTCGAGGGCTTCCTCCGTACGCCCCCGCGCGTACAGAACGCCACCATCGTGGCGGAGCAGCACATCCGTCGCCATGAACCAGCGCGTCCCGGTGGACTGCTGCCCCACGGGGTACTCGGGGAGCGGCAGCCGCGCGAAGCTCCGTTCCACGGTGCCCTCGTCCTCGATCTCGTCCACGAAGTCGCAGAGTTCCTCGGGCACGTGCACCGACTCCGCGAGCACGATCTCCACGAAGCAGAGCGAGACCCGGTCCAGCCAGCCTTCCCACTCCTCGGCGGTCTCGTCGGCGAGATCCGCCTGGACGACGACGGCCGGGTCCTCCTTCTCCAGTTCGCTGAGCAGAACGCCCCAGACGCACGCGCCCTGGTTCTCCTCGCGGAAGACGAGGGCCTCCTTGCGGTCGTCGATGTACAGCCGCGACGGCTTCAGCAGATGATCGTGGTTGCTGGTGAGGTCCATCCGCCGCCCCAGCAGCCGGTACGCCTCCGCCAGCGCGGGCGGCAGCCGCACACCCAGCCTCGCCTCGGCCGTGGCCAGCTCCTCCTCGCTGTAGCCGTCGCCGTCCTCCAGAGGCTCGGCCCATGCGTCGGCGAACCCCCGGATGAACTCCCAGGCTCCGGCCCGGCCCTGGCCGCCGACGGCTTCGGCGAGCCTCTGCTCTATGTCGAACGCGCGTGTCATGTCAGGGGACGGTATCGCCTCGGGCGGTCCTCCGCCCCCCTGTGGGCAAAGACAGCCCCGCCGATGGGTAAAGACCGTGCCGCAGGCGGGCAGGACGCCGCCGATGACGGGCAAAGATCGACCCCAGGGAGGACGAAGTCGGCCCGGCTCGCCTCGAAGCCCGGCGCGGTCGCGATCACCGTGCCACAACGGGCCGACGCCGGGCGCGATCGTCATGATCTGCCCGTGGAGATGCTCCGTCCTACGTTTCATGGCCCGGTCCGCCACCGCCCCGGCCCTGGGCCCCAGGCGTGCCGGTCCTACAGTGCCGCCTTCTTGCCGAGGCGGCCTGCCCGGACCAGGACCGCGAGGACGTCCAGGATCACGCGCGAGCTGAGCAGCGCCGTCTCCTCGAAGCGGTGGTTCTGCACGCGGAAGCTCATTGCGGTGCACGGCTGCCGGTGACGGTGGCCGCTTGCGGCCCTGCTGGGGTCGGGGAAGCGGGTGTGGGGCGTGGGGCGGGTGTCCGGGGAGGGGCTCACCCGGCATCCGTCGGCGGGATCCGCGACCCCCGCGGCAAGCGGCTCCATCGCCGTCGGGATGGGCTGCACCCTCGCAAACGAACAACCTCACCGCCGCCGACCATGAGAACCTGACACCGCCGCCCCGAACACCCGCTCGCAATCGGAGTCGGGGGACTCCAAACGTGAACGGCGATCGAGCGGAACGGTGCAGCACAACCGGAAGAAATCCGTTTTGACCGATAGGCCGGGATCTATGAAAGTGAGTGAAAACCGCCTCCACCCGCGATAGAACCCCAGGTCAGGAAGAGTGCTCCCCGCGCACGCGGGGATGGTCCGGCCGAGGCGTGCGCCCGTGAGGCGCTTCAGGAGTGCTCCCCGCGCACGCGGGGATGGTCCGGCCGAGGCCGACATCACCGCGGACTACCTGCAGTGCTCCCCGCGCACGCGGGGATGGTCCCCGCACGCCGTTGAGGGGGAGGAATCCGGAGCCGTGCTCCCCGCGCACGCGGGGATGGTCCCGCGTCCGCCGCTGGATCGCAGACGAACCCGTCGTGCTCCCCGCGCACGCGGGGATGGTCCCGAGACCGAGCGCAGCGATGTCACAGCGGGCAGGTGCTCCCCGCGCACGCGGGGATGGTCCCACCACCGAGGACGCGGCCGCGGACGGCGAGCCGTGCTCCCCGCGCACGCGGGGATGGTCCCACGGTCGGAAGAGTGGTCGGGCGGCGGCAGTGCATCAGCGATACCCGTCCGTCTTCTACGCTTATGACAGCGGCACCCGTCGGCTGCTGGTCCCGGCCCCGGCCCGTCACCTGAACCCGGCAATACCGTCCCTGGCCCCCCACGCACCGAGGGCCCATGGAGAACCCTGCCAGCGCGTCGGGGCCCCGGCATGCACCACAACCGCACAGGGGCCGGGAAGACACCGTCAAGCCAGCTCAGCCGAACCCAACTGAAAGGCGAAGGCCAGCCAGGCTGTCACCGCTACGGAAGGACAGTGCCATGGATGCTGACTCCCGGACCAGGGCCGCGATCGAGGAGCACTGGCAGGCTTCGGAACGCGGGGACACCGAAGCCGAGCACGCCATCTACGCTGCGTACGCGATTCTGGACTACCCGCAGTCAGGTGAGCGGTTCCAGGGCCGCGAGACGATCTCGGCGCAGCGCGGCGGGCATCCGGCCGACCGGCACTTCACCGTCCAGCGGATCACCGGCCACGCGAATCTGTGGGTAAGCGAATGCACCATCACCTACGACGGTGTGCCCTCGTACTCGGTGAGCATCATGCAATTCGCCGACCGGCACGTGGTCCACGAGACGCAGTACTTCGCCGACCCCTTCGACGCGCCCGCCTGGCGGGCCGCGCTCGCGGAGCCGATGCCGGGCCGAACCATCGCCGGAGCCTGATTCCCGGCCTCGCTCGGCTCAGCCGACCGCCCGGCCCGTCACTTTGCCAGAGGTTCTCAGGGGCTTGCCCCACTCAAGGTCGGACAGGTGCGGATCAGTGGGTGCCGCATGCGATGAGCAGTACGTCGGCGGGGATGAGCCGGGGCCCGGGGGCACTGAGCGGCTCAGTCGTGGAGAGTGACGTCGGGCAGTGGGCGGCCGGTGGCGTCGAACAGCGCGGCTCCACAACCGCAGCGCTCGTCGGCCAGGGTCTGGTCCGACGACAGTTGCCAGACCAGCATCTCCGAGCAGTTCGGGCAGTCCAGGCTGACCAGGGTCTCTTCGGGTTCCGAGCCCCAGGCCAGCACCGGGAGGCCCTGGTGCGTCAACCCGGTCAGTTCACGCTCACCGGTCAGCGCGACCAATACCTCGTAGGTGTCGGTACCGCTGTCCCACACCAGGAGCGTGCAGCCGAGATTGGCCAGCACACCGGACAGGTGATCGAGCTGGCGGACCGGGAAGTCACCGCGGCGCAGAGTCGGGTCGGTCTCGGTCTCGGTCTCGCGGTAGACGACGTCGGTGTCGACGTCCGTCGGCTCCGCCCCGAAGACCTGTACCCGACCAGCCACGAACGCCGCCAGCTGGCCCGGGTACTCCTCACCAGTCCAGTCCATACTGAACATCACACTGTCGACTCGGACCCCCTGGGCCCGCTCGCCGGGGGTCAGGACCAGCTCTTCCAGCTCTTCCGGCTCTGTCACGATGATCACGCTATCAACCGTGCACTCGGGCTCCCCCGACACCGCTGCCGGCTTCCGGGACTCCGGCATCAGGACAGTGACGCGAGGAGCCCGACCTCCGGTGCCAGCACTCCGGGCTGCCCGAGGGCGCGGAAGTCCGCCTCGACCGCTGCCAGGTCGAGGACGCCCGCGCGCACGGCGTGGTACCGGACGATCGACCACAGGAAGACGTCGAGGTTGTCGAACTGCGTGCCGGCCTCGATGACCTCCTCCTCGTGGAACCACACCGCGACCCGGCCGTTGGTGAGCACGACGTAGTAGTTGCCTCCGCCGTCGGCGCCGATGGACCACACGTCGTCGTCGGAAAGCTCCGTCTCGTAGTCGGAGTCGAGGACCCGGCAGTCGTTGGCCTTGAAGTCGAAGGCGTACGACCAGTCGTATATGTCGAGGCACTGCGGCAGGGATCCCGAGCGGACCCTGCGGTCGAATCCGGCCAACGCGGTCGCGGCGTCGGGCGGGAGCCTGGCGAGGAACGGTTCGACCGGGCGGGTCGACGCCGGGATGTCGACCCGTGGCTCGTCGGGGAACCAGCGCGCCAGGTCGCTGTCCAGATCCCGATCCACGTACCCGGCCAGTTGGTCAACAGTGAAAGGCATGCGAAGAGGGTAGCCGCGCACTTCGTGGGTGGCAGCGAAAGGCGGATTCCGGCGGCGATGCGCGGCGGAGTGCCGCCTCCCGGTTTCCCGGGAGGCGGCACCAGCGGGCGTACGGTCCTGCGGATCTACTGGACGCCCGCGCCCGAACGAACCATGCCGACGAACGACAACCAGGCAGAAGCCGGGACGACGAGGGCGGAACCCTGCTTGTCCTTGGAATCTCGAATGCCGACGCGAGGAGCGAGGTGGGCTATCTCGACGCAGTCGTTGCCGGTTCCTCCACTGTACGAGGACTTGAACCAGGCGCTTTCAGGGGCGATCTCAACGCAACTGTTGCCGGTGCCGCCGCTATACGACGACTTGAACCACACTGTTTCGGGGGCCAGTTCCATCGAAGATGTGTAGGTTCTGATGGCTCTACTCCCTTCCCATGAGTCCGTAGAAGAATTGATGAACCCTCGTCACGAGGTCCACCCTGCATCTTGCGTTACGGGGTCGACGACCCGGCCGCGAAGGTCACGAACCTCGACCAGACGACCGAGGGGACGACCAGCGCGGGACGTCGGATGTCCTTGGAGTCACGGACGCCGATATGGGTGGTGAGGTCGGCGACCTCGACGCAGTCGTTGCCGGTGGGGCCGCTGTAGGAGGACTTGAACCAGGCTTCCACAGGTGCCAGCCGTATGCCAGAAATGTGAGTGTCGATGGCTCTACTGCTTTCTCGCTAGTTCCTTCACGAAGTTGATGGATTCCTCGACCCCGAGGGCAACGCCCACCATCGCGTCGAACCGACGGGTGAACCGGTCTACTTCCCGCGGCTTGTCAGAGGTGGAGATCGCCCCCCAGGCGTTGTCGGTCTGCACTCGGGAGGGCAGGTCGCCGAGATCCAGAATCCGGAAGTCGTGGATCTCTCGATACCCACGGCGGAAGGGCATGACCTGTATCGAGATGTGGTCTTCGCCTGCGAGCCGGATCATCTCCTCGTACTGCCCGTTCATTACCTCGCCGTCGCCGATCGGGATTCGCAAAGCGGCTTCTCCCAGGATGATCCGTAGGCGTACAGGATCTTCACGGGTCAGGACCCGCCGTTTCCGCTCCATCCGGAGGTCGACGCTACGCTTGATGAACTCGGCGGTCGTGTCCTCGACCGGGCGAGCCATTTCACACAGCGCCTTCGCGTACGACGGAGTCTGGAGCAGGCCATAGACCACCGTGGGGTGGTACGCCATGATCGCGACCGCCTCCGCTTCAAGCCCCACGAAGTGCGGCATCCCCGGAGGCATGTGGCTGCGGTACTGCGTCAGCCAGTCTTCATTCGGTGCCTCGCGATTCAACTCGACCAACTCTTGGATCAGTTGTTCGTCGGTCACGCTGTACCGCTTCAGCAGCGTCCGGAGCACCCCGACGTTGCGGCGAAAGTTGAGTTCGCCCAGCTCGATCCGGGTGAGGGTCGCCTCGGAAAAGTCCTTCAACCCTCGGACCGCTTCCTTCCGACTCATGCCCTTGGCTCCGGCCCTCTCGACCGGCGGGCAGTTCTCCCGTAACTGGCGTAGCTGAAGGCCCAGTTCCAGACGACGACCTGACGCCCCGCGTTTGGCTCCCACTGTGCACCCTCCAGTGCGCTTGCGCTTGTAAGTATCACCTTGCGCAGGTGTGTTGCATCCCTGCGCAGGCAGTTCGGGCCGCTGCGCACGTGCTCGCATAGTCCATTTCGTACCCACGCTGGGTATTCAGCGGCGTTCTGGTTGCGACCCGTTCCTCCTGGCGGTCAACGTAGTTGAGGACGCACAAGCAGGCACGACCTTGCGGGATTCAGCACTCGCCAGGGTGTTTATTCGCACGTCTGCGCGCCACCACCACAGGCTTGCGAGAGGACCCGCCCATGCCTATGACCGCCACCCCACCGGACTCGACGGCTATGGCCGGATTCGAAGTGAGACTGTGCCGGTCCGGAAAGCCCGGCGATCCCCTCACCGACGCCGACCGGCTGTGGCCCGCCCTCATGCGCCGGGTGGGGCAGGCGCATCTGCGGCTGTGGGGGCTCGACGGACTCGCGGACACCGCCGAGCTGTTGATCTCGGAGTTGGTGACCAATGAGTTCGAGCACGGCGAAGGCGCGGTCGGGGTGCGGCTGTGGCGTACCGACGCGCACCTGTGCATCGAGGTGGGCAGCGACAGCATGCGCGTACCGCAGACACGGCGGGCCGGCCCGCTGGACGAGAACGGCAGGGGTCTCCACCTCGTCGCGGCCTGCTCGGACGGTTGGGGCGTCACCCCCGACGGCACCGGCACGTGGTGCGCGCTGACGCTGTCGCCCGGGAGCCCGTGATGTTCCCGCGAGACTCCGAACCGACCGGCCCGGTCAAACCGGTCGAACTGGTCGGCCCGGTCGCCTCGGACATGGGCGAACTGACCCTGCGGGTACGGGCGCTGCTGGCCGCCGACGCCCGTCGTGGGGCCGTCATGCCGCTCGGCGGCGGGCTGTTCGACGTGGTGGTCAGCGCCGCCGGGGCCGCCGGGCACGCGGTCGCCGACACCATCGACGCCACGCATCCCCAGGGCTGCGGACCGGTCATCGCCGACCCCGACCGGCCCTGGCTCTACTTCCTCGTGCCGCCCGGCACGACCCGCCGATGGGCCCACCACCCGTACGGACTCTGCGTCGGCGCGCCCGCCACGATCACCCTGCCACCGCTGGACCGGCACGGGCCGGGCGGCGGCGGAGGCCCATACTGGTTACGCCCCTGCCAGCACCACTACCTCGTCGGCCCCGCCATGCTCCGCCGAGCACTCCACCAGCACCGCCCGCTCCCCGCACCCCAGCAGGCGTTGAAGACCCTCCTCGGAGGAACCGTATGAGTCAGCAGTGCCACTCTCGCGAACAGCCGGAGGAGACGGAGGACACCGGCCACGCCATATTGCCGCCCCGGCCTGGCGGGCTCGCCGATCCGTGGCCCGACATGGTCCTGCTGCCCAGCCCGTTGCCGCGCGCCCTGGCGGTCATGTACCCGCCGCGTACGGAATCCGGTACCTGAACGCCGGTTTTGAGCAAGCGACTTGAGCACCGGGTCTGAGTACCGCGCCTGAGCACGGCACCCGAACGCGGCCCCCGCCTCACACCACCGTGACGACGACCTTGCCCCGGGCATGGCCCTCCCGCACGTATCGAATGGCGCCGGGGGCCTCGCCGAGCGGATACGTCCGGCCGACGACTGGCGTGACCTCGCCGTCCTCGGTGATCCCCCACAGGACGTCGGCGTCGGTGATCCGCAACTGGGCGCCGAGTGTGGACGAGCGCATCCTGCCGAAGAACCGGCCGCTTGCTGTGGAGCTCATTGCGTATCCTTCAGGCACGAAGGCGAGGCGGGGGGCGACTGATGACGGTGTATCGACTGACGGTGGAAGGGCCTGGCCGCGTAGACCAGCCGAGCCTGCATCGGCTGGCCGACTGGCTCCGAGGGGACGAAGTCGTCGGCCACCAGGCAGAGATCGAGCTGAGTCGAGCACCCATACGTAGCGGCGACATGGGTGCAGCCTTCGAGGCTGTTCGAGTTGTTGCTGACAGCGGATTTCAGCTGGCGAGCCTCATCGTGGCTATCGCGGCATGGCGTCGCACCGGGCCGGCGAACGGCAAGGTCGTCATTGAACGGAATCAAGTCCGCGTTACGGTCGACACCGATGATCCGGAACAAATCAGGCGGATTGCTCAAGCACTTGACGACCCGTCCTGACGCCTGCGGATATGACGAATCTACCGGACCCGCTACGGTCACGTGTGGTGCTCATCGGCTTCTCCGACTACAGCGAAGCCCCCGATCTACCGGCAGTTGAGAACAACCTTGAGGGATTGCGTGAATTCTTCACCTCTCCCCGAGGCTGGAGCCTGCCGTCGGAACATTGCGTGGTTATCGACGGTGCTGAAGATGCAGCGGACCTTATTGCGCCGCTGCGGGAGGCGACTTCCGCAGCGCGTGACACCCTCTTGCTCTACTACGCGGGGCACGGAATTCTCGACGAGGATCTAGAATTCGTACTCTCACTGCCTGCGTCGCGACTAGATGAGCCGTGGACCGGTGTTTCCTATAAGTGGATTCGGAATTTCGTTGCTCGCTCGCGAGCCAAGAGCAGGATCGCGGTGATCGACAGCTGCTTCAGCGGCAAGGCTCAGGCCGTCATGGGTGGGACTTCTGAAGCAGTGAAGTCGCAGGCGGCAGCTGCAGGAACGGTCGTCATCACTTCAGCCAGAGACGATCGGGTTGCCCTTGCCCCCGAGGGTGAGAAATATACCGCGTTCACTGGTGAATTTCTTTCTGTTCTCAGCGAAGGGATCGAGGGCGGGCCATCGGTCCTCAGCGTTGACCAAGTCTATGAGAGCATCAAGGATGCTCTCGCCGCGAAGGGGCGGCCCCGCCCCGACAAGACGGGCAGCGACACCTCCGGGCGCATGGGGCTGGCGATCAACCAGGCGTACATCCCTGATCCTGTGGGGTCGACTACTTCCCTCTCGCCGCGCGAATCACTAAAAGAACTCGTGGCACGCCTGCAGCAGTTAGGCTCTCTCCCGACCACCCTCCGCCGCAGCTCCACTACTGTGGAGCACTCCATTTTCCGTGATAAAACAGGGTTCATTGGGCGGAATGGGTTGCCACCCGATGAACCTGACGGAAATCCTGGCGGCGGCCGGTACGTAAACCCAACGAGGGTCTCTAGTGGTGGAATGGGATCGATATTTCTTGCCGAAGACTCTTTGTTGGGGAGGGCTGTCGTGCTCAAAAGCCTTCATTCGTATCTCCTGCAAGGTCGACATGAACTCAAACATCACCTCTACTATGAAGCGCGCGCTGCGGCCGCTCTCAATCATCCGTCCATCGGGTCCGTCTATGATCTGATCGATGATTCGACGGGGCAGTTTATTGTCATGGAGTACGTGCAAGGATGGGACATGAAAGTTGTTCTGTCTGCAGCGCGCCTGACGGTCGTCGAGTCTGTAGCCGTTATCTTGGATGTCCTCGACGGGCTTGATCACTCGCACGCCGCCGGGGTTATTCACTGCGACGTCAAACCGGCAAACTTCATTCTAGGCCAAAGCGGACGCGTGAAGATTCTCGATTTCGGAATCTCCAGCATAAATGCGTCCATGCATCATGAGGATCGGGTGATCGGCACTCCGGTCTATATGTCGCCTGAGGCATGGCGGGGTGCTCCCCCGGATGTGCAGCGGGACATTTACGGTGCAGGGGCAGCCCTCTATGAAATGGTCACTGGCCAGAGCCTGCATCCGCCAGGTCGGGACATTTATGAGATCGGAACCACTCCTCCAACCATCAGGACCCGCGAGTTCGTACCCGAGGTGCCCCTTGTTGTTGAGAAGGTCCTGGAGAAGGCTCTAGCACCACAGCCTGACGCCCGGTACCGGAGCGCCGCCCAGATGCGGGCAGCTCTCAGCTCCATCTTCTATTGATCAGAAATGCTCTGTGTTCTGGGTCGTTGGAGGGGTGTGAGCGATCTGGCGGGGGTCGTGCGGCATCTGTCGCCGTCGGCGCAGGAGGCCCTGCGGCTGCGGGCGGTGGCTGCGTTGGCGGCGGGCGGGACCGTGAGCACGTGGCAGCAGTGTTCGGGGTGTCGCTGAAAGCGGTCGACATCTGGTGGACGAAGTGGCGGGACGGCGGCCGGGAAGCGCTGGTCATGCGGCCGCGTGGCAAGCCGGTCGGGTGCACCAGGTGCTCAGGGAGGCCGAGCAGGCCGCCGTCCGGCAGGCCGTCCTCGCTGGCCCGGTTATCCGAGCGGACCGGCTACTCGGCGGGACAGTTGTCTCGCTACGAACGGGGCCTGACCCCCTTGACCGACATCGACGTCCTGCGCGGGTTCGCGACCGTGCTCGGGATCGACCCCGTCGAACTGGGCCTGGCGCGCGCCGCCCCCGCGCCGACGCCTGCGGAGAGTGCGGGCGGCCGATCCGGCGCCGTGGGACCATGGCCGCGCCGGACACCCCCCGACCCGTGCCCAGCGGAACGAGAAGGAGACGACCCTGTGAGGCGACGGCGCCTGCTGGGTGGCCTGGCGGTCACGGCCGCCGCCGCAGCCGGTATCCCCCTCCCCTCCGGAAGCCCGCAGCCCGACACCGACGCCGCCGCCGGCAACGCCCTGGTGGCCGGACTCCGCGACGCCATGCTCGGCATCGGCGCCCGCCCGCCCGGTACGGAACTCCCGGACACGCTCCTGGAGCGGGCGCTCGCGGCGTTCCACGTCTGCGACTACACCGCGCTGGCGGTCCTGCTCCCGGCCGCCATCCGCACCGGCCATGCCGACGGCACCGATACCTGCCTCGCCCGCGCCTATGTCCTCGCCACCCGGATGCTCGTGAAGTTGGACGAGCAGCAGTTGGGGTGGATGGCCGCCGACCGCGCCCGCCAGTACGCGGGCTCGACGGGCGACCCAATGCAGTCGGCGGAGGCCGCCCGGCAGCTCGCCGTGCTGGCGCGTCGCGCCGGTTGGCACGACCAAGCGTTGTCCATCGCGCTGGCCGCCGCCGACGACCCCGCGCTTCGCACGACCGGCCCGGACGGCGCGGCCCAACGCGGCCTCCTCGTCCAGTCCGCCGCCTACACCGCCGCCTACACCGCCGCCCGCGCCGGCGACGCCGACGGAATGCGGGAGCTGACCGACGAGGCCGTGGCCATCGCCACTGCCCTGCGCGGCATCACCCGGCTCCGCCACCACGGCGGCGGCTTCTCCCCCGCCACCATCCAACTCCACCTCGTCTCGGCCGAGAACGCCGCGGGCGATCCCAGCCGCGCCCTGACGGCCGCCAAGGCCCTGATCCCCCGGCAGCTTCCGACGGTGGAGCGGCAGGCCCGCTACTACAGCGACGTGGCCACCGCCTACGCGGCATGGGGGCGGCGCGACGACTGCGTGCGCGCCCTCCTGGCCGCCGAACGCATGGCCCCGCAGGAGACCCACACCCGGTCGGCCGTGCGCTCCATGGTTCAGGGCCTTCTCGTCTCGGGCCGGACCACGACCGAGCTGCGGGGCTTGGCCGCTCGCTCCGGTCTCACCTTCTGACCGGTCCGGGCCTGGGCCGGAGACCCGTGCCACGACGAGCATCGTGTCCAGGCGGGGCCGGCGGAACCACCGTGACGACGACCTTGCCTCGCGCGTGGCCCTTCTGCACGTATCGGATGGCGTCGGGGGCCTCGCCGAGCGGATACGTCCGGTCGATCGCGGGCGTGACCTTGCCGTCCTCGATGATCTCCCGCAGGACGTCGAGGTCCTCGGCGCGTTCTTTGGCGAGGAGGTTACGGAGGGTCTGGCTCACGAACGGCGACAACAGCGCGACGGCGGGCAGGCGTTCGATGCCGCCGAACCACCGTCCCTCGCCTTCGGCTCCGACGAGGACGAGGGTCCCCTTGGGAGTGAGCGCGCGGCGCAGCAGGGAGAGCGGGCGGTTACCCGCGGTGTCGAGGATGAGGTCCCAGCGGCGTACTCCGTCGGCGAACTCCTCGCGGGTGTAGTCGATCACCTCGTCCGCGCCCAGCGATCGGACCAGGTCGGTCTTGGTCGTACTGCAGACGCCGGTGACGTGCGCGCCGAAGGTCTTGGCGAGTTGGACGGCGAACGTGCCGACGCCTCCCCCGGCGCCGATGACGAGGACTCGTTGTCCCTGTTGCGCCTTCCCCGCGTCGCGGAGCGCTTGCAGGGCGGTGAGCCCGGAGATGGGGACGGCGGCGGCCTGTTCGAAGGTGAGGTTGGCGGGTTTGGCGGCGAGCCGGTCGGACCGGGCGCAGGCGTACTCGGCGAAGGAGCCCTCGCCGGTGCCGTACACCTCGTCACCCGGCTCGAATCCGGTCACGTTCGCGCCGACCGCCTCGACGCGGCCCGCGAGAGCCCGGCCCCGGACGGGCATCTTGGGCGTGCGCAGCCCGTAACCGGCGGCGCGGACGGGGTAGGGCAGGCCGGTCATGAGGTGCCAGACTCCGGGGTCGACGCCGGCCGCGTGGACGCGTACGAGTACTTCGCCGTCACCCGGCACGGGCCGGGGGATGTCCCGCAGTCGCAGGACGTCCGCCGAGCCGTAGGTGTCCTGCGCGATCGCCTTCATGCCGTCGATCCCCCATTACCGTCACTGCCGCTGCCGAGGTCGCCGTCCGGGTACTGGAACACCGCGTCGAGCGGCACCTTGAAGACCCGGGCGATCTGGAAGGCCATTTCGAGAGACGGCGAGTAGCGCCCGCCCTCGATGGCGATGACGGTCTGTCGCGTGACGCCGATACGGTCCGCGAGTTCCGCCTGGGTCATCTGGCCGTGCTCGAACCGCAGGGACCGGATCGAGTTCGTGACGCGGGTCGGCTTCACCATGCGGGCAGCCCCCGGCGGTACGCGGCGATCTTGGCGACGGCCCCGAGCGCGGCGGACAGCACGAACGCGAGGAACACGGCATTCGCGATCCAGAAGTGACTCGCCTCGACCATCGCCAGCACCAGCGCCGCGAGTCCGCCGATGACGACGAACGACTGCCCCACGTACTCGCCGAACCGGCCGATCTCGCGGTCGCGCTGGTCCTTCCTCTTGGTCTCACGCCCCGACGTCATCGCGACGACCATTTCGAGCACGATCGCCGCGACGATGCCCGAGCCGACGGTCCACAGCAGCGCCGCCTCGTACGCGACCTCCACGAGCGGACCTCCGTCCACCCGCGCCGACACGACCGCCAGATAGATCGCGTACCCCACGACCGCGATCACCCCCGAGATCCACGCCCGCTTCTCCTCGAACGCCATGACCACACCCCCGCATGTTAAAGAAACTTGACACCATCGAATGTAAAGCATTCTTTACGTCGGGTCTAGTTTTCTTGACACATCTCGCCTCGGCTCAAGGGGGGAGGCGATGGGCGACTCTCTGTGGTGGGGCGGCGCTCGGCCAAGACGAGCGGCCGGGGGCGGGCTCGTTCGCCGACCGGCGCCAGGGCGTGTGCTTCCGCTGCGAAGCCCTGGCCGTTCCTGTTGCGCGCGTCGGCGAGTTGGGTGCCGGTGATGCCGGAGGCAAGCCCCGAAGAGCGCGTTCCGGCCATCTGCCCGGAGCCTATGCGCATGCCTTCGCACTCCGCATACTTGGTCCCTCCTTGACCTTCCACCTTGAGATGACCTTGGGGGACGAGTGAACTCAGGTACGCATGAAGTAGCGGGAATCGGCTTAGACACCGCGGCTCGGCATCTGAGCCGCGTGGGCATCACGGACGCTTCCCTGATCGATCTGTACTGGCGGAAGGGAGGCTCCGCTCTGGGGCTGGCGCTTCTGCGGCGGGCCGCCGCGTCCCTCGATCTGATCGTCCCCGACGATCTGATCCTGAGCCTCGAGGACGCCGCTCGTATCGGGGCGGACCAACTGGTCGCGACACTCCCTTCTTCGCTCTCAGCCGGCTTCGCCTTGAAGTACTCCGGTCATGAGGAGAGCTTCTCGCCCGCGTGCACGAGGGGGCGTTACTCGTCCCGTCGCCGCTTCTGGGACGGCGTCGACGTCGGTCTGGCCCGCCAGATGGTGGCCGAGGCGATCGCGCACGCGCCACCAGGGACACGGAGCCTCGCGTTCCAGCAGTACGTCAAGACCGACGGGCTGTCGGGCGTCTTCTTCGCCTACGGCTACCGGCGTCGGCTCCTGGTGGAGTCCACCAGTAACAGGCGGCGCACGTTCACGGAGGTACGGGGCGGAGAGGTGGTCGACCACGCCACCGTGACCGGCGACCACATCCGGTCGGGCAGCGTCGTCGAGGCCGACCCACTCCAGTTGTACGGGGTGATCAGCGGCCTGCGCGAAGTGGTCGGGTTCGATCTCGACATGGAGGGGTTCGTGTCGCCTCCGGGCGTGATCGCCGTACAACTCCGGCCGATCCCGAAGGACATGCCGCGCGTGCTGCATCCGGCTCGTCTGCCGCGCCCGCGGGCCGACTGGCACCGCACACCGTGGATCTGGGGTTCTTGGACCGGCGAACCGCGCGTCGTGGACGAGGACGTTCCCGGACGCCCGGCCGTCATGGTGAAGCGGACGACGGCACTGGCCGATTGCCCGGCGATCGTGGCGCGTCTCCACCGCGGCGATCCCACGCTGGTGGTCGACGCGCTCGACGGCTTCCGGCTGAGCCATGACCCCCGGCACCTTCCCGAGACCATCCCGCACCGCCGGGCGTTCGCCTACATCTCCGTGGCGGGCACTCCGCTCGCTCAGCTCGCGGCCGGTGAAGGCGTCGAAGCGTTCGTCGACGGCGGTACCGGCTTGATCCGCCGCACAGACGCGCCGACTCGCTTCTGAGCGGTACGCCGCACGAATACCCCGACTCATCTCCGGGCCGCACGAACACCCCGACTCACCTCCGAGCCGCACCGACGCCCCGACTTTCACTTCCGAGAGGTGCCATCGTGTCAACCGCTCCGGCCGACACCGACACCAACGCCGACACCAACGCCGACTCCGACACCGACACCGATGTGGCCCGCTTCGACTTCCTCGCCCGACGGGAACGGGAGAACTGGCTGCTCTTCGACTGCGTGAAGCACTCGGTCGAGCCCGTCACCGAGGAGGACGTGGCCGGGCTGGAAGCGTCCGGCAGATCAGTCCGGCGCATTCAGCGGCCACCGCTGCCCGGTGCGCTGTCCGCCCCGCTCAAGCTGTTCGTCAGCGTCTCCAACCGCTGCAACCTGACCTGCCTGCACTGCATGTCGGACTCGTCTCCGACCGGAAGGACGGAGCCGACCACCGAAGAGCTGCTGGCACTCATCCGTGAAGCCGGAGAGCTGGGTGTCTTCCTGGTCGTCGTCGGCGGCGGTGAACCGCTGCTGCGGCACGACATATGGCGGCTCGTCGGCGCCATGCGCGCCGAGGGCATGGGCGTGTCGCTGACGACCAACGGCACGGTCACGAGGCCGCGCGACCTCCGCGGGTTCCTCCGTCATCAGGTGCGGGTGAACGTCAGCATCGACGGAGCCGAGAAGAACCACGACCGCATCCGGGGCCGCGAAGGATCCTTCCGGCGCACCGTCAACGGTGTCCGCGCCATGCTGGACGCCGGGATCACACCGACCATCCGCTTCACCTTGATGAACTCCAACCTCCGCGACGTGGACGCCGTGCTCGATCTCTGCGCAGAGCTGGGCGTGCCGGTGAAGGCTCGGCGGGCCAAGCCCTCCGGGCGGGTCATCGGGACGACGGACATCATCACCGAGGGGACGCCCGCCTACTACGACGCCGTGGTCAAGCTGAACGAGGCCGCCCACTGCGGCGTGGAAGACCTCATGAACGTCGAGGCCGGAGCCAAGGAACCCCTCCTGCTGTCCGAGAACGACTGCGGCGCGGGCACGCGGATCATGTTCGTGGACGAGGACGGCTCGGTGTCTCCGTGCACGTTCCTGGGGTCGGACTTCCAGGCGGGTCGTTGGACGCCGGGAAGCCTCGGCGACTTCTGGGCCGACGCCCCCGCGTTCCACCGGATGCGGAGCCTGCCCGAGAACAAGGAGTGCGGGTCCTGCTCGCGTCACACCACCTGCCATGCCGAGTGCCCGGCGATGCGCCTGCACGTCAACGGTTCGCTCGACGGCGACGACCCCGGCTGCATCAAGCCGCTCCTCGTCCGGCTCGGGCCGACTCGGCTGAAAGAGCCGAGAGATCTCCAAGAGCGGAAAGGATGAGGGTGTTCACCGACATCGCGCCCTTCTACGACCTCGTGAAGTCGCACCGCGACTACGAGGCCGAGGCCGAATCCGTCCGCGGGCTCGTCCAGCGGTACGCCCCGCGGGCGAAGACCGTTCTCGAAGTCGCCTGCGGCACCGGAACTTTGCTCGCGCGGCTCCCGGAGTACGACCGCGTCGGGGTGGACGTCAGCGAGCCGATGCTGGCCGTCGCCCGCGAGAAGCTCGGCGACCAGGTGACGCTCGTCCACGGGAGGATGCGGGACTTCCGGCTGCCGGGGCCGGGCGCCGATGCGCCGCTCCTCGCCGATGTGCTGCTCCTCCTGGACGGAGCGATCGGGTACGCGGGGCCGAGCGAACTCGATCCGACCTTTGCCACGTTCGCCCGGCATCTGGTGAGCGGCGGCCTTCTCGTCGTCGAACCCTGGTACACCCCCCAGGATTGGGAGCCGAGGAAGGTTCGCGTCGCCCACCACCGGGGCGTCGGGGTGACGGTGGTGCGGGTCGCCTACGGCCACCCCGGCGGAAGCATCGACTTCCACACCACCATCGGGACGGACGAGGGCCTGCGTACCTTCGAGGAGCACTACGACTTCACGCTCCACCGCGCGGACGAGGTGAAGGCGGCCATCAGGGCGGCGGGTTTCGTCGACGTACGCGAAGAGACCGCGCCCCTGTTCAAGCGCGGTCTCTGGGTGGCCCGTAAGCCGTAGGTGGTCCGTAAGCCGTCGGTCCGTAAGCCGTCGGTCCGTAAGCCGTCGCGGCCCGTAAAACCGTACGCGGCTCAGCCCCTGGCTGCCCGGCGCACCTCGGAGGCGACGCGGTACAGCGCGGCCAGGTGATGTTCGCCGTGCAGCTCCAGGCGCGCGACGGCGGCCCGAACGGGAAGGATCGAGACCTCCAGGATCGATTCCATCTCGACACCGCCGTCATCGCCTGACGAGCCCGTGATGGTGACGTCCGCCCAGCCCAGCGCGATGGCGAACCTGGGATGCGGGAGCCATGGCCGGTAGGCGACTTCGGCCGTGGTCTCGCTGTCCCACTGCCCGAAGAGTTCACAGCGCGACGCCGTACCGCCGATCTCCTCGGCCAGTTCGCGGGTGACGGCCGTCTCGATGGCCTCACCCTCGAGCAGTGTGCCGCCGGACGGCCCCCAGCCGGACTCCTTGGCATGCAGCAGGACGACCCGGTCCCCGATGAACGGCACGACGTGCACGTTGCTGGTGTGGGCGCGGGGCGGGACCTCGCTCTTGAAGTACGAGGTGACGGCGCGCCACTTGTACGGCGTCTTGAGAGTGGCGAAGGCGCCCTCAAGGCCGGTGCCGACATCGGGCGGTAAAACGATAGTCATGCTCTTCCCATTCTAACGAATTGGGGAATTTCAACCCAGTGAGGCAGGTTTCTGCCCAACTGGCGGGCAGTCTAGCGGCGCGGTCGCACCGACGTGCGCGCGCGGTAGGGCCAGACGGCCAACAGGGGGCGAGCTGCTCGTAGTTGATCCGCGTAACCGCCACCGTCGCGCTTCGACCGCCGGGGACCAGGGCACCCGGAGAGGTCCCGGGGATGACGATACGTCAGCCCACTTGTCGGGAATGAGCGGAGGCGTCCCGCCGTGCGTACGGCCCGGAGGCGGCGTCCGCGACGGCCGTCCTCGACGCTCTCCGTACGCCCGCCGCACACCCCCGTACGCCCCCGTACGCCCGCCCAGGCAACCCGGAACGCGATCAACGCGTCTCCACCCCCAGTCGAAGGGTTCGCTATACACCGTGTGTAGGGTACGGCCGAGTTCTCACCGGCATTCGGCGGCCGACCACCGCCATCCGGATAGCAGCACCGTCCATGGAGGGGGATTTCCGTCATGCCCGAAAACAGGGGAAGAGCCAGGACCACGGCCGTCTCGGCGGCCGTCGCGGCGCTGGCCCTGACCCTCGGGGGATGCGCCATGGACACCACCGCACCCGCCGCCGCCCGCGAGGACGCCGAGGGGTCCGTGACGTCCGGCACGGACTGCGAGAAGGTCAAGTGCATCGCGCTGACCTTCGACTCCAGCCCCGGCGAGGACACCCCGCAACTGCTCGACCTCCTCAAGAAGGAGAAGGTCCCCGTGACCTTCTTCGTCCTCGGCAAGAACCACCTCACCAAGTGGCCGAAAGTGGTGAAACGATTCGTCGACGAGGGGCACGAGGTGGCCAACCACACCTGGACCCACCCCCGCCTCGACAAGCTGAAGCAGGACGAGATACGTACGGAACTGACCCGCACGCAGGACGAGCTGGAGAAGATCACCGGCCGCAAGCCGACCCTGATGCGCCCTCCCCAGGGGCGGATCAACGACGATGTGACCAAGGTCTGCAAGGAACTCGGACTCGCGCAGATCCTGTGGAACGCCACCGCGAAGGACTACTCGACCACCGACTCCGCGCTGATCCGGAAGCGGATACTCAAGCAGGCCAAGCGCGACGGCATCATCCTGCTGCACGACATCTACGCCGGAACCGTGCCCGCCGTCCCCGGGATCATCACCGAGCTGAAGGCGCGCGGATACACCTTCGTCACCGTCTCTCAGCTCCTCGCACCCGCGAAAGCCGAGCCGGGGAAGATCTACAGGCCCTGACCGGGCCGGACGCCACGGAGCCGTCGCCCGACTCGCGCTGCTCCGGGGAAGTTCGGGGAAGTTCGGGAAAAGTTCGTGGAGGGGGCAGGCCGCTTCCTTGAGCGGGTGCCCAGGCAAGGCCGGCGGAAGGGGCGGCCTCGTCCATCGGATCATGCCGCCCGACCGCGTCGCCCACAGGCCGACGTCATGCCGATCCCTCAGTCGCAAGCCACCCCCGAACCGGGCCCGGCCGCGGCGTACCGTCTTCGTTCAGTCGGTCGGGTCGGGCAGGATCTCCCGGACCTCTTGCGCACAGCGGCACGCGGCAGCGAGCTTGGCGGCCCACTCCAGCGCGTCCTCACGTGAGGGCACATCGATGACCGCGAACCCGCCGAGCACCGCCTTGGTCTCCGGGTACGGGCCCTTGGTGACGGTCCCGTTGACGGCCACGACGCTCGCCTGCTGCTTCTCCAGTCCACCGCCGAAGACCCACACACCGGCGTCCCGAGCCTGACGCACCACGTCGAGCGACGCCTCGGCCACCTCGGGCAACTCCTCTTCAGTGAAGTTCATCGCGCCGTCGTCGAACGAGATCAGGTACCGCGTCATCCATGGCTCCTTTGGCCGTTGGCCGCCTTCGGCCGCCTTTCACCCTACGGCGAAAGCCTCCCTCCAGAACCGACGCTCGCCCCGGCTTCCGAAACAGGCCCTGGTCAGGCTCGGCCGAGGTGGAAGACGGTGATGGTCACGGTCTGGTCGTGGACCTCGTACTGAACGCGGTAGAAGCCGACCTGGATGCGGTAGACGCCGCTGGCCCCGACGGTGAAGGCGCCGGAGGGGCGCGGGTCGTCGGCCAGGAGGTCGACGGCGCGGAAGACCTGCTGGATGCCCTGGCGGTCGTCGGCCGCGTGCTTCTCCGCGGCGGCCAGGGCGGAGGGCTCCCAGGTGATGCGGTAGGTCACGCGGTATCCCCGAGGATCCGGCGGCGGGCCTCCTCGTGGGGGATGCCGGGGCCGGTCTCGCCGCGTTCCTTCCGAGCGAGATATTCGGCGTTGACCCGGTGGTACTCGAGTTCCTCAAGCTCGGCCGGGCTGATCAGCACGGCCATGATCTGGCCCCGATCCGTCAGGGCGACGCGCTTCTGCTCAGCGCCGACCTGCCGGGCGAGCGCCCCCAGCTTGTTCCGCGCTTCGGTGATGGGATAGGTGTCCATGCGCACAACCTTACGGAAGTGCGCACTACTGGGCAGAGGGCTGCGCGGGAGCCCACCCCCGCCGAAGCCCGCCCACGCGGCGCGGAACCGGCGGAATTCCGCCGTCTCGCACCGGTCCGGAAAGCGTGGCGAAAGATCGCCAACCGTAGTTAGCGCACAGCCCGGCCGGGGCAAGGTGCGGGAAGGAAGCGCTCCCTAGCTGACGTACCAGCCGTGCACAAGGCAGACTGTCGGGGGCGAACCGGCAGTTGGGAGCAGGGGGCAGCAATGGACCGTGACAGCGGGCCACGCGTTCCGGAACAGCGTGTTCCGACACCCGGCGACAGCAGCGACGTCCTCGACCTGCGCTTCAGCGTGCTCGGCCCGGTGCGCGCCTGGTCCGCCGGGGAGCCGCTGCCGTCCGGCTCCCCGCAGCAGCGGGCCCTGCTCGCCGCGCTGCTCCTGCGTGACGGCCGTACCGCCACCGCTTCGGAGCTGATCGACGCCATCTGGGGCGAGGACCCGCCCTCGCAGGCCCTCGCCGCCGTGCGCACGTACGCCTCCCGGCTCCGCAAGATCCTCGCGGTCAACGCCCTGGTCAGCGAGTCGGGCGGCTATGCGATCCGGATCCAGCGCGACTGCCTCGACCTCTCCGTGGCGGAGGAACTGGCCGCCGAGGCGGAGAAGCTGCGCGCGGCCGGGGAGCGCAATCAGGCCCGCGAGCTGATCAGCAAGTCGCTCGGCCTGTGGGACGGCGAGCCGCTGGCCAATGTGCCGGGGCCGTACGCCGAGAATCAGCGCGCCCGCCTGGAGGAGTGGCGGCTCCAGCTCCTGGAGACCCGGCTCGATCTCGATCTGGAGGCCGGCGCGCACGCGGAGTCGGTCTCGGAGCTGACCGCGCTCACCGCCGCCCACCCCCTGCGGGAGCGGCTGCGCGAGCTGCTGATGCTGGCCCTGTACCGCAGCGGACGCCAGGCCGAGGCGCTCGCCGTGTACGCGGACACCCGCAGACTCCTCGCCGAGGAGCTGGGCGTCGATCCCTGCGCCGAACTCTCCCAGTTGCAGCAGCGCATTCTGCGGGCCGACGCGGAGCTGGCCGCGCCCACCGAGCAGCAGCCCCAGACGGTGCGGATCGCCCAGCCCGCTCAGCTCCCCGCCACCGTGCCCGACTTCACCGGCCGCGTCTCCTTCGTACGGGAGCTGAGCGGCCGGCTCGCGACCGCGGACGGCTCGGTGATGGCGGTCTCGGCGCTCGCGGGCATCGGCGGCGTCGGCAAGACGACCCTCGCGGTCCATGTCGCCCATGAGGCCCGGCCGCACTTCCCGGACGGCCAGCTGTACGTGGACCTCCAGGGCACGGGCAGCAGGCCCGCCGAACCGGAAGCGGTGCTCGGCGCGTTCCTGCGTGCCCTCGGCACACCGGACTCGGCGATTCCGGACACGCTGGACGAACGCTCCGCGCTCTACCGCTCGACGCTCGCCGGACGCCGTGTCCTCGTCCTGCTCGACAACGCGCGGGACGCGGCCCAGATCCGGCCGCTGCTGCCGGGCACGGCGGGCTGCGCGACCCTGCTGACCAGCCGGGTCAGGATGGTCGATCTCGCCGGCGCGCATCTGGTCGATCTCGATGTGATGTCTCCGGAGGAGGCCCTCCAGCTCTTCACCCGCATCGTGGGGGACGAACGGGTCACCGCCGAGCGGCAGTCCGCGCTCGACGTGGTCGCGGCCTGCGGCTTCCTGCCGCTCGCCATCCGGATCGCCGCGTCCCGGCTGGCCGCCCGCCGCACCTGGACGGTCTCCGTCCTCGCCGCGAAGCTCGCCGACGAGCGGCGGCGGCTGGACGAGCTGCAGGCCGGGGATCTCGCCGTGAAGGCCACCTTCGAGCTGGGTTACGGGCAGCTGGAGCCCGAGCAGGCCCGCGCGTTCCGGCTCCTCGGGCTCGCCGACGGACCCGACATGTCGCTGTCGGCCGCCGCCGCGGTCCTCGCGCGCCCGCTCCAGGAGACCGAGGATCTGCTGGAGGCGCTGGTCGACACCTCGCTGCTGGAGTCGGCCGCGCCCGGCCGTTACCGGTACCACGATCTCGTACGCCTCTACGCGCGTGTGTGCGCCGAGCGCGACGATCGGCCGGAGGCGGGCGAGTCCGCGCTGTCGCGGCTGTTGGACTTCTATCTGGCCACGGTGGTACGGGTGTTCGCGGTGGAGCGGCCGGGTGACCGGCTGGTGGACCATCTCGGGCCCGCCGCCCACGAGGGCCGGGTCTTCACCGGGCGTCAGCAGGCGCAGGACTGGCTGTACGCGGAGGCCAACTGTCTGCTGGCGAGCGCCCGTCAGGCCACGGGCCCGACCCGGCTGCGGCTCGCCGTCGACCTGCTGTGGGCGGCCGGGGATCTGGCGGAGTCGGGGGCCAACTCCAAGCTGTACGAGATGGTCGCGCTGGCGCTGCGGGACGCGGCCCGCGTGTCCCGGGACCGCCGTGCGGAGGCGCGGGCGCGGGTATCGGTGACCAACGTCCATCTGGTGGCGGGCCGTTACCAGGAGGCGGACGAGGAGGCGGAGCGGGCCGGGACCCTCGCGAGGGCGGTCGACGACCCCGTATCCGTGTACTGGTCCGACAACGACCGGGGGATCATCGCCTTCAACCAGGGGCGTTACCAGGAGGCCGAGGGGCATCTGCGGCGCGCGTCGGAGGGCTCCCGCGCCGACGGCAACCAGCCGGGCGAGGCCAGCGCGCTCTGCAATCTCTCCCGTATCCACATCTCCATGGGCCGGATCTCCGAGGCGATCGCCATGGCGGAGCAGGGCGTCCAGCTCTACGAGTGCATCGGGCACACCCTGCGGCTGGCCAACGGCCGTTACGCCCTGGGGATCGCGCTCACTCAGGCGGGGCGGCACAAGGAGGCGCTGGAGCAGCTCCTCGAAGCGCTGGAGCTGTTCGAGACGAACCGGCAGCGGCTGTGGGAGGGGACGACCCATTTCCGTATCGCCCAGGTCCATTTCGCCGCCCGGCGGGCCGCACGGGCCGCGCAGCACGCGGAGCAGGCGCTCGCCATCGGCTTCATAGGCGGAGACCGCATCCGCGGGAACGTGCTGATCACCCTGGGCCAGGCCCTCGCGGCGCTGGGCCAGGCGGACCGCGCCCGCGCCTGCTGGCGGCAGGCCCTGGCCCTGCACACGGAGTCGGGCGCGCCGGAGGCGGAGGAGGCACGGAGACTGCTGTCTCCGCTCAGCGCGGCGTGAGGGTGCGGGGGCGGGGGCGGGCCTTCCGCTTTCGGCGCGGGCGCGGGCGCGGCGTGGGAGGCGTCGGGGCGGGCCTTCCGCGTTCGGGCGGGCGCGGCGCGAGGGTGTCGGGCAGGGCTCCCGTCGGGGCGTCGTCCGTGGGCGTCCCGGTCGGCCGGCGGACCGCCGGATGACCAGGTCGGCCGAGGCGTCCGCTGGGGTGCCGACCGGCCGTTCCCCATGGCTCAGCACCTTGTGACAGCTTTCTGCCAGGACGTTCATCGAATGTTTATGCCGATCCGGGATGCTTCTATGCAGTTGATCCGTCGCGTCGGGGGGCAGACGGATCCCACGAGGACCGTCCCTTCTCCGGGGGGCGAGGGATGGTCCTCCGGCCTTCCGTCCGGCGACCCTCGGGGGAGTCTCCGGCCGGAAGGCCGCCTCTGGTTTCGGATAGGGAACGACCCACATGGGGGGCAGAGCAATGAGCGACAGGAACTCAGCGGACTCCATCACAACGGGCGACCGGCACACGCCGCCCGTGCCTCCGACCGACGACATCACCACTCTGGACCGTCATACTCCGTCACCTCCGTCACCTCCGTCGCCCGAGGCGGACGGCGGCATCGTCCCGCAGGACCGCCACACGCCGGCGCCGCCCGCACCGCCCGCCGGGTTCGTCGCGTTGACCGACCGCCACACGCCCGCGCCCCCGGCACCGCCCGCGGACGCCGGCATCGTCCCGCAGGACCGCCACACACCCGCACCGCCCGTGCCCCCGGCCGGCGACGTCACGTCGACGGACCGCCACACACCCGCGCCCCCGGCACCGCCCGCGGACGCCGGCATCGTCCCGCAGGACCGCCACACACCCGCACCGCCCGCGCCCCCGGCCGGCGACGTCACGTTGACCGATCGGCACACGCCCGCGCCGCCCGCACCTCCGGCCGGTGGTGCCGTGAGGCCGTAAGGGCTCGCACGAGCCCGACCGAGCTGAATCAGCACAACCGAGTACGGCCGCGGCGGCGCGGAGGGGGAGCCGTCGTGGCCGTACTCGTGCGTTCCGTGCCGGAGGTCGACGGTCGGCGGGCGCGCCCGATGGTCCGACATCCGAAGGTGCGATGGCCTGATGCTCGGCCTGCGGGCGAACAAGGGGGCAGCCGGTCCTACTTGCGTGTCAGCGTCCGTGTCAGCGTCTCGGCGCGAACGTCGACGCGGTAGTTCTCGACCAGGTCTGTCAGACGCTCGACGATCTGCTGAGGGTCGCCTTCGGCGCTGACCTCCGGGACATCCAACTCCGTGACGCTCTCCCCTGCCTGCGGCGCGAGGCTCACCGCCGGCGCATCGGGCGGAGACGCCGCGAGAGCTGTGATGAACCCCTGGGCATCGTGAGTTACGGAAACGTGCATGGCTTGTCCCTCCGGTGCTTGCCGTATGACCGTCCAGACTGTGCGCCTTGCTCGATCAGGGAATATTCCGAGTGAGGTAGACGGTGTAGGAACCCACATTTCCTTGACCGGCCAGCCCGCTGTTCCTCACCTTCACCCAGAGGTAGGACTGGATATTGTCTATGTCTCCGGAGCCGATGTCTTTCTTGCCCATCGAGATGTCGTCGACCGTGAGCCAGAAGAGCGTCTGCCGGAGGCTGGTGACCGGATGCGCGGAAACACTGAACGTTCCCTGGTCGAAGTACGGGTGAGGGCCCCATGTCAATTCGCTCCGCGACCCTACGGGTATGCTTTGGACGACGTAATAGGAGTTCGTCTGGGTGGCCATCGATTCCTCCTAAATCCGGCTCGACTTTCGCATCGTGCGACCGTCGGCGTCCGCCAGGACAGCCTCGGAACCGACCATTTACCTACCACCTGACATCCGCGAAAACGAGTCGAGGGTGCAGGATATTTATCCGAGTCGAGGATGCAGGATATTAACTGCGATCTCGGTGTTCGGCTTCCTCCTTACGAAGGTGATCCGGATCGCCCAATGGCGCAAGTCGATCACGTCGGCATCATCTTTCGCTTGACGATTCACCGACCGAATCGTCGCCCGCCGACATCACCGCCGAAGCCTGCGGATCGCCCACCAGAGCGGCACCTTCAACCGGCGTCCAACCGGCTCGCGACCGTCCGGAGGAGCCTTGCCCGGCAGAAGACCCCGTGCCGCTCCGGACGACTGATCCTCAGCCGGGTCGCTTGGCCATGACGACCAGACCCGGCCCGCTGTACTCCTCCGGGGGAAGCCGAAGTTCGGCGACCGGGTCCAGGCCCGCCTGCTCGATCAGGTCCACGAGCTGCTCCGGCCGCCATTTGTGCGTCGTCCAGCGAACGGGTACGCCTCCGTAAGCCTCGGTGCGCAGCATGTCCTCGTCGCCGACGTGTGTCGCGGTGATGAAGTGTCCGCCCGGCTTCAGGGCGCGCGCGAACATGGCGAGAACCTGGGGAAGGACCTCACGGGGGAGATTGAACAGCGACCACCACCCGAGCACACCGCCGAGGGACGCTTCACCGAGTTCGAGGTCGGTGGCGGAGGCGACGCTGAAGCGGCATTGCGGATGAAGACGGCGCGCGTTCTCGATCATGCGAGGAGAGAGGTCCACCCCGGACACGTCGAGTCCGCGTTCGGCGAGGTAGGCGGTCACGGTTCCGGGTCCGCAGCCGACGTCGAGGACGGGCCCGAGTCCGCTCACGGTGTCGGCGAAGGCGTCGATCGACGCCTTGTGCCATGGATGGCGACGGATGTCGCCGATCCCCGTCGTCACCACCATGTGGGCGTAGTTGTCGGCGACCCGGTCATAGGACTCACGAACCACGTCGAGATCGGCTGGGCGGTCAACCTGATGTGCGTGCATCGGCCAACGATAGGGCTGTGCGACGGCCTCGGGGCTGGTACGGCGGTTGAGGTCAAGCCGTTGTTCACGGCCTGGCCGTACTCGCCGATCCCCTCCCGGACGGGTCCGGCCCCGTTTCAGCGAACCCCAGGCGACTGAGCGGACCTCAGCGGCTCAGCGAACCTCAGCGGCTCAGCGGCTCAGCGGCTCAGCGGCTCAGCGTGCCCGTCCGGCCGTGGTCGTTCCCACCGGCAGCCGCTGTAACGAGCTTCCCGGAGGCCGGATGCACAGGGCCGCCGTAGGGCTGCGCAAGGCGGAGACTCATGAGATGGCGCTCATGATGCGTATGCGTTCCATGTAAACCTATGCCCGACTAGACCCGCTACTTCCCCAACCCGCAGGTCAGACCGTGAGACTGACACAATCCCAGATACATCGGGCGTAAATGATCAGTTCTCATGACTAGTTCACGAATTGTTGCCGCAGAGCCTCCCGCTATCGAACGATGACGGTGTGTACTTGGGCGGGTCGCCCCCCGACGTTCCCGACCACCGCCCTGCCCCGAGGTCTATGCGATGATCGAGCTACCGGACCTGGCCGCCGCCGGCCTGGCCGCCGGGACCCTGTCGGCCTTCGTACTGGGGGGCGGTCTCCTGCGGTCCCGCCGCGCGCGGACCCGGCAGCGCGAGGAGATAGCGACCCTGCGCTCGCATCTGGACGTCGCACGCCAGGAAGCCGACCGCACGGCGCACACCTACGCGACCGAGGTCTTCCACCTGGCGCGGCAGCGCGTCCCGGCGGCGGCCACCCGTACCGCCCATCCCCACGTCAAGGTGCCGGGCCCGCTGCGTCCGGATCTCGTGGCCGGTGGGCTGGGCACGGGTCTGGGCGCGGGCCTGGGTGCGGGTCTGGACGAAGTCCTTGACGGACTGCGGACCGCGCTGGCGCAGGAGCGCAAGCGCGTCGACGCGGCCGCCCGCGCGGGAATGCGGGGGACGACCCGCGAGATCCAGGCCGGGCTCTACAGGCTGCAGGATGTACTGCGCGGGATGCAACAGCGTTACGACGACCCCGAACTGGCGCAGACCCTCTTCGAACTCGACCACGAGAACGAGCAGTCCCTGCGCCGCGCCCAGGTCGCCGCCGTGGTCTGCGGGGCCTGGGTGGGGCTCGCCCGCGAGGAGTCGCATCTCGTGGACGCGGTGACCGGCGGGCAGTCACGGCTCGTCGGCTACCACCGGGTGAAGGTCAACAACCACCTGGAGGACGGCACCGCGCTCGTCTCCCACTCCGTCGAACCCGTCGCGATCATCGTCGCCGAACTCCTCGACAACGCCCTGCGCCACTCGTCCCCCGAGACCGCCGTCACGGTCAATCTGGAGCGCGCGCACCACGGCGTCACCATCACCGTGGACGACGCGGGCGTCGGCATGGCCACGGACGAACGGGCCTACGCCCAGCGCATGGTGGCCGGCAGCGAGCCCATCCTCCTCTCCGAACTGGGCGACCCGCCCCGGATGGGACTGGCCGCGATCGGCCAACTCACCCGGCAGTTCGATCTGTCCGTGGATCTGTCGTCGCCGTCTCCGTACGGTGGCGTACGGGCCGTGCTGCTGGTCAAGAACCATCTGCTGAGCCATATCGACCCGGCCGAGCGCCCGCCCGCCGCCAGTGCCGCGCGCTCCACACGCGGAGCCGGGACCGGAGCGGGGGCCGCCGAGGCGGCGGCTCAGGAGCCGTCGGGCCGGACCCGGATCCCCCCGCGCCCCGCGCCCGCCCCTTCGCATACCGGACCCGCCCCTTCGCGTAACCCACCCGCCGCGCCCGCCGTACACGCCGTACCGGCGACTCCTCCCGCGCCCGCCCGTGCCGACGCGATCACCCACGAGCCGGCGACCGCGCCCGAGGAGGACGCGCTCCCCCGCCGCCGACGCCGTGCCAGACCGCCCGGCGCGGGCAGCACGGGCAACGCGGGTGGCATGACCACGGCCGCCGACGCCCGGCAGCCGTCCCGGCCCCGGACGCCCGCGCTCACTCCCGAGGACGCCGCCGCCGCGCTCGGCGCGTTGCAGGCCGGGACCGCCGCCGCCCGGAAGGCGGTCGACATCGAAGGGAACGAAGCCCGATGACCACCCGTACCTCCCGAGAGACCGGCGACACCGCGTGGGTGCTCGATCCGATCCTGGAGATCCCGCATGTACGGGCAGCCGTCCTGCTGACCAGGGACGGTCTGGTCTCCGGCTACTCCGACCGGCTCTCGCGCGCGTCGGCCGAGCGCACGGCCGCGATCATCAGCACCGTGCAGGGGGCGTGCCGTACCGCGGCCGCCGCCTTCGCGGACAAGGACGGCGCCGAAGTGCGCCAGGTGGTCGTCGAGTCCGACCACGGTTACATCCTGGTCGCGCCCACCAACCACGGGACCTGTGTCGCCGCGTACGGCGATCCCGAGGTACGCCTCGATCTGCTCGCCCACCGGGTGCACTCGCAGGTGGCCAGGCTCGGTGAGAAGGCCATGACCGCCGCGCCGCGCGGAACCGATGGCGACGACAGTCCGGCATGACCGCTCGCCGGGGCGGCAGGCCGCTGGTGCCCGCGTATCTGTCGACCGGTGGGCAGACACGGCCGAGCTTCGACAGTCTGGAGCGGCTGTCGGTACTGACGGGGCTGGTCAGACCGGGCGAACCCGGAGAACCCCGAGGACCCCAAGGACAGGGCGGACGCGGCGAGCAGGACCGTTACAACGCGTCCGGCGCGTCCGGCGTGCCATTCGGGTCGGCCGGGTCGACTACGGGGGCGGCGGGGGCAGGCGGCTCCGGCGGGCCGGCACGGCTCCCCGGAACGGCCTGGTCACCCGAGAACGCCGTCCCTTTGCCCGCCTCCCGTAGCTCGCCGCCGACCCCGTCGGCCGAGACCGCCCAGCCCGCCGAGACCGCCGAGACCGCCGAGACCGCTCAGCCGGAACCGTCGGGTGCGGGGGTCTCCCCGGCCTCCCGCGCCTCCGGTCCCGATCCCGGTCCCGGTCCCGCCGGACCCGCACCTCCAGCCCCTCCCGCCGCCTCCCTGCCTTCCGCACCACCCGTTCCGGCGGATCTACCGGCCGCCCAGCTCACCCTCCTCGAAGCGCTGGACGGCGGCTCGCTCACCGTCGTGGAGACCGCGGCGCTGCTGGAACTGCCCGTCTCCGCCGTACGCGTGCTCGCCGCGCACCTCATCGACCGGGGGCTGGTGACCGCCCGCCCACCCGTCCCGTACGCCGCCCTGCCCGGCCCTGAACTGTTGGAGAGAGTCGCCGATGGCCTTCGCGCCCTCAAGCTCTAGCACCGGCGTCGCCGACCCCGGCGGCCTGCATCTGCCGGACAGCGCCCGTGAGCTGGTGAAGATCCTGGTAGCGGGCCCCTTCGGAGTCGGCAAGACCACACTGATCGACTCCGTGTCCGAGATCCGGCCGCTCCACACCGAGGAGCGGCTGACCGAGGCGTCCGTGTCCGTGGACGACCTCGCCGGAGTACGGGACAAGACCACGACGACCGTCGCGATCGACTTCGGGCGCATCTCCCTCGGCGGGGGCATCGTGCTCTATCTGTTCGGGACGCCGGGGCAGGAGCGTTTCCGCGCGCTCTGGGAGGACATCGCGTACGGGGCGCTCGGGGCGCTCGTCCTGGTCGACACCCGGCGGATAGACGACTCCTTCGAGGTGCTGGGGCTGGTCGAGGACTCGGGGCTGCCGTACGCAGTCGCGCTCAACACGTTCCCGGACTCGCGCCAGTACACGGAGGAGCAGTTGCGCCGCTCGCTCGATCTGGAGCCGTCCACTCCGATGGTGGCCTGCGACGCCCGTGACACCAACGCGTCCATCGACGCGCTGCTCGCACTGGTCGAGCATCTGCTGGCACGCGCCGCTCCCGCCGACGGACCCACGACGTACAAACCCGCCTCGCACGAACCCGCCTCGCACGAACCCATGCCGAACGGCCCCGCGCCGAGCGCGCCCCTCCCGGACCGACCCCTCTCGGACCGATCCCCTTCGCACGATCCCTCGTGGCACGGCACGAGCAACCCCTCGCAGACGGGCACAAGCCCGGAGACGGAGACCCAGCCCCGGTGAACCAATCCCCGCTGACACCGCAGCCGAACGGAGGGACGCCCCCGGTGAAACCGGTGACACCGGTGACACCGGATCCGTCCGCGAGCCCGGCGGCGAACACCCCGTCGCCGGACGGTCTCGTCTCGAACACCATGAGCCGCGGGTCGTTCGGCCCAGGCACGGGCGTTCCCCTGTCCTCGGGCGACTTCGCGCTCACCGCCCCGGTCCGGCTCTGGGAGGAGGGCTTCGCCGCCGACCCGCACGCCTACTACGAGGCGCTCAAGGCCCAGGGCCCGATCGGCTGGGCCGAACTCGCCCCCGGCGTCCCCGCGTACATCGTCACCGACCGCCGGGCCGCCCTCGATCTGCTGCACGACGACAAGACCTGGTCGCACGACCCGCGCCCCTGGGAGACCACGGTCGCCGAGGACTCGCCGGTCCTCGGCATGATGCGCTGGCGGCCGAACACCCTCTTCGCCGACGGCGACGACCACATCCGCTACCGGCGGACGCTGGTCGACGCGTTCAGCCTGATCGAGCCGCACGATCTGCGCGAGCGGGTGCACCGGGCGGTGGACATCCTGGTGGGCCGGTTCGGCCCGGCGGGCACGGCGGATCTCGTATCCGACTTCTCCCGCCCGCTGATGGCGCTGATCTTCAACAACCTCTTCGGCCTGCCGGACAGCGAGAGCGTCCGGCTCAACGACTCCCTCGGCGAGATGATGGAGGGCGGCGACCAGTCCGCGCAGGGGGAGGCGGAGTACGGGAAGTACGTACTCGAACTCATCGCCGCGAAGATGGCCGAACCCGGCGACGACCTGACCAGCTGGCTCCTGGACCATCACCTCGACCTCACCCCGGAGGAGGTGACCTGGCAGGTCTTCCTCACCCTCGGCGCGGGACACGAGCCGACCGCCAACCTGGTCTCCAACGCGCTCTCCCGGATCCTCGGCAACCCGGCGTACTACACCACCCTCACCAGCGGCTCCCGTCCCGTCATGGACGCGGTGGTCGAAGTGCTGCGGTACGAGACCCCGCTGGCGAACTACGGCATCCACTTCGCGCGTGAGCCCGTCAGCTTCCACGGTGTGTGGGTACGGGCGGCCGTACCGGTCGTGATCTCGTACGGAGCGCTCGCCCACTTCTCCGAGCAGGAGCACGAAGGGTCCCACCATCCGCACGACGCCTCGCACCTGTCGTGGTCGGCGGGCGAGCACGCGTGCCCGGTGAAGCAGCACACGCTGCTGATCGCCACGGAGGCGATCGAGCGGCTGACCCAGTGGCTCCCGGATCTCGATCCCGTGACCCCGCGCGAGCGTCTGACCTGGCGGCCCGGCCCCTTCCACCGTTCGCTGACCGCGCTGCCGGTCCGCTTCACCCCCCGCACCCCCGACCAGGCAGGAGAACGCGGATGACCGCGCCCACCACACCGTCCGCGCCCGTGGCCATCGACCCCTTCGGCACCGACATCCCCGCCGAGAGCGCCCGGCTGCGCGCGCTGGGCCCGGTGGTCCCGGTCGAACTCCCCGGCGGCATCCCCGCGTGGGCCCCCACCGGCTACGACACCCTCCGCACCCTGATCCTCGACCCACGGGTCAGCAGGGACCCGCGCAAACACTGGTCCCGCTTCGGGGAGATCGCCGAGAATCCGGCCTGGGGCTGGATCCTGGGCTGGGTCGGCGTGGTCAACATGCTGTCGACGTACGGCCCCGATCACGCGCGGCTGCGGAAGCTGGTCGCGCCGAGCTTCACGGCCCGCCGCACCGAGGCGATGCGCACGCGCGTGGAGGCGATCACCGCCGAGCTGCTGACCGCGCTGGACGCGGCAAGCGCGCCGAGCGCATCGAGCGCGCCGAGCGGGTCGAGCGCGCCGGACACCTCGGGCGCTGCCGGTGCGGGCGGTGCTGCTGGCGCCGGTGCAAGTGCCGCTGGTGCTGCCGATGGTGTCGGCGACCTCCCGGACGGCGTCGTCGATCTCCGCGCGGGGTACGCCCATCCGCTGCCCATGCGCATGATCTGCGAACTCTTCGGTGTCCCCGACGAGTTGGTCGAGGACACCGGCCGACTCATCGCCGCCATCATGGACACCTCCGACCCGAGCCCGGAGCACGCGGCGTTCGTCCAGCGGCAGATAGGCACCGTGCTGCCCGCCCTCATCGCGTACAAGAGCGAGCATCCGGGCGACGACATGACCACCGAGCTGATCAGGGTCCGTGACGAGGACGGCGACCGGCTGAGCGACGAGGAGTTGCTGTACACCCTGCTCCTGGTCATCGGCGCGGGCTTCGAGACCACGGTCAATCTGATCGGCAACGCGGTCGTCGCCCTGCTCCGGCACCCCGAGCAGCTCGCGGCCGTCCGCGCGGGCGAGATCACCTGGGACGCGGTCATCGACGAGGTCCTGCGAGTCCATCCGTCGATCGCGAACCTCCCACTCCGGTTCGCCGTCTCCGACATCACCGTCGACGGCGTCACGATCCCGGCGGGCGACGCGATCCTCACGACGTACGCGGCAGCGGGTCACGACCCCGAGCAGTACGGCAAGGACGCGGGCTCCTTCGACGCGACGCGCGGCGCGGACGACCATCTGGCCTTCGGCATCGGCGTCCACCGCTGCATCGGCGCTCCGCTGGCCCGGATGGAGGCGCGCACCGCGCTGCCCGCGCTGTTCGAGCGGTTCCCGGACATGACGCTCGCGGTGGGCGCGGACGAGCTGCGGCAGGTGCCGTCGTTCATCGCGTACGGCTGGCAGGAGATCCCGGTGCGGCTGCGGTAGCCGTATGGACGGAGAGGGGCGGCCCGCTCGCCGGACCGCCCCTCTCCTCACCTCGCGCTTACCAGGAGAGCCCCGCCGGTGTGTGCGGACCCCCTGGACGCCGGTGCGAGCCGCCCAGGTGCCTAGTCGACCGGCACCGACGCCCGTACGTGGTTCAGGTGCACGATCACGTCGAAGGAGCGTCCCAGCGAGACGGGCAGCGGCTCGTTGGGGTACCCGCCCGGTACGACGAAGGTGGGCCGGGAGCCGTCCAGCCAGCCGCCGACGGCCGGGTTGCGGCCCGCCTTGCGCAGGTCCACGTAGTAGTCGCGGTGGCGGACCTTGTCGAGGGTGTGCTCATTGCTGCCGGGGGCGGCGAGGCCGGTCGAGAACACACCGTACTTCCCGGTCCTCTCGTCCATCGCCCGGTACTCACCGCTGTGGATGGTGGTGCCGACCGCGAGGTACCGGCGTCCCACCAGCTCCCGCAGGAACGCGCCCTGCACCACGGGGTGGGTCTCGGCGAAGGGCGTCTCGTAGGCGAGGTGGGCGTTGTGGGCGGAGACGAGGATCCGGTCCCCGGTCTGCCGCTGCCACCACACCGTGTTCTCGGCCATGGCGCGGTCGCGGTGCCGGTTGGACTCGGCGTACTGGGCAGGATCGTTGATCATGTCGAACGCGTACAGGGTGGTCACCTGCTGGATGACGCGCGCTTCCTGAAGCACCCACGGGTCCTTCACCTGTGCCTGCTCCAGCAGGCGGTACGCGGCGCGGGCGTCCGCGTCGATGGCCTGGCGTTCGGGGATCGGCATAGCGATCAGGGCCTGCATCCGCTCCCCCATGTCGGCGGGCAGGGCGAGCAGGGCGGCGTACCGCTGCCGCAGTTCGGGCAGCAGTGCGGGCTGCTTTTCGGCGGCCCAGGTGAAGATGCGCTCGTACTGCTCCCGGCCGACGTCCCCGATGTCGTTGCCCATCACCCGGACCTGCCGGTCGGGGGCGACGGTGCGGTTGTACTCGCGCATCCAGGTGAACAGGCGCAGGAACTCCTCGTTGCGCCAGTCCTCGAAGCTGTACTGGAACTCCTCGCGCATGATCTGCCGCAGATCGCCCTGGCCGGTCCGTACGTACGTGTCGAAACGGACGCCGGCCGACCAGTGCACCTCCAGCGAGAAGGTGGTGAACCCGTCCTTCTTCACCAGGTGCCGGAAGAGGCGGTCCTTGAGCTGGAACAGTTCCTTCGACCCATGGGTGGCCTCGCCCACGCCGACGATGTCCACGCCCTTGACCATGCGGGAGAACGCCGCCAGGTCCCGGCTCGGGCCGTCCGGTTCGGTGGTGCGCAGGGGTTGGGCGTGGCGTTCGATCCCGGCGACGACGGCGCGGTCGGCGCGGTCGGCGCGGCCGGCCGGATCCGACCGGTCGGCCCCCTCGATGCGCTCCTGCTTCTGCGCCGCGACGGCGGCGGGCGCGGCGGACGCCGGTCCGGCGACGACGACGGGGGCTGCCGTCCCCAGCGCCGCGACCACGGCGACGGCTGCCGCGTACCGGGCTCTGCGGCGCCCGGGGACGGCGTCGGTGGGGCCCGTTCGGACAGGGAGAGTGCGGTTGAACACAGAGGTGTCCCCTCAGTCGGGTGTACGGGATTCGGGCTGCCGGGCGTCCCCTCGCTTCCGGTGCTCCGCCTTCATCCTGCGTCCCGCACGCACCCTCGAAAAAGCGGCGTCCGCGTCACCTTGGATAAAATTCTGCTCATGTCTGTGATCGCCGTGCTCGTGTCGGACGGAGTGCCCGCCCACCAGCTGACCACGCCCGGCATGGTTTTCACATGTGCCGCCTCCGCACTGCCCGAGGTCGCGTACGAGGTGCGGATCTGCTCGGCCACGGGGTCGGTGACCACCGGTGAGCCGGCGCTCGGATTCACCACGCCCTGGGGCCTTGAGGGGTTGGCGGACGCGGACACCGTTCTGGTGACGGGCCGCGCCGCCTTCCGTGAACCGCCGCCGACCGAGACGGCCGACGCGCTGCGGGCGTGTGCCGAGCGGGGCTGCCGGATGGCCGCGATCGGCACGGGGACGTTCCTCCTCGCGTCCACCGGTCTCCTCGACGGCCGCCGGGCCACCACGGCCTGGCCGCACTCCCCGGAACTCGCCGATCTCCACCCGCGCGTCGAGGTCGTTCCCGTGGGCACGCCCTCGGTGGAGGACGGCCGCTTCATCACCTCGTCCGGCGTGTTCGGCGGACTCGACCTCTGCATCGACCTGATCGACCTGGACCACGGAGAGCAGGCCGCCGCCACGACCATGAGGCGGCTCGTGATGCCCCTGCACGACTCGGCCGTCGCGGACCGGGAGGAACGGGAACGCGAGATCGCCGACCGGACCGACCTCGGCCCGACCCGCGCCTGGCTGGAGGCCAACCTCCACCGCCAGCTCACCCTCGCCGACATGGCGGCCCACGCGCGCGTCAGCGTCAGCAGCCTCACCCGCCGCTTCCGCGCCCAGACGGGCCTGCCGCCGCTCCAGTACCTGCTCCGGGCGCGTCTCCATCAGGCCCAGTTGCTGCTGGAGAACACCGACACCCCGGTCGAACAGATCGCCGTGCAGACGGGTTTCGGCTCACCGGCCAATCTGCGCCACCACTTCCACCGCATGACGGGCACCACGCCGCGCACCTACCGCAGCGCGTTCCAGGGCTTCGCGGCGGTGGTCTCGAAACAGTCGCCGCCGCAGGACGGGGACGCGGAGGGCGGTGAAGGCGGCGGGGGCGCGGCTCCGGGCGGGGCGGGTGGCGCGGGCCTGCCGTGACAGGGCCGGTTCAGCCGCCCGAACCCGCCGGTCGGGGCGCGGGCCGCTCCCCGTCCCCCGTGGTTGACGCTGCCGGGGCCGCCTTCCAGGCCGTGACGCCGAGGCGGCCGGTGGAGCCGAGATCGAAGGGCCCGTCCGGGGTGAGGCGCAGTGCGGGGCCGCCGTCGGCCGGGGTGACGAGCGCGGTGGCCCCGACCTGCGGAGGTTCACGGGTGTCGTCGTAGGTGTTGCGCCAGACCAGCGAGAAGACGGCCGAGGCCCCCGGCTGAACGGTCAGGGGCCGCGGACCGGGGTCGTCGATCCCGGTCGTCACCGACGTCGCGCCCCGGTCGATCTCCACCTCCAGCGGTTCGCCGTCCTCATCGAGGAGCCGCACGACCGGATAACCGCTGAGCGGCTGCGCCTTGCTCCCACAGTTGATGAACGTCACCGTCAGGGCGCGCAGCCCCATCGCGGCCTCCGCGTGACCGGCGGTCAGCGGCGCGCCCGCGTCGGGGCAGACAGCCCTCGGCGCCGGGGCGGTGGGCAGCGCTGCCTTCCGCTCGTCCACCGCGACGCACGCCGTGAGGGAGAGGGCGGTGCCCAGAGCGACGGCGGCGGACACTACGCGTGCGGTGGGCATCCGGCCATCGTGGCACACGGAGGTTTCCGCGCGACTTCGGGCGGCTCGGGGCCGGGGTGCTCTAAAGCGCCCGGAACCTCTCCACCAAGTCAGCGACGCGCTCGGCTCGGCGGCCCATGAGATAGACCTTGGTGTGGGTGCGCTGCACTTCGTGCACCAGCTTGAAGCCTTGGGTCTCGTTGTACCTCACCAGTTCGGGGAAGTGACAACCACGGCGAACCCATGTGCGCCCTTCCTGCGCCGCCCGGTCCACGGCCCACAGCCCCATCACGGTTCCCGGCTTCTTGTCTCGGCAAGTGGGGTCGGTGACTGTCGAGTACAGGTAGTGGGCCGACTCGTTCAACTCGTCTTCCGTCCAGCCCCACGGGGGAGTCTGCTCCTGAACGGTGGTGCACCCGATGATTCGCCCGTCGCCCTCCGCGAGGACCCACACATCACCATCGGGATTCTCCGCCTGCCGCGCGAGTCCGACCGCACTCTCCCGCCAGCTCGGAAGCCCTCGGTCCTCCAGCCAGACGGAACGGGCGAGGATCAGGTCTTCAACGGCGGGGATGTCATCGGCTGTGGCCGGGCGCATGACGAACACTCTGTCTCCTGATGGCTGGGAAGGACTATAGGAAGGAGTGAGCGGCGAAGTGGAGGTCCAGGACTTCGAGCAGCTGCGCGTCTCCGTCTTCGCGGTACGGCCCTTCGGCCAGCCGACGAACAGCCACCCGCAGGCCGTCGGGATCCACTAGCTTCTCGTCGAAGAGCGGCGAGCCGTCGTGGAGCATCTTGGCGAATAGGGGGCGCGCGATGGTAGTGAGCGTGTGCTGTACGACCTCCGCGAACGACTCACGCTCACGGGATTCGGTGACGTCTGTGCTCAGTCCGAGGGATGCCAGCCGTCGCCGTTGGAGCTGCTTCAGCTCACGCCAGTGCATAGGAAGCCATTCGCCAAGTTGGACCATGCCCGGGTTGGCGAACGGGTGCACGGGCCAGATACCCGCCCGCATAAGTACGGGTGCTGTGGTCTCCAGCGAGAGTAAGGTCATCGAGTTGACGGCAGCAGGCGGGGCAATGCCGTCGTCGGCGAACTCCAGCGCGGCGCGCGCTCGGTCTCCGATCCAGGGTAGGCCATCGCTGATCTCACCCATGGACTTGTGCGCATACTCGGCCTGTGACAGGGCCACCATCTCGTCTCCGCCGAGCCCGGTCACAACCACACGAGCACCATGGGCGGCCAGGTCCCCGGTCCTTCACGGTTCTGGGTCACGGCATGTCCGGTTTTCCCTCCCGACGCCCGTGAGACATCCTGCCGGTTCCTCGTAGGGTCAACTCCACGTCCGCGAACCGGCATTCTCACAGTTCTGCCGGAGGCTCCCAGTTTCAGGTGCCTGGCCGCACCGTGGAAGATGCACGCGAGACTCGGCAGCCTCCCTTGAGCGGGAAGCGAGAGTACCGTTTCCGGTGCTCACTCAGGAACGGAGACTCCTGTATGCCCCCGTACTCCGAGACCCACGCTGGGACACGAATCGCTCATTCGCGTAAGGTCCGCAGGCTTACGCAGCGTGAGCTGGCCGAGCTGTCGCACGTTTCGTACAGCGCCCTCACCAAGATCGAACAGGGCGTCATGCCCGCGAGTCCCTCGGTCATCGGCGCGCTCGCGCGCGCCCTTTCGGTTCCGGTCACGGAGTTGACCGGGCAGCCTTATCTGGACGAGCTGCGGAAAGACCAGCTCGACAGGTTCATCCAACCCATTCGCACAACACTGGACCTCTACGACCTCGGCCCCGACCCTGATGTCGTTCCCCGTTCCATCCGGGAGTTGGAGGAGTACGCGGAGAGGCTGTGCGCTCTCGTCCGCGCAACCGACATCAAGAAGGCCGCGGCCGATCTCCCCGGCCTGATGGCCGAGGCGACGACCGCGGCGCATCTCGACCCCACCGACCGGAACTGGCGAATTCTCGCGAGCTGTTACCGCACGGCGTACGACGTGACGACGAAGCTGGGCTTCCAGGATCTGGCCACCATCGCGTTGGACCGGATGGACTGGGCCGCCCGGCGCGCGTCCGACCCGGTACTCGGTGGAATGCGCCAGTACATGCGGGCCCTGGCCTACTTCCGGGCCAGCGAGTACAAGGCAGGGCAGCGGTTGATCTCGCTTGGCCTGTCGGTCCTGGAACAGGCGGAGGCCGGCCACGTGCGCGATGTGGTGACCGGGCAACTCCATTTGGGCGCGGCCGTACTCGCGGGACGGGACAAGGACCAGAACAGGGCTGAAGGCCACCTCGGTGAGGCGCGGCGGATCGCGGACCGCACCGGGGCGGCCGAAAGGGTGCACTGGCTCTCCTTTGGACCGACGAACGTCGCCGTCCACCGAGTGAGCGTGCTGGCAGAACTGGACCAGTACCCGGAGGCGGTGCGAATCGCCCAGGACACCCGAATCCCGGAGGACTGGCCGCTGTCCCGGTCCGCCCACCACCACGCGGAGATCGCCCGCGCCGAGTTGTGGATAGGCCGTATCGACGCGGCCTTCAAGAACCTGCAGCAGGCGCGACGGCTCGCCCCACAACAGACGCGGTACCACCCAATTGTTCGGGAGACCTACGCGGGGCTGGAGTCGGCGAAACGGCGCATGCCGGAGGAGCTGCACAACTTCGGTGCCTGGCTCGGCCATTGACTGGGCGTCATGTCATGACCTGAACTATCAGTCGTCTCTGACACTTCTGGTCTTCCGATTTCGGCATCCTGGCGGACAGTAAGACCCCCGCGACCGCGCGAACGGTCCGGGGGCATGGCCAACGCTTCGAGGAGCGCCGACATGCCTGACTGTATCGCCCATACCTTCGAGTCATCGGGGCGGCTCCGTCGCCGGACGGGAGCGGGCACTCCGTGATGACGATCAAGGTGTACCGGGTGGATTCCCGGACCGGGGAGCGGGTGCCGCTGAGCGCCGCCGTGTTAGTGCCGCAGCGAGACCAGCGCCCAGCTCCCAGGTCGCTCCCCTATCCGCCGTGCGACTGCGAACGCTGTGCGGACGAACCGCAGGGGGAGCAGTGATGGATATGCAGGTCTGGCGGGACACCCGCTCAGAGGCGGTCGCCGCCGCCGAGGCGATGCGGACCGCGATGGCGGCGCTCGGCATCCCGGAACGGGTGTGGCGGTTGGTGGAGGCCAGAGTCACGCGGGGCAGGGCCTATGTGCAGCTCGGCATGGTGCGGGCGGACGCGGTGGAGCTGATGGCGGACATCCTGCTCCGGGCGACGGCGGCACCCCAGGCACCTTTGTCCGGCCGCGTGGAGATGCGCTGGCTGGACACCGGGTCCGGCCCCGGGGCCATGGTTCCCGTGCTGATCCCTGACACGGACGACACCTCCGGCTGAGACCACACGCGCCCCCGGCCCCCGCGAGCCGGGGGTGCTTCCCCGGCCCCGGCCTGCGTTTCCAGCCCCCGGCAGGCCGGGGCCCTCCCGACCGTGGGGCAAGGAGCTGAACGAGAAATGCGTGCGTGGATCGCCTGTGCCCTGAAGTGGGCCCTGGAACAAGTGTTACCCGGAGAGGGACGGCGCCGGGTCGTTCCGCGTACCGTCGCGGGCGGTGCCTGGGCTCGGCCGTGGAGCACCCCGGTACCCGGCCATGTCAGGGAACGGCGCACTCCGCTGCGGGGTGAGGACTCCCGGCTCGTACGCCCATACGCTCCGCTCGACGACACCCTGCGGCTCCGCCCGGTACGGCCGCGCCGGGTCCTGGTGTACGCCGCCACCGGGCTGGGACTGCCCGGAACCGTGCGCACGGGAGTACCCGCAGCCGTACGCACCGGGGTACGCGAATGAGAGCCGACGCGCTCGCCGCTCCCCCGCCGGACGCGCTCACCGCCGTTTGCGCGCGGTGTGAACGCCCCACCGACGCGCCCGTGCCCGTCCGCTGGACGGAACGCTCCCTCCAGTACGCGTGTCCCCACTGCGTGCCGCTCCTCACTCCGGGGCCCATCCCCGGTGAGCACACCGGGTTCGGTCTCGCCGACGAGTGAGGCGGCCCGCAGGACTCAGATGGCGGCGGAACCGGACTTCCCTCTCCCACGTCGGTACCAAACCCGGCGAACTGGTTGCCGAAACACGCTTACGCGGCTGCAATCGGCATTGTGCTCAACTGACCCGCTATGAAGACCCCGTTCGCAAGTCGAGAGTTTCATTCCTTCCGTCCTGCTCGCGCCTCCCGCCTGCGGCGGGCGGTGACGAGTGTGGTGGCTGGTGGGGCCACGTTCGCCGCGCTGGCTATCGCTGCGGAGCCGGCGCAGGCGATCAGCGGCGGTGAAGAAGCCCGGAAACGGTATCCGTTCATGGCATCGATCCAGGACCGCCAGGGCGAACACATCTGCGGCGGAACCCTCATCCTCAGCCGAAGAAGCTGCGCCAGCTCGACTCGCACATCGTCGACCGCACCCGATGCCCCGGCACCGGCGGCGAACTCCCCACGTCGCAGGAGCTGTGCGTGGCCTCGCTCCCGGGCAACCCCTGGCCCCAGACCAGCCGCGCGGGAGACTCCGGCGGGCCGCTCCTGGCCAAACACAAAGGCAAGTGGACCGTACTCGGCGCGGTCTCCCGCGGCGCCAACATGAACGAACACAACACCGTCTACACCTCCACCCACGCCCATCTGAAGTGGATCACCGACACGATGCGGGGAACCGCGACCCCCTGAGCCCGGCCACGACAACGGGGGACACCTTCCAGCTCTCCGACGGCGGGCAGCAGCGGGTGGCCATACCCGGACATTCCCAGCGCTTCGCAGGGTCACATCCGGCGCGAAAGGCCACCGCGCCCCCTCGCCGCCCCCGTAGTCACAGCCACATGGCCAGATCCTGGTGAACCCCTACCACGGCGGCCATCATCCCCACCGAAAACGACCGACCGGAAGGACATGTTCGTGCGCGTCAAGAACCGGAAGGGGCTCGCCCTGGCCACAGCCGTGGCCGGGGCACTCATAGCCACCGGTGTCACCCAGGCGGTGGCCGCACCGCCCTCGGGACCCGATCTGAGGGCGGACGTCGACCGCGACGGCCGGGTCGACGTGCGAGGAGACTCGGACACGGCCGGAGAGGACACCTGGACCGACTCCCGCGGCGCGATCCTCCTCCCCAACATCGACGACGACACCAAGCGCTGCCCCCTCAAGGACGCCAAAGGCAAGCCGCTGTCGGACGCCAAGCTCGCGGCCTGCCACGACGCCTCCGACAACGTCGTCAACGGCCCCAAGGACGCCCACGACCTGGCCGGACTGCGCAGCGTCCCGCGCCCGGCCACCCCGAAGGGTGCCACCGGCACCGTCACGGCCGTAGGACAGGGCGCGTCCAAGACCCGCCTGTTCGTCAAACGCGACGGCCGCTGGGCCCATCTGAAGCCGACCGACAAGCTGACCGGGTCCGAACTGCGGGCCGGTGTGGAACTGGGCGTCGAGGCCAAGGACGTACGCCGCGACGCTACCTGGGACGGACGGGTCACCATCCGCTTCACCGTCTCCCACAGCGGATCGTCCGTGTCCGACGACGTGACGATGCGCGTCGCCCCCGTCCTCACCCACCACCACCTCCAGAAGGCGCAGCAGGTGATGGTCAAGGAGATGACCGGCAACGAGCCGGAGGCCAAGGTCCAGCGCAAGTTCGTCAAGGATCTGAGCAAGCACGTCAAGGCGGCCGGGATCGGCACACCGCTCAAGAAGTTCACCAGGGACAAGGACGACGTCTGGGTGCAGGACTTCGTCGAGCCCGGCTACGCGACCATGCCGGGCCCCGACGGGAAACCACACGCCATCCGCGTGATGATCCGCTCGGCGCAGCCCGACCGGACGGCGGGCCGGGAGCTGTACGAGAGGATGCGCGGCCCGGGTGTGGGCGTCGTCCAGGTCAGCGGAGTGCTCGACACCGAGGGCGGGACGCTGGACTCCATGGGCAACCTGGAATCCATCCCTCCCCACCGGCACAAAGGCAAGAACTACCCCGCCGGGCGGATCATCATGGGCCAACGGGCGGACACCGGCGAAAAGCCCGCCAAGGCGATGCGCGACTTCCTCTCGGCCCAAGGCATGCAGTCGCCGCTGCTCCTGGACACCTCATGGCTGGCCGTGGGCCATGTCGACGAGTTCATCCAGTTCCTGCCCGCGAACACCCGGCGCGGCTGGCGGGTCGGAGTGGCCGACCCCCAGGCGGGCATGGAACTGCTACGCAAGGCCAAGCAGGCAGGCCACGGCGACACCAGGATGTTCTCCGTGCGCGACGGCCTCTTCCCCGCACCCAAGCAGACCATCGACCAGGTGCTGGCCTCCAAGGACTTCCAGGCCGACAACAAGCTCGCCGCCGACCGCATCAAGGCGAACCTGGACACCATCAAGCGCGAAACGGGCATCACCGACTCCGAGATCGTCCGGGTACCCGCCCTGTTCAGTCAGTTCGGTGTTCTCCCAGGGGCGGGGCCGGCGGCCTCCGAGAACCGCAAGCTGCGGCGGATGGCCTCGGACCCACTGGGACGCCTCGGCCAGCCCAACGGACAGCAGGAGCGGTCCCAGCGTCCGGGTCCGCAGGACAATCAGAAGGTCGCGTATGTGCCCGGGCCTATCAACGGTGTCGTACTGAGCCCGAAGCACTACCTCGCCCCCAAGCAGTGGGGCCCGGTGATCAACGGCAAGGACATCTTCACCCACGCCGTCAGCACGGCCTACCGCAAGGCCGGATTCAAGACCATGTACATCGACGACTACTACAGCTACCACGTCGGATCGGGCGAAGTGCACTGCGGAACGAACACCCTCCGCGAGACCCCCGCCTGGTGGCCCGCCCGACGGTGACGATCCCCGGTGCCGCCGCCGGGGGGCGGCGGCACCGGCTCGGCCGGCCGAGGCGCCAGTGCTGGTCAGCCGACCCGCACTCGACCCGCCCCGCCTCGAAGCCCAGTGCCGCGTGCGCGATGCCGAGCGTGTTTTTCACCTCTTCCGCGTCCACAGCCCCACGCATAAATGAAGCACGATGGTATCGGCAGAGATAGTATCGCTACAGATACTATCTCTCGTGGAGGTATTCTCAGTGCGACGTTTCATCGGGCGGGACCGCGAGCTGAACGTTCTCGCCAACGCCTTGCGGACGGTTCACGATGCCGTCGGGTCGGCGAAGCCGGGGCAGTGCATCCTCATGCGGGGAAGGCGGCGGGTCGGCAAGTCCAGCCTGGTCGAGGAGTTCCTCCGGCGCACCGAGACGCCCCACCTCTTCTTCACAGCGGCGGGCGGCACGGCAGAGGACGAACTGTCGGAGCTGCTCGACGCCGTCGCCAGATCCACCCTGCCGGAGCGGGGACTGTACTCGCAGGAGACCCCGGATCAGTGGAATGCGGCGTTCAGGCTCCTTGCGGAGGTCCTGCCCGACGACACCCCGAGCGTCGTGGTGATCGATGAGGTTCCGTATCTCATGAACCGCATCGACGCCTTCGAGGGCATGCTCCAGCGGGCATGGGACCGCCTGCTCAGCCGAAAGCCGGTACTTCTCCTGCTGGTCGGATCCGACCTGTCGATGATGGAAGCGCTGAACAGCTACGACCGTCCCTTCCATCAGCGCGGCCGGGAAATGGTCGTGGGACCGCTGAACCCGGCCGACATCGGCGAGATGCTCGGCCTGTCACCGGCGGCCGCGTTCGACGCCGCTCTGATCACGGGGGGACTCCCGCTGATCTGCACGGAGTGGCAGGTCGGAGCGGATGTCTGGGACTTCCTCCGCGACTCGCTGGACAACCCGACCTCGGCGCTTCTGGTCTCCGCCGAGCGTTCACTCGCCGCGGAGTTTCCACCGCAGGCGATGAGCAGGGAGGTCCTGCGAGCCATCGGAACCGGGGAGCGGACCTTCACCAATATCGCGCGCGCCGCCGGCGGCATCGCCCACACCACTCTCACCCGAGCCACCGGCGTCTTGGTCGAGAAACGGGTGGTGGCGGGCGAGCTGCCCCTTTCGCCGAAGCCGTCGAAGGAACGTCGCTACCGAGTGGCCGACCCCTATCTGCGGTTCTGGCTCGCGTTCCTGGATCCGCATATGGCGGAGATCGAGAGGATGCGGGGAGATCTGACCCTGAGCCGGATCAAGGAGCAATGGACGAGCTGGCGGGGCCGTGCGATCGAGCCCCTGGTACGGGAATCCCTCGCGCGCCTCCTGCCGGACGGGCTCCTGCCCGCCGCCCCGGCGATCGGCGGGTACTGGACCCGTGGCAACGACGTCGAAATCGACTTGGTGGGCGCCGACAGGCAGCCTGTGGCCAAGCGCCTGCTCTTCCTCGGCTCGGTCAAGTGGCTGGAGAATTCCGCGTTCGACAGCCACGATCTGGCCGCGCTGCAGAAGCACAGAGCCGCGATCACCGACGAGCCGGTACCGCTCGTGGCGGTCTCTCGCAACGGGGTCGGTTGTTCCGGTCTTCAGGCGGTGTACGGCCCCGAAGAACTGCTCAGCGCCTGGCGCAGGACGTGAACCCCGCCCCCGCCCCGGACGCCCGGCGCGTAAGCAGAACCCACAACCCACAACCCAGAACGCCGAGCACCGAACGCCGAACGCCGAACGCCGAGCACCGAACGCCCAGCGCCCAGCGCCCAGCGCCGGTCAAGCGTCCGCCGTGCAGCGCCAGAAGTCCCGCATCAACTGGGGCGACGTCGGGCCCGTCAGCGCCACCTGGGTGAGGAGGACGGTGACCGTTCCCGTGGACGGGACGATATGCGCGGCCGTGCCGGTGCCGCCGACCCAGCCGTAGCGGCCCGGGATGTTCCAGGGATCGATGGGCTCGACGTCCACCGAGCCCCCGAAGCCCCAGCCCTGGCCATTCAGGAAGGTGTGGCTCGCCGCGCGCTGGGACGGGGTGAGGTGGTCGGTCGTCATCAGGCGCACCGACTCGGGCGTCAGGACGCGGCGGCCGTCGGCCGTTCCGTCGGCCAGCAGCATCCGGGCGAAGGAGTGCAGGTCGTCGGCGGTGGAGACCAGGCCGCCTCCGCCGGACGGGAACTTCGGCACATGGCTCCACTGACCGTCGGGCGCGTCCCACAGGACGAGGCCGCCGAACTCGTCGGGACGGTAGAGGCTGGTGAGACGGCCGAGCTTCGCGGGCGGGACGCCGAAGCCGGTGTCGGACATGCCCAGCGGCTCGAACAGCCGCTCCGCGAGCAGCTCCGGCAGCGTACGGCCCGAGGCGCGGGCGGCCAGGACGCCCTGGATGTCGGAGGTCGTGTTGTAGAGCCAGGCGTCACCCGGCTGGTGCAGCAGAGGGATACGGGAGAGCGCGGCCGTCCACTCGTCCGGCGGCGGGACGTTGTCGGGCAACGGCGGGGTCTGGCGCAGTTCGGTGAAGAGCGACTGAACGGCGGGGAGCGCGAAGTCGGCGGGGTAGCCGTAGCCGGCGCGGGCGGTGAGCAGATCGAACACGGTGATCGGCCGGGCGGCCGGGACCACGTCGTCGACCGGGCTCCGCGGTGTGCGTACGACCATCGGTGACGTCAACTCCGGCAGCCACTCGGCGACCGGGTCGTACAGTCCGAGGCGGCCGTCGTCGACCAGTGTCATGACGGCCGCGGCGACGATGGGCTTGGTGAGCGAGGCGATCCGGAAGATCGAGTCCCTGGCCATCGGAGCGGATCGGTCGATGTCGACGGAGCCGGCCGTCCGCACCTCGATCCGGTCGCCGCGGGCCACCAGGCCCACCGCTCCGGGCACCGTTCCCTTGCTGGTGTGCGACGTCAGAACGTCGCGGAGTTCGGTCATCGTCGCACCTTCTCGTAGGGGTGGCCGAAGGAGGGACCGGCGCGGCGGCGCGAAATCATCGGAACCGGCGGAACGGCCCCGTCCGGTCCAGACTTCCGGGCGGACGGGGCCGTACGAAAGGACCTCGGCGGTCAGACCGGTGTGCGGGTGACGCTCGTCAGCTCGCACTTCTTGTACTCGCGGCCCTGATCGGTGCCGGTGTACCGCGCCGACGCCTCGGCCGCGACGGTGGCGTTCGCCCCGACCTGTGTGGTGACGCTCGCGAACTCGCTCGGGACGTCGACGTCACCGAGGTCGCCCTTGAACTCGACGGTGACCAGGTAGGAGTACGCCTTGGCGTCCGGGTTCCTCACGGTGACGTTCGCGGCGAGCTTCCCGCTCTCGGCCATACCGCACTTGTCGATCGTGACATCACGCATGGGATCGTGCTTGACCGTGCCGCCGGTCGTGGAGCCGATGGAACCACCCGAGCTGGAACTGCTGCTACTGCTGCTGCCGTTGTCGCTGTCGCTCTTGCAGCCTCCGCCGCCCGAACCGCGCGCCCCTGTCAGGGTGATCAGCACGATCCCGAAGACGGCTATGGCACGAGCATGACGAATATTCACGTCTCAACCCCCCGGTTAAATAAGGCGTGTTGTACTCGCTCCCCTGGCGAGACGCGCGTCACGTTAGCAGCGGGCGCCGACAGCGAGGCCAGGGCCGAGCAAGGTCTTTGCCAAGCCATGGGGGAACTGATGTTTAGTAACAGGATTGCCGGTGATTTGGGTCTTCTCGCGGCACACAGCCGTGAGCCGGGGCTCCGTCCCGGACCGCGCGCCCCTAACGCGGAGGGGCCGAAATCCGCCACATCCTGCCCGTCGCCGCGACCGCCCGCCGCCCTGACCACGGGCGCACCGCGCCTGCGGCCTCGCCCCCCCACACGCGCCTCGCAAGCCGCGCGGTCCCAACCCGTGAGCCGAGCCTCGCCGAGTCTCAGCGGCCCCGGCCCGTGGCCGTCCCCTTCACCGCGTCCAGGGCGTAGACGCAGCGGTCCTTGCTACAGGCGTAGACGACGCCGCCCTCCACCACCGGGGAGCCGGTGATCTCCCCGCCCGTGGCGAGCTTCCAGCGGAGTTGGCCGCCGCTCGCGTCGAGGGTGTAGAGGACATGGTCCGCGGAACCGAAGTGGACGCGGCCGTCGGCGACGACGGGCGCGCCGATGACCTCGCCGCCGGCGGCGAAACGCCACATGGGCGTGCCGGTCACGGAGTCGAGGGTGTAGAGGGCGGATCCGCTGCCGACGTGGACGTTACCGCCGGTGACGAGGACCGGCTCGACGGACTGACGGGATTCGGTGGCGATGCGCCAGCGGTCCTTGCCGGTGGCCGCGTCGAGGGCGTACACCGTGCCGAGGTAGTCCGCGAGGTAGACGCCGCCGCCCGAGACGGCCGGGCCGGGCGCGTACGCGGGCGGGGAGAGGAACACCGCGGGAGCCTCGAAGTGCCAGCGGACCAGGCCGGTCGCGATGTCGATGGCGAGGACGCGGGTGCCCGCACTGACGTACACATGGCCGTCGGCCGCGGGATGCACCCGGACCGGGACGTTGCCGCAGGAGGCCGCGTCGCCGATCGGGTACGACCAGCGCTCGATGCCGGTACGGGTCTCCAGGGCGCGCAGCCTCGCGTCCTTCCACACGTACACCGTGTCGCCGAGGAGCGCGGGACCAGCCTCCGGGGTCTCGAAATCGGTCTGCGCGCCGGTCAGCTCCCACAGCTTCTCGCCGTTGGACGCCTCCCACGCCTGTACGCCGCCGCCGCGCGTCCCGGTGAGGACGGTGCCGCGGTCGGTCTTGAGGGAGTAGACCCAGGCGTCGGCCTGGAGCCGCCACCGCTCCTGGCCGTCGGAGGCGTCGAGCGCGTACAGCGTGGGTCCGTCGGCCGCGTGGATACGGCCGCCGTCGACGGCCATCGCCCAGGCCACGTCACGCGTCTTGAACCGGCGGCGGCCCGTGGCCACGTCCAGGGCGTGGACCTCGAAGGAGGTGACGTACAGCGAATCGCCCGCGACGACCGGGGTGCCCCAGACGTCGTTCGACATCCGGAACCGCCACGGCCGCCAGTGGGCGCCGCCGTCGGCGGGGGGAGAGGCCGGCTGCTGGACGGGCACGGGGGGCGCGGAGGCGGTGGCGGCAGCGGGGGCCGGGGAGCCGTTCAGGGCGGACGGGGGCCGGACCCACTCCGTCGCGGCGGGCGCTTTCGCCAGAGCGCTCCGATTGTCGGCGACCCGGGGGCCCGGACCGATCGGCGTCTGCACCCCCGGCAGTCGTACGGGACCCGCCGGGGCCGGGGCCGCGTTCGTCCGTGGGTCGGCGCCGCCGCGACGGGCCCAGTCCGGATTCCGGCGGGTCGGGGCCTCCGAAGGCTCCGGGGGCGCGTGGGACGGCCTGGGAGGCGGCTGCGAGGGCTGCGGAGGTACGGGCACGGGAGCCCGGCCGCCGCCCCGGCGCGCCTCGATCATCGCCGTCGCCCGGCCCGGCAGCCACGCGGACGCCGTGCCGCTGTCGTCGCTGCCGGAGGAGAAGAGATGCGGAGCGAGCTGGGCCTGAAGGTCCTCGGGCGTGGGGCGACGCGTGGCGTCCCTCCCCATGCAGGACTCGATCAGCGGGCGCAGCTCGGGCGGCAGGCCCGTCAGATCGGGGCCTTCGCGCAGCAGCTGGAAGACGGTCTCCACCGGGTTCGCGCCGTGGAAGGGCGCATGGCCGGTCGCCGCGAAGACGAGCGTGGAGCCGAGGGAGAACACATCGCTCGCGCCGGTCACGCTCCGCGAGTCCCGCGCCTGCTCCGGTGACATGTACGCGGGTGTGCCGACGGCGACGTTCGTCATGGTCAGCCGGGTGTTGGAGACGCCGGACGCGATGCCGAAGTCGATGACGCGGGGGCCGTCCTCCACGACGAGCACGTTCGACGGCTTGAGGTCGCGGTGCACGAGGCCCGCGCCGTGGATGGACTGGAGCGCCTCGGCGATGCCCGCCGCCAGCCAGCGCACGGCCTGCGCGGGCATCGGCCCGCACTCGTTCACTATCTCCTCGAGCGAGGGCGCGGGGACGTACGCGGTGGCCAGCCAGGGCACGGCGGCACGGGGGTCGGCGTCCACCACGGCGGCCGTGTAGAAGCCGCTGACGGCACGGGCCGCCTCCACCTCCCGTGTGAAGCGGACGCGGAACAGCTGGTCCTCGGCGAGTTCGGTACGGACGGTCTTGATCGCCACGCGCCGGCCGGACGCCGACCGGGCGAGATAGACCAGCCCCATGCCGCCGGCACCGAGCCGGCCCAGCACCTCGAACGGACCGATCCGTCTCGGATCGTGCTGCGTCAGCTGCTCCATCTTGCCTGCCACCTCCCCGTACGGGCCCCGGATCCCTATGGGCCCGTCATTCACAGCCCTGTGCAGCGTCTCACCACCGAGCGCCTCAGCGGTCGCGCACCCCGATTCTTCCTGCCGGAGTCGACGGTGGCTAACCCGGGGGCGGATCGGGGTGTCTCAGCCGGAATCGGGCACGGGGCGCGGACCGGACCCGATATCTTCCGTGTCCGCCGCGTCTGCCGCGTCTGCCGCGTCGTCTTCGGGGGCTTCGGGGTCTTCGGGGGCCTCGGCGCTCCGTGCCGTCTTCTCCGTACCCGTATCCGCACGTGGTTCCGCCAGTACGGCGAAAGTCGCGCCCTGATCGTCCGTGAGAACGGCGATCCGTCCGTGGGGGATGTCGAAGGGCCGGGCCTGGACACGGCCGCCGAGGCGGATGGCCGCCGCGACCGTCGCGTCACAATCCTTGACACAGAAATAGACGAGGAAGTGGTCGGGCAGCTCGGCGGGGAAGGCGGGCTCGGTGAGTACGCAGCGCCCGCCGACGGCGGTGTCCTCACCCGGTTCGGCGCCTCGCGGGGACCAGACGCGGATATCGGCCTCGGCCGCCTCGCCGGAGGGGGCGGCGTCGGCGGGGGCGCCGGGCGCGGCGGCGAATCGCAGGTCCGTGCCCGTGAAGCCGAAGACCGTCTCGTAGAACGGGTCGGCCCGTTCCTTGTCCCACGTATAGACCTCGGTCCAGCAGAAGGAGCCCGGCCGCGCCTGCTTCTCGAAGCCCACCCGCTCCCCCGCCTGCCAGAGCCCGAAGACCGCCCCGCCCGGATCGGCGGCCACCGCCACCCCGCCGAGGGTGCCGACCCGTCGCGGCGGAACGATCAGCCGGCCCCCCTCCGACTCGATCCGCCGGGAGAGCGCCACGGCGTCCGGAGTCGCGAAGTAGACATTCCAGACCGTGGGCATCCGGCCGTCGCTCTTGGGGGCCAGGGCGGCCACGAGCTTCCCGTCACTGAGGGCGTCCACATACGGATCGCCGTTCTCCTGCCGGAACGTCCAGCCGAACAGTCCGCCGTAGAAACGCCTGCCCGCCTCGACGTCGGGCAGCGCCGCGTCCACCCAGCACGGCGCGCCCTCGGGGAATACGGCCATGGCGTCGGCTCCCTGTCTACGTAAGCGTCACAACCCAAGCTAACCGGGCATCACGGACATTGCAGCAGAGGGAATCCACCACGAAAGGAATGAATCGGCGGGGATGAATCGAACACGCGAGCGATCTCCGGGTCCGGCAACCCCATTTGCACTCGGCCGAATCGCGCGCGGATCACCCCTCGGTAAGCTGACGGCATGACAGGACAAGTACGCACTGTCGACGGCCGCGTGGCCGGACGACGGGGACAGGCGACGCGGCAGAAGCTGCTCGACTGCCTCAGCGAGATGCTCAGCTCATCGCCGTACCGGGACGTCAAAGTCATCGACGTAGCACGGAAAGCGGGCACTTCACCCGCGACCTTCTACCAGTATTTCCCGGACGTCGAGGGCGCCGTCCTGGAGATCGCCGAGGAGATGGCGAAGGAAGGGACGGGACTGACCGAACTGGTCGCCGGGCGGGCCTGGGTGGGCAAAGCGGCCTGGCAGACCTCGGAGGAACTCGTCGAGGGATTCCTCGACTTCTGGCGTCGCAACGACGCGATCCTGCGGGTTGTGGACCTCGGGGCGGCGGAGGGCGACAAGCGGTTCTACAAGATCCGCATGAAGATCCTGAACTCCGTCACCAACTCCCTTACTGACGCGGTCAAGGAACTCCAGGCCAAGGGCAGAGTCGACAAGGACGTCAGCCCCGCGGCGATGGCCGGTTCGCTGGTGGCCATGCTGGCGGCCGTGGCCTCGCATCAGAAGGGGTTCACCACCTGGGGCGTGAAGCAGGCCGAACTGCGGCCGAACCTCGCGCTTTTGGTGCATCTCGGCATCACGGGCAAGAAGCCGCTCAAGTAAGAGAGGCCGGCGGAGGCGCGCTCGCCCGCGCCATACGTCGGGCCGACGGGCGTCCCTCGCCCCGCCCCTTTTCCTTCCTGTCCAGCCGGATCCGCCTTCGCCGACACGGGCGCGGGACCGAGACCGGGATCCGGATCCGCCATCGCGTCCGCCGTACCGGATCCGCGTTCATATTCGCCGTACCGGAACAGGCATCGCCTTCGCGCTCCCCGTACCAGGTCCGCCTTCGCGTCCCCCGTGCCGGAACAGGCATCGTCTTCGCGCTCCCCGTACCGGATCGGACATCGCCTTCGCGTTCGCCGTACCGGGTCCGCCTTCGCATTCGCCTTCGCCTTACCGGGGCAGGCATCGCCGCGTCGGATCGGCCGTCCGTTCGCGGCTCGGAACCCCGGAGATCGATCCGGTCGCCTTCATCCAGCGGATTCCACAGCCACTCGGCCTCCGTAGCCCCTCGGCCTCCGCTGGCCGCCGTCACCGCAGGGCGTGACGCACCCCTCCCGGCGGCCCGCACACGAACCTCTCCTTCTGTTCGGCGGTCGGCTCCCACGCCCTGCGGCAACCCGCGCAGGTCCAGCGCCAGCGGAGCCCTCCCCCGGTGCCGCCCGTGGTGGTCGTGTCCTTCCACAGGGACGGGCGCTGGGGGCAGTGAGGGCATCGGGGCGGGGTCGGCAGCACGGCGGGGTCTCCTTCGTATCCGTCGGCCAGCGTCGCGCGTCGACCAGCGGCGCGTCCCGGACACCGGGCCCCGACCACCCGTTTGGGCGAACCAGCGAACACCGGTGTCCATGCCGGCGTACCCGGCGCAGGCAAGACGGAGAGCGAGACGGAGCGAGACGTTCCAGCAGGTCAGCGCGGTCCTCGGATGCTGTCGATGATGCGGGTCCAGTTGTCGCCGCCGTGTCCGTTCTCGATCGCGCGCCCATAGTGGGCCTGCACGGCCAGCGGGAGCGCGAGGTCGAGGCCGACTGACGTGCTGGTCTCGACGATGTGGTCGGACGTCGCGCCCATCATGGTGACCGTGCTGAGGTCGCCGGGATGTTCCCCGGCGTCGAGCGCGATGCCGGGATTCTCTCCACCGGCGCTCAGGATGTCGCCGATCGAGCCGGCGGAGGAGAGCAACTCCGGCAGCGCTTCCTCGGCCTTCATTCCGGCGGTACCCAGCATCGCGGTCGCGTGCATCAGTCCGGACAAGGTGGTGAGGAACACCGTGAGTTGGGCTTGATACATCATCTGGGCGAGGCCCGGGTCCTCGCCCAGGTGCCTGGGTGTTCCCAGCAGTGTCAACGCCGCCAGATGGCTCGCCGGCACGTGGTCGCGGCCGCTGTAGTAGACATGGGCCGCCTCCGTGCCGACCATCGGCGCGGGGACCATGACACCTCCGGTGAGGAAGGCGGCGCCGTGGCCCGCCGCCCAGGTCGCCGCCTCGCGTGAGCGGTCGGGGGTGTCAGAGCTGAGATTGACCAGCGTCCGGCCGGCGAGCGATGCGGTGGCGCCGTCGAGGATGTCGTACATCGCCTGGTAGTCGGTGAGGCTGAGGATCACGAGGTCACTCGCTTCGACCGCTTCCCTGGGCGTCGCCGCGAGCGTCGCTCCGTCGGCGACGACGCCGTCGGCCCGGCCGGCGGTGCGGTTCCAGACGGTGACCGGGTGGCCGGCGGCGAGGAGGGTGCGGGTCATCGCCCGGCCCATCGGACCGAGCCCGATCACGGTGACAGCGCTGTCCTGGCTGGTGGTGTGGTCCTGTCGCTCGTTCACCCCTCCATGCTCGGAGAGTGTCACCACCTCCGGAAGTACCTACTATTTTCTGCGGTACTCACCTTTTCGTAAGGGGGATCGGCGATGGCCAAGGCACCGAGGCGCGGGCCTTACATCTGCGGCATCGACGCCGCGCTCGACGTGGTGAGCGGCAAGTGGAAGGGACTGATCCTCTGGGAACTCGACGCCCATCGCGTACGCCGCTTCGCCGAACTCCGTCGCGGTCTGCCGGGAGTGAGCGAGAAGATGCTGACGCAGCACCTGCGTGAAATGGAGGCGGACGGTCTCGTGCACCGAAAGGTCTATGCCGAGGTGCCGCCGCGGGTGGAGTACTCCCTGACCGAGCACGGGCGCACGCTCAATCAAGCGCTCAGGCCGCTCAGCACCTGGGGGGTCGCGCGGATGCGTCGCGAAGGCTCCGAAACGGTCGACGTAGCCGAGACCTCGCGCGACTGAGGATCCCTGCCACGTGCGGTTGACTGAGGCGATGGACAACGATCAGCAGGCCGCCTTCCGGGAGCTCCTCCACGCCCAGCGCGTCTGGGACACCGACCTGCCCGCGTTCGACCCGGCCGGTGCGCCGGACGCGCCGCTGCCGCTGTTCCACCGGTGGTTCGCCGAGGCGGTGGCGGCGGGGCAGCCCGAGCTGCACACCATGACCCTGGCCACGGTGGACGAACGCTCCCGTCCCGATGTGCGCACGCTGATGCTGCACGACGCCGATGAACGCGGCTGGCACTTCGCCTCCCACTCCACCAGCGCGAAGGGCCGCCAGCTCGCCGCCCGGCCCGAGGCCGCCCTCGGTTTCTACTGGGCCGCGCAGGGCCGCCAGATCCGGGTGCGCGGCACGGTCGCCGCGGCCGGGGCGGCGGAGAGCCTGGCCGATCTGCGGGCCCGGTCGACGGGGGCGCTGGCCGCCGCGCTCACCGGGCGGCAGAGTGAGGTGCTGGGCTCCCGGGAGGAGCTGGCTGAGGCGTCGCGGGCCGCTTGGGAGCGGGCGCGGGCCGAGCCCGACGCGCCCGTGGAGACGTGGACGCGGTATGTGCTGGAGCCGCGCGAGGTGGAGTACTTCCAGGGGGACGCGGAGCGGCGGCACGTACGGCTGCGCTACCGCCGCCGTCCGGCGGACCATGACGGGTGGGTACGGGAGATGCTCTGGCCGTGAACGACGGCCTTGAACGACGGCCGTAGACGACGGCCTTGAACGTACGGCCGGGCGCTGCCCGAGGCGGGACGATCCGTCGTTCACGCGGTGGTGCCAGGAGCGGGACGAGCGCCTTCGGGGGCACCGTCGGGGGCACGGGGCACCGTCGGGGCCTCTCCCACCAGTTTCTGACTGTACGTCAATTCAGCGGATGAGGCCGCCCGCACGCAACAGGCGTACGCGCGGGGCCGGATGAGGGACCGGACAGAAACACGGCGGAAAGCGGAGCCGCAACGGAAACGAGGCGCAAGGCGACGGAAGACAACGGAAGGAGCCGGAAGGAGCCGGAAAGAGACCGAACGCACGTGATCAATTCGCAACCGATTCCCATCTTGACTGAGACCCATCAACCGAGCACGGTATTACGCTCACGCCTCATGGCCGGTGAAAGAGGGAAGTCCGCAAAGGACCGACGCGGGGGCATCGACCGCACCGACGACAGACCCGTCTACGTCATCGGCGGCGGCCCCGGTGGCCTCGCCGCCGCGGCGGCGCTGCGGAACAAGGGCGTACGGGCCGTGGTGCTGGAGAAGTCCGAGGCAGCCGGCGACTCCTGGCGACGCCACTACGACCGGCTCCATCTGCACACCACCCGGCGGCTGTCCGGGCTGCCGGGACTCCCGATGCCGAGGGCGTTCGGACGCTGGGTGTCCCGCGACGACGTGGTCCGCTACCTGGAGAAGTACGCGGAGTTCCACGAGCTGGAGATCGTCACCGGCGTCGAGGTCTCGCGTGTCGAGGCGGCCGGTCCCGACTGGCTGCTGCACGCCACGGGCGGCAGGCGGCTGACCGGGCGCGCGGTCGTCGTGGCCACCGGCCACAACCACACCCCGCGACTGCCCGACTGGCCGGGCCGGGACACGTACACCGGCGAAGTGCTGCACGCCGCCGAGTACCGCGACCCTTCTCCGTACGAGGGCAAGGACGTTCTGGTCGTCGGCGTCGGCAACACGGGCGCGGAGATAGCCGTCGATCTGGCGGAGGGCGGCGCGGCGCGGGTACGGCTCGCGGTCCGCACGCCCCCGCACATCGTCCGCCGCTCCACGGTCGGCTGGCCCGCCCAGCGCACCGGCATCCTGGTGCGGAGGCTGCCCGTGTGGCTCGTCGACCGGCTGGCCGGAGTGCTGTCCCGTGTCGCGGTACCGGACCTGACCGCCCACGGGCTGCCCCGCCCCGACAAGGGTCTGTACTCGCGGGCCAGGCAAGGCGCGATCCCGGTCCAGGACGTCGGGCTGATCGACGCGGTACGCACGGGCCGGGTCGAACCGGTCGCCGCGCTGGCCTCCTTCGACGCGGACAAGGCGGTCCTCGAGGACGGCACGCGCGTCTCCCCCGACGCGGTGATCGCGGCGACGGGCTACCGGCGCGGGCTGGAGGGCATGATCGGCCACCTCGGCGTGCTCGACGCGCGGGGAAAGCCCCTGGTGCACGGAGGCCGTACACCAAAGCAGGCCCCCGGGCTGTACTTCACGGGTTTCACGAACCCCATCAGCGGGATGTTCCGTGAGATGGCGATCGACGCGCGCAAGATCGCGAAGGCGCTGGGGTCGGCCACCGGCCGCTGAACCGGCCCGACTTGGTGACACGGCGGGACCCGAGGTCGACGTGATCTGTTCAGTCGTCGTTCTCGGACGTCTCCCCGGGGTGGGTGGAGTAGATCCGGTGCCAGTGCCGGGCTGAGCGGACCAGGTCGTCGATGACGTGGAGGAGGAACTCGCTCGTGTTCTCCAGTCGGGCGCCGGCGGGCGTGGAGGTGCCGAGCTTCTGGGCCGCGACCTTGCAAGCCTCGGCGATCTGGGTCTGGTTGCGCGCGCTGGCGATGACGGACTGGAACGCCACGTCGTCGTCGACGGCGTAACGTTCGGCGCGGCTGTGGGGGTCGCGTTCGCGGGTGACGAGTGCCTGGGTCTCCAGGTAGCCGATGGCCTTGGAGATGGAGGCGGGGCTGACGTGCAGGCGTCGCACGAGTTCCGCGGAGGTGAGGCTGCCGGTGTCGGTGGTGAACAGCGCGGCGAGCACCCTGGCCATCATCTGCGGGAGCCCGGCCTGAATCATCAGCTCCATGCTCTGCGCCTCCACCTCGTCCACGAGCCGTGGATCGCGCCCGCCGGGGTCGGCCCTTCCCGGTGACGGTGTCGGCGCGGTGGTCCTGCGCCGGCGCGCGTGCCGTGCGCCGGCCCGGTGGGCCGCCTCGGCGTGGTAGCCGCGCGGCCCGCCGTTGCGCATCACTTCGCGGGTGACGGTGGAGGTCGGCCGCCCGATGCGGCGGCCGATGGCGGCGTAGGTCAGCTCCTCGCGCAGTCCCGCGGCGATCTGCTGTCGGTCCTGGAGGGTGAGTCTGTCACCAGGCATCGGGCGTCCTCCGCTGTCGGCGTCGAGGCCAGCTTAATGCAACGATCGCCGTTGCATTAGTGGACACAGCCCATGCAATGATTCAAGCAGCTTACCTGCAACTATGCCATTGCTTCACATAGTTGTGATTGACGATCTCGTGTATGCAACGTAACTTCCGTAAAGTTGTAAAGGCGTTTATGCGGCGCCGGATCTCACTGACGGGAGTGAAACCCATGACCACCGATCTCGGTCGACCCGCGGTCGCGGCGACCGCGCTACGCAAGGCGTACGGCGACCACGTGGTGCTCGACGGCATCGACCTCGACATCCCCGCGGGGTCCGTCTTCGCGCTGCTCGGCCCGAACGGCGCCGGCAAGACCACCGTGGTGCAGATCCTGTCCACGCTGATCCGCGCCGACGCGGGGGAGATGCGGGTCGCCGGCCACGATGTGGTCCGGGATCCGGACGCGGTACGCGCCGCGATCGGCGTCACCGGCCAGTTCTCCGCGGTGGACGGTTTCCTCACCGGCGAGGAGAACCTGCTGTTGATGGCCTGTCTGAACCACATGCCCCGCCGGGAACGGCGACCCTGTGCCGCGGACCTGCTGGCGCGGTTCGATCTGGTGGACGCGGCCCGGAGGCCCGCGGTGACGTACTCCGGCGGGATGCGCCGCCGCCTGGACCTCGCGATGACGCTGGTCGGCCGACCTCGGGTGATCTTCCTCGACGAGCCGACCACCGGGCTGGACCCGCGCAGCAGGCGGACCATGTGGGCGATCATCCGCGGGCTGGTGGCCGACGAGGGCGTCACGATCTTCCTCACCACCCAGTATCTGGAGGAGGCCGACCGGATCGCCGACCGGATCGCGGTGCTGCACCGGGGAAAGCTGGTGGCGCAGGGCTCGCCGGAGGAGCTCAAACGGCAGGTCGGCGGCGGCCATGTCACCCTGCGGTTCGCCGACCCACACGGTTACGACCACGCGGCCCGGACGTTGGACGTGGTGTCCCGCAACGATGAGACGCGCACCCTACAGGTCCCCCATCAGGGCGATGTGCGGTCGTTGCGCGCGCTGCTGGACCGGCTCGACCACGCCGCGCTCACCGTGGACGAACTCCAGGTCCACACCCCCGACCTCGATGACGTCTTCTTCGCCCTGACGGGCAACCTGGTCTCGGCGCAGGAGCCCGCCCGATGAGTGCTGTTTCGCTCGCCTTCGCCGACTCGGCGACCATGTTGCGCCGCCAGTTGCGGCACATGCTGCGTTATCCGACGCTCATCCTGACGGCCGCCGGGGTTCCGGTGGTCTTCCTGCTGCTGTTCGTCTACGTGCTCGGCGGCATCCTCGGCACCGGCCTCGGCACCGGCCTTGGCACCGGCACCGGCCTCGGCGGGCCGTCGGGCGGCCGGGACGCCTACGTGGACTACGTCGTCCCCGGCGTCATCCTGATGACCGTGGCGACCGCGGCCCAGGGCACGGCGATCTCCGTATCCATCGACATGACCGAGGGCATCGTCGCCCGGTTCCGTACCATGGCCATCGCCCGGGTCTCGGTGCTCACCGGTCATGTGCTGGGCAGCCTGATCCAGACCCTGCTGAGTATCGCCGCCGTCATCGGGGTCGCGCTGCTGGTGGGATTCGAGCCCACCGCGGACTTCGGCGAATGGATCAGCGCGATCGGCGTGCTCGTCCTGATCATCCTCGCGCTCACCTGGCTCTCGGTCGCACTGGCCATGGTCGCGAAGAGCGTCGCCACCGCGAGCAACATGCTGACGCCGCTGATGATCCTGCCCATGATGGGCAGCGGGTTCGCCCCTACCGACACGATGCCGGACGGGCTGAAGTGGTTCGCCGAGTACCAGCCGTTCACCCCGTTCATCGAAACCCTGCGCGGGCTGCTGATGGGCACCCCGATCGACAACAGCGCAATCCTGGCCGTCGGCTGGTGCGCCCTGATCGCTCTGGGCGGCTACCTCTGGGCCAAGAAGCTCTACAACCGCGAGCCCACCAGGTGAGCGGGGGCCGCGGTGTCGCGTGATCGTCGTCGAAGTCCCCGCCGGTGTCGTCGTTGATGTCCCCTCCGGTGAGTTCGTCGACGGGCGGGCCCGGCCGACGTACCGAGGCCGCCGGGGGCCTTCCGCCGACGGGGCCCGTCACGTCGCATGTAACATGCATCACTCCCACGGCGCGGTGATTCCGCTCCGCCCCGACGGTCATCAAGGTGACAAGCCCGACCGGTTCGCCGGCGCGCACCACCGCGACGGCGCGCACCGCACGAAAGGACACCGCCGCCATGACCGAACCCGTAAAAGGCCCCGCCAGCTACTTCCCCTCGATCGAGAAGAAGTACGGCCGTCCCGTCGCGGAGTGGAAGGAACTCATCCGCTCCTCCCCACTGACCAAGCACATGGAACTGGTCGCCTGGCTCAAGACGGAGCACGGGATGGGCCACGGTCACGCCAACGCCCTCGTCAAGCACACACTCGACGAGGCCAAGGGGTCGTGACGCCGCGCTGCCGCGACCGGTTCCGTCCCCGGGCCGCCCCGTGGCCGTACGCGCCCTGCGCGCTCCCGCCCTGCCGTACGCGGTCGGGCGCACGCGCTCGGGCGCACGGAAAATCGGATGACCCGGCCGGTGGACCTCGGTAGCGTCCGAGCCGTGGACCCGCTCAGCGACAAAGAGATCCGCTCGTCCTTCGTGAACTGCACCAAGGGCGAGGCGAACCGGCTCCGGCTGCCGCTCGACTTCGGCGAGCTGCCCTGGCAGGACCTCGATTTCCTCGGCTGGACAGATCCGGGCGCGCCCCTGCGGGCGTACCTCGTCATCCCGAGGAAGACGGACGGCCCGCTGGGCCTCGCCCTCCGCGTGCCCAGCGCCTCCAGGTCCAGCGCGTTCAAGTCGAGCCTCTGCGACGTCTGTCTGACGGGCCACGCCTCCTCCGGCGTGAGCCTGCTCGTCGCACCGCTGGCGGGGACGCGCGGCCGGGAGGGCAGCACGGTGGGGCTCTACCTCTGCGCCGATCTCGCCTGCTCGCTCTACATCCGGGGCAAGCGCCAGCCGAAGCTGCGGACGGCGCGGTACGAGGAGAGCCTGACGGTGGACGAGAAGATCGACAGGGCCATGGGGAATCTGGACGGGTTCGCCGCGAAGGTCCTGGCCTCTGCGTAGCGCCGTGACCGGCGCATTTCACCGGCCCGCGACGCCCGGCTCCCCGTCGCCGTGACGGCCCGGCTCCCCCTCGCGTGACGGCCCGGATCCCCCTCGCGTGACGGCCCGGATCCCCGTCGCCGTGAGGGCCCGGCGGCCCGGAGGAAGCCCCACGCGGTGTTGACGCACCGCGCGGGCACGGCCGCGTACGCACGAGCCGCTGACCTCCCCCTTGTAAGGGGCGCCGCACTCGTGAGGGGCGCCGCACCGGGGCCGCGGGCCGACCGGCGAATCCATCCGACCGCAGCGGCGGCGCTGTGCGCGTCGGCGCCGGGTCACTTGCGCGGGGCCGGGAGGCTTCCGGAGGCCCCGAGCGGGGAGAGCGCGGGCAGCGAGGGTCGCCGGATCACCATCGACATCAGCGCCGCCACCGCGCACAGCGCGCCCGCGGCGTACCAGGCGATGTCGTACGAGCCGAACACGTCCCGCGCCACACCGCCCCCGAACGCGACGGCCGCCGCGCCCACCTGGTGCGAGGCGAGGACCCAGCCGAAGACGATCGCGCTGTCGTCGCCGTAGTGCTCGCGGCACAGGGCGATCGTCGGCGGAACGGTGGCCACCCAGTCCAGGCCGTAGAAGACGATGAAGAAGATCATCGGCGGCTGGACGGTGGGCGCGAGCAGCATCGGCAGAAAGAGCAGGCTGACGCCCCGCAGGGCGTAGTAGACGGCCAGCAGCCTCCGCGGTTCGAAGCGGTCGGTCAGCCAGCCCGACGCGATCGTCCCGATGACGTCGAAGACGCCGACAACGGCGAGGAGCGAGGCCGCCGCCGTGATCGCCATGCCGTGGTCGTGGGCGGCGGGTACGAAGTGGACCTTCATCAGCCCGTTCGTGGACGCGCCGCAGATCGCGAAGGTGCCGGCGAGCAGCCAGAACGGCCCGGTTCTGGCCGCCTTGAACAGCACCTTGACCGCGCGGCTCGCCGCTCCCGGCACCGGGGGCGGTTTGGGCACGAAGCCCTCGGCCCCGTAGGGCGCGAGCCCCACGTCGGCCGGATGGTCCCGCAGCAGCAGCCAGACGAAGGGGACGACGGCGAGCGCGGAGAGCGCGACGGTGACGGCCGCCGGCCGCCAGCCGTGGTCCTCCACCAGCCAGGACAGCAGGGGGAGGAAGACGAGCTGACCGGAGGCCCCGGCCGCGGTGAGGATGCCGGTGACCAGGCCCCGGCGGCGGATGAACCAGCGGTTGGTGACGGTCGCGGCGAAAGCGAGGGCCATCGTGCCGCTGCCGAGTCCGACGAGCAGGCCCCAGTAGAGGATGAGCTGCCAGGCCGCCGTCATGAAGACGGTGAGCCCGGAGCCGATGGCGATGACCGTGAGCGCGACGGCCACCACGCGGCGGATGCCGAACCGGTCCATCAGCGCGGCGGCGAACGGCGCGGTCAACCCGTACAGCGCGAGGTTGACCGAGACCGCGAAGCCGATCGTGCCGCGCGACCAGTCGAACTCCTGGTGCAGGGGGTCTATGAGAAGGCCGGGCAGGGAGGTGAAGGCGGCGGCGCCGATGATCGTCACGAAGGCGACGGCGGCGACGGACCAGGCGCGGTGGAAACGGGCGGGTCGGCGCGGTCCGGCTGTCGCGGCGATTTCGGGCTCGGTCTCGGTCTCGGTCACGGAACTCAGCATCCGGGGACCGGCCGGGCCGATCGAGTGGCCCGAAGGACAGCATTCGATAGGATCGGGCCATGAGCCATGACCGCCACCGTATCGTCGTGCTCGCGCTCCCCGACGTCATCCCGTTCGAACTGGGCATCCCGCACCGCATCTTCGGCCGTGCGTTCTCGGCGGGCGGCGATCCGCTGTACGAGGTCGTCACCTGCACCTCCGTACCCGGTCCCGTGCGCACCACGGCCGACTTCGAGGTGCACGTGGAGCGGGGGCCCGAGGCGCTGGCTGAGGCGGACACGGTGATCGTCCCGGCGGCGTACAAGCCCTCCGTCCTCCTCACGGAGGGCCGGCTGCCGGATGAACTCGCCGAGGTGTTCGCCCATATCCGGCCCGGTACGCGGCTGGCCTCCATCTGCACCGGCAGCTTCTTCCTGGCGGCGGCCGGTTTCCTCGACGGCCGGCCGGCCACCACCCACTGGTCCTTGGCCGATCGGCTCCAGCGCCTGTTCCCGTCCGTCATGGTCAACCCGGACGTGCTGTACATCGACGACGGCGATGTACTCACCTCGGCGGGGGTCGCGGCCGGCATCGACCTCTGTCTGCATCTGGTCCGGCGCGATCACGGCGCGGCCGTCGCCAATGCCGTGGCCCGGCACAGTGTCGTACCGCCGCACCGGGACGGCGGCCAGGCGCAGTACATCCGCCGTCCCGTCCCCGAGGGACCGTCGGCGACCACCTCGGCGGCCCGCGACTGGGCGCTCGGACGGCTGCACGAGCCGATCCAGCTGCGGGACATGGCCGAGCGTGAGTCGATGAGCGTACGGACCTTCACGCGCCGCTTCCGCGAGGAGGTCGGGGCCAGCCCCGGCCAGTGGCTGACCCGCCAACGCGTGGAGCGGGCCCGGCACTTGCTGGAGTCGACGGATCTCTCGGTCGACCAGGTCGCCCGGGACGCCGGGTTCGGCACGGCGCAGTCGATGCGGCAGCATCTACAGACGGCACTGGGGGTGCCGCCGACGGTCTACCGCCGTACGTTCAGGGCGGATTCGTCACGGGCGTGAGCGGATGCGCACGCCAGGCGCGGCCACCGGTCCAGAACGGGAGGAGAGGTTCAGGGTGTAGCCGCGGTGTGCGAGTCGGGAGACGTAGTGACAGCCCTGTTCCATGACCCGCGCTACCGGCACCGTCGGCAGAGCGGTCACAATTACCGGAGGCTCTTCTCAAGGAAATCCGGCCTCCAGTCGCCCGCACGTCAACGGCACTGTCAGCCGACGACCCTGGCCTCACCCATCCAGACAGCCAGCATGAGGGCGAGCGGACCAGCAGGGAGCAGAAAGCGCCCCTCGACAGCGGCTCGTACGGCTTCGGACACAGGCCACCATGTGAGTTTGAACTCCACTTCGCTGGGGTTCAGCCGCTGCGGGCCCAGAGAAAGCCGACGCGCCTCGAAAAGGTGGACACGTGCGGGTGATGCAAGGGTGATGGCATAGGAGCCCAGCGGGCTCCACGCTTCGGCGGTGATCCCTGCCTCCTCGGCGAGTTCTCGCCGGGCACACTGCTGAGGAGTCTCCCCGTCCTCCATCCGGCCACCCGGCAGGAACAGATACTCGCCGCCGTGACCGGGGAATTGGGCGGAGAGGATCGCCGCCGCCCCCTTCCCGTCCACGGCGACGACCACGGATGCGTCGCGGATGGGGGTGCTGGTGTTCTCGTCGCTCATGCGACGCGAGAGTAGCGGTGCGTCAGGACAGCCAGGCCGCGAACGGAACATCGGTAACTTCCGGGCGCACGATCCCCCGCCCCCAGTATCCGCCCTCCCCAAAGGCGTCACCGTGATCGGCACACATGATGATCAACCAGCGGCGATCGCGGGTGAGGGTGTCGACCAGCCGCCCGAGATAGGTGTCGGCATAGGCGAGGGCAGCCATCTGGGAGCGGGCGCTGTCCTCGCTGTCTCCAACGTAGAAGCCGTGGGGCACATGGGTGGCCGAGACGTTGACGAACAGGAACAACGAGCGTCCGGAGTACTGGTCCACCAATCCGAGAGCCTGGTCGACCTGATGGCGGGTGGAGTCCGGCTCGGGTGAGCAGAACTCCGACCGCCAGTGATCCTCGTCGAACATGTCCGGCAGCACGCCGCCGAGCGGGGTCTCACGAGAGAAGTAAGTGACACCGCCGATGCACACGGTGCGATAGTCGTGCTGATTCAGTCCTTTGAGAAGGTTGGGGGCCTCGAACACGAACGTCTGGGACGGCACGGTCTTGAACGACGGCGGGCGGCATTCCCACAGGCGAGGTGGCTGTTCGGGCTGAGGAAGCTTGGGCAGGAACCCCGAGAAGAACGCCATGTGGGCGGGAAGGGTGAACGTGCCTGGAGTCTGCCGGAGTTCCCATCCTCCGTCGGGCAGCAGCCGGGCGAGGTGGGGAGTGCGGCCTTCGTCCAAAGCTGTACGGGCGACGTCGTAGCGCAGCGAGTCGAGGGTGACGAAGAGAATGTTGGTACCCGCCAGTATGGCGTCAGGCGCATCGATCACTTGTCTGCCTCCTCGCTGACGGCCGTCATGAACGGCTGGACTCTGCCCCTGGAGGTTTCGTTTACGGGGATCGGCACCCGGTCTTCCGCGATCATCCGCCGGATTGCGGCGAGCCCGCCTGGTTCATCGAGCGGTTTGCCGTCGCGGCTGTACAAAGCGATCGTGACCTGTACGGTGGCACCGCCGGTCCCGTTGGTGACGACGAGGATGCCGGGGACGTCTCCGGCCTGACGCATGGCAACCAGCAGCGCGGCTTCGTCGGCTTGGCCCCGGTTGAGAACCTGGCAGGCGTAATGCTGAGCGTTGACGGCACCCTGGCACAGCCGGTCGAAGAACTCGACTGAGGTGGGTTTCCCGTCGTGGGCTACCACCAAGCGGCTGGTACGCGCGACGACGACGAAGCAGGCCGCCATCCACCAGGCGACCCCGGCGTGAATCTGGCCGGGAAACCGGCCGTGCGCACCACCGTCTCGGACCACCGTCTCGGCGTCGATGGGGTTAAGCACCGGCTTCCTCCAGATGTGTCGCGATCGTGTCGGCGAGTTGGTCCGGGCTTCGGCCATCGGTTGGGAGGATCACTGCTGTGGGGTCGCAGGCAGCGGCCTGCTCGAAGTTGTCCAGGAGCCGCGTGTAACGGTCGGGCACGTCGAACAGGTCGGTGTCGTCCTGTTTGATGTCGAGCTTGTCGGCCATTCGCTCACGCAGGGTCGCCTCGGAACAAACCAGGTAGAACGTGGCGTCGGGGACGAACAGGTAGGGACGGAACGGGTCCATCAGCACAGCCACTTCGGCAGGGTCAAGGCCGTGGACGGCAGCATGGCAGGCCGCTACCGAAGAGGCATAGCGATCGGCGACGACCGGCCCGGTCGTTACAGCCTGACGAACGCGATCGGAAGCGTGCAGCAAGCCGGAAAGGTAGAACGCGAACTGGGGCAGGGCTCGGAGCTGTTCGTTTACTTTCAAGCTCCATCCGGTGTGCGGGTCGGCCAGGGTGTGCAGACTTGTCGCGTTCATGCGGCGAGCCAGCTGCGCGGTCAAGGTCGACTTGCCGATACCGGAAACGCCTTCCAGGACGACGAACGGGCCTTGACGGCTCTCGCTACGCGGGGTGGGCCGATACGCGGCGGGCAGTATCACAAGGTTCCCTCGGTGAACCGGGCGATGTGCCCGGCAACGGCGGAGGCGAGCCGGTCGGGCTCCTGGATCAGACCCTTGACGTCCAGGCGTAGGTCTCCGCGAAGCAGGCAAGGCTGGATGCCCCCGGCGTGGTCCACACGCAGGGCCCAGAAACCCTCGACGCACTTGGTCCGGACCGGGCAGGTACCGCACTGGCCGACATGGTGACGGCCCAGATCACGGTGGATCACGTCAATCTCCACCCCGTCGACGCGGAAGACCCGCCGCCCCTGGCCGACACCGGCTACCTCGACATGCTCGTCCTGAGTGAGGGTCCTCAAGTGTCCGATGATCCCCTCAGCGGAGACGGCGGTATCGACACGGCCGTCGTTGAAGTCGGTCGGCACCAGTTCGATGAACTGAACCGGCATCCGCCGGCTCAGTGCGAACTCAAGGATGGACTCGACCTCGTGGGCATTCTGCTTGAGCAACAGGCAGTTCAGTTCAACCCGCTCGAACATCTCCCGAGACGCATCGATGCCGTCCAGGACGGTGTCGATGCCGATGCGGGTACCCGCGATGATGCGCAGGGACTCATCGGAGAAGTAGTGGAGCGACACCTTGATCTTGTCCAGTGGCGCCTGGGGAAGCCAGTCCTGATGAGTCCGGACTTGAGTGCCGTTGGTGATCAGCGTGTACGAGCCATCAGGGCCGGAAGGCGATAGAGCCGTCAGCACGTCACGGGCCAGTGGCGAGTTCAGGGGCTCCCCGCCCGTGAAGTACACGCGCTTGATGCCTGCCCTCACCATCGAGGCGATAACAGTCAGGAAATGCTCCGCCCGGTAGACACGCGCACGAGGCTGCTGGCTGCGGTCCAGACGAGTCCGCGGCGGCGGGACGTCATCCTCGTTGTGACAGAAGAAGCACGCGATATTACAGCGGGGTGTCAGGGACACCCTTATCTGCCCGCGCAAGGCAGCGAAGTTGTGCAGGGCAGTCCAGTCAATCATGGGTGAATCGGCTACGGGTCGTACGGCGTTCACGGCGTCTCCCCGGGGTTGTGGTGTACGGCGGCACCGGAAGGCCGATGCGCGGTGGTGTGGGCTGAACAGAGTGCGATGGAGCGGAGCATTCCCGCCGTCAGAAGTGCTGTTGGGCACCTTCCCGGGCCAGAAGCACGCCGGGAAAGGAGTCCACCTGGGTGGCGTTGTCATGGACGTCTGCCGCCGAAGCGCTGTCCAGCGCGCCCTCGGTCACGCTGTTGCATCCCTGGGCATGCGCGAGGTCTCCGTGAACGATCACGCCCAACAGCGCCAACCCGGTCGTGAGAGCGGCCCACCAGGTCACGCGCACGATCGCTTCAGTCTCGGGGGGCAAGCGGCGCGGCCACGTCACGAGGCGGCGTGCGACGGAATCCCTCATCAGACCTCCAGGGTCTGTTTCAGTGGGCCGTGGCCTCTTCCCGGCCGAGAAGCAGGACAGATCACCGAAGCCACCAAAATCAGAAGGGAGTTGACTGCATCAGTCGGCGGTCTTCTCGATCTGCTGCGACAGTAGGGAAGGAACTCCGCAGTACCCCGGAGAAAGATTCCGAGGTCCCTTTCGGCCACGAGGTGATACTCAGGAACATGCGAGGGATGACAGAGAACCTGACCATCGGCGAGCGCGTCGCCTGGTACCGCCGCCGTCGCGGGCTCTCGCAGGAGGTCCTGGCCGGCCTGGTCGGACGCACCACGGACTGGTTGAGCAAAGCGGAGAACAACCGGATAGAACTCGATCGACTCTCGGTCCTCACCGCACTCGCCAAAGCACTCGATGTCTCCCTCGGAGACTTGCTTGCCGAGCCCACCCTCCTGAACCGGTCAGGCGATAGCGGCACCCGCACAGTCTCCGCATTGCGCGAAGCGCTCATGGACTACAAGCAGCTCACACCCTTGCTGGGGTCTCCATCCGATGTCGAACCACCGGCCCTGAAGGACCTCCGGGCCGACTTGAAGGAGGCCCTCGACGCCTACCAGGCATCGCGCTACGGATTCGCCACGCGCCGCCTTCCCTTCGTCCTTGCCGATGCCCTCGCCGCATCCCGTGCGTACTCGGGGCGCAAACGGGAGGAGTCCCATGCCCTGCTCGCCCTGGCCTACCAAGGTGCAGCCATGGTTCTGGGCAAGGTCGGGGAACCCGAGCTGGCGTGGGTCGCCGCCGACCGTGGTCTGGCAGCAGCGCAGCACAACGGACACAGCGCGGTGACGGGCTCGCTCATCCGGTCGGTCACGCACTGCCTTCTGGCCACTGGACGCTTCACTGCGGCGATCCAGCTGGTGAAGGACGCAGCAGCCGTGATGCAACCGGAACTGGGCGGTGCAGACGACGAATACCTATCGGTGTACGGCACGCTCTTCCTCGCCGGGGCGATGGCGGCGGCAAGAGCAGACGACCGAGCGACAGCGCAGACCTTCCTCAGAGAGGCCGACGAATCCGCAATCCGGTTGGGTGTCGATGCCAACCACATGTGGACGGCTTTTGGCCCGACCAACGTAGCCATCCACTGCGTGGCCACGGCCAGAGAGCTCGGGGACATGCAGATCGCGGCGGACCTCGGACCTCGAATCGACACCAGCGGCATGCCGCTGGAGCGCCGAGTACGGCACAGCCTTGAGGTCGCCCGAGTGCTCAGCGCCTGGAACCGGACCGACGAAGCCCTGTCCATCCTGCTGGACGCCGAACAGGCCGCCCCCGAGCAGGTACGCCACCACTTCCTGAGCCGAGAGCTGGTCATCGGCTGGATTCGCGGTACGAGAGGCCGCCCCTCCCAGACCATGACGGACTTGGCCCGCAGGCTTCACATCCTCGCAGGCAGTTAGAGTCCATGCCGTGAACGAGCATGAGGCGAAGATGGCCCACCCCCGCATGGCAGCCGGCGTCCTCTTGTTCGACGAAGCCGATCGCGTCCTGCTCGTCGAGCCGACATACAAGGACTATCGCGATATTCCAGGTGGATACGTCGAACAGGGCGAGTCACCCCTGCAAGCCTGCGCACGCGAGATCCACGAGGAGTTGGGCATCGAACCCCGCATCGGCCGCCTGCTCGTCGTCGACTGGGCACCCAGCCCCGGAGAGGGAGACAAGGTCCTCTACCTCTTCGACGGCGGCATTCTCAGCACAGATCACCGCCACCAGATCAGGCTGCAAGCCGACGAGCTCCGCGGCTACGGCTTCCACCACGCCGAACGGTTGCCGGAACTCACCATCCCCCGCCTCGTGCACCGGATCACCGCCGGCGTCCAGGCCCGCGCGAGCGGCCTGACCGCCTACCTGGAACACGGAGAGCCGCCAGCAGCCGAATCGGCTGGCAAGCCCCACTGACCAGGCCGAATCCCCGGATTCACTGGTCTCGTTTCTGGTCTCATTGATCTGCGTCCGGGACCGTTCAGACCGCCGCTTACCTCGGCCCCGGTGCAGGTCAGGACACCCCCGGAGTCTCCTGAACACCGTCGAGGACAGTGGGAAAGCGTCTGGGGGGCACCCTCCACGAGTTCGAATCTCGTAGCCTCCGCCAGTGCCTCACGGGTCACGATGCCGAAGGGCCCGTCCGATGAGCCGGGCGCTCAAGCGGGCTCGGTGAAGTTCCCTTCCGTTCGAGCACCGTTGACGCCGACACGCCCCGCCGCACCACCGCGCGAGAAGGAACGCCCGGGACGGGCCGAGCACGCGCTCCGTGAAAATGCCGCGCCGGATCTCGGACCTGGTCGAGGTGGGGATGACGCTGGGCCGGAACTGGAATCCGGAAATGTTGTCCACAGCCTGTGGAGAAGAATGGCGCTACGCGTTTCCGCTGTCCGCGATGCCCGAGCCGTTCGTCGGCGGCACGGGGACACTCGTCGCTCTCGTCGCGATCCTCTGAGTACGGCGGCCCAAACCCCCGCCCCGCGCGGGAGGCACCCCCCTCGCCGACGGCCTCCGCAGCCGCCGCACGCGCAAGCCGTCGCGTGCGCGGTTCGCTCAAGCCGTCCGCCCCGGCCCGCCGTCCGCCGCGTGGCCGGTGCGTCGTTACCGCCTTACGGTGGCGAGCCTCCGCCTTCCGCCGCCGTACGCGATCTCCGGCATCCCCCGGTCCACCTCGCACCAGATCGCCTTGCCGGAGCCCTCACGCTCCCAGCCCCACCGGTCGGCGAGCCCGTCGACCAGTTCCAGGCCGCGGCCGTTGGTCTCGTCGTCCTCGGCTGCGCGCCGCCGGGGCGGGCGGGAGCAGTTGTCCGCGACCTCGACCCTGACGGTCCCCGCCTCCGCCACGCCCGCGCCGAAGAGCATGCGCAGTACGGCGGGGCAGCCGGTGTGCACCACGGCGTTGGTGACCAGTTCGGAGATCAGCAGGATCAGGGTCTCCGCCAGCGGCTCGTCGTCCTCTATCCCGGATCCGACGAGCCGCGAACGCGCCCACCTCCGGGCCCTCCCCACCTCCGCGGGATCGGGTCCGACCTCCAACTGAACCTGGAGCACCTGCACCGCTCACACCATCCGAACCGGCGGACACATCGCCTCGCGCCTCGACTGGGTCATCGACATCCTCGACAGGTCACTGAACGTGACTCCCTTACGAGACAGCATGGTTGACGTACAGTCACCGCAACAAGCGCTTCGGGCATATTCCAGCGCCAAGGAGTACCCATGGCCCATACTGTGCGACGCCCGCTGCGGGAAGTCGAACAGAGGCTCGCGGCTCGCTCATCCATCGCTTGAGCGGCGCGCATTCCCGTTGCCGGAGCCGCCTCACCGGCGCCCCCGTGACATCCCCGCCTCGGAACGACTCGCATCTCACGGAGGGTACCGGAGTGCTGACCCGACGACGGGCCGTGACGAGACATCCGAAGGACACAACCCGATATCGACGCACCGTCACGCTTCAGAGTGCTATGGCGAGAGGTTTCGGCCTGGATCTCCTCGGCCTCGGCGGCGGTGAGCCGCATCCGGACGCACACCCACGCGCGGGTGAAAGGACGTCCGCCTCCCCGGTGAAGCCCACGCCGCCATGGCCCCGGACGCAGTCGCGCGCGTTGCGTACGGCGGCTTCTTACGCGAGGAGTTCGCCCCCGCGATCTCGACCGGGTCCGGCCTGTCCCCGTACAAACTGCCGGAACAGGTGAAGGTGGTGGAGGAGTTGCCGCGTAACGAGACGCCGACGAAGGTGCTCAAGTACCGGCTCTTGGAACGGTTCGGGCAGGGGGCGGTTCGGGCAGGCGAACGGCCCTGTCCTCATCTCCGGGGGCGGCGGCGTGCGGCCTCGATCGCGAAGGTGGCGGCGACCAGCGCTCCGGCGAGGCCCGCGACGAACGCCGGATGGGGCCCGGCGGGCACGCCGTTCTCCCGTACGGCCCCCATGAAGTCCCCCATCGGAACCCCGTTGGCGGCGGCGTACCAGAGCGGGAGATAGCCCGCCTGGAAGAGCCGGTGGCCGCGGCTGACCGTGCCGAGGGCCTGGGCGAGCGAGGCGATGAACACGGCACCGGCGGACCAGGCCGTCACGCCCGCCCAGTCGGCCGACGCGGTCATACGGATCAGCGGCCCCAGCCCGGTCAGCACGGTGACCGTCAGCCCGGCCGTCCACTCGGCGAACGTCCGGCGGCGCGGTGCGGGGTACGCGGCGAGCAGCGCCTCGACCCCGTGCTCGTGCCGCTGCGCGCCGAGCCGGGACCAGATGAGCACGGGCCAGAGCCAGGCCGCCGGGAGGACGATCCGGGTCACGCCGGAGGCGGATGTCGCGAAGGCGGCGGCGGTGACCGCGGCGGTGCCGAGCCACCACCACCAGGGCGTGCCCTGGAGGAGAATCCTCAGTTCGCCCGTCAGAGCCGAGCCCCAGGGGCGGCCGGGACGGACCACACTGGTCGGCGGTCCGCCGAAGCCCTGGCCTCCGTTCGGGTCCGGCGCGTGGCTCCGACGCCGGCCCCGGCCCCGGAGCCCGCCACGGGTCTGGGCCCCTCCGTACGTCTGCCCCCAGGCCCCGCCGTACGTCTGGGTCCGGCCCGGACCGGGCGGCGGCTGGGACGGGCCCGCGCCCGCCGCCTCGTACGGGACGGCCGTGTACGGGACCTCGCGCCCATCCTCCGGAAGCGGGCCCGTCCGCTTCACCCCCACCCGGTCGGGGTCGAACCGGTGGAACCAGAACGCCGGAACGAGCGCCAGCGCGACCGCCACCAGAACCAGCCCCAGCCGGTTGAGCAGATAGCCCCCGTCCGGAACGAACCCGTCCCAGACGAAGGACCGCAGCGGCTCCTCGACGATCGTCAGACCGAGGCTGAACTCGCCGGACACCCGGTGCCCCCGGCGAGCAGGTCCTCCCGCATGGTCCGTACGACGTCGTGGACGCCGAGCCCGCCGAGCGGGGCCTTCGCTCCCTGTCCGCCCAGCGCGAGCACCATCCAGACGAAGAACCACAGCACATTGCCCAGTCCGGCGCGGAGCGGCGGCACGGCCTCGAACAGCAGCGCGCAGGCTGCCGTGAGAATCACCGCGGGCAGCGTGATCACGGCGAACGGCGTCAGCAGCGCCGCCGGGTCGATCGCCGTGTCCTCGCCTCGGGCCAGTTGCATCACCACCGCCGTGACGGCGAGCACGACGACCATGGACGCCAGCACCATCGTGTTGCTCAGGAACTTCGCCGCGAGATAGCGGGTCCGGGTCAGCGGGGTCGCGGCGAGCAGCCTGCCGACGCCGGTGGCGTGGTCGCGGGAGACCGCGTTGCGTACGACGTAGAAGCCGACGAGCATCAGCCAGAGCGCACCGGCGAGCGCGATGGCCATGCCCGTGTAGGCGCTGTTGTAGACGCCCCGGTAGTCGCCGATCTGCATGATGACCCAGCGCGCGTCCGGCGACGGCACGGCCAGCCGGCCGAGCGCGACGGCGGTCAGCAGGGTGGCGGCGTACGCGGGGCGGCGGGCCCGGTCGAGGAAGTCGGCGAGGGCGAGGCGCGGAAGCGCGGGCATGGTCACCGCCATCCCTGCCCGTGGCCATGGCCATGCCCCTGCTGGCCTGGCCGGCCCGGTGCCTGCCGGCTCGGCTGCCCTTGTCCCTGCGGTCCGGGCCGGCCCGGTTCCTGCCAACCCGGCTGCCCGTGCTGGCCCTGTGCCTGCTGCCCCGGCCACCCCGGCTGCCTCCGCGCCCCCGCCTCCGGCTGCCCCCGCCACTCCCCCTGCCCATGTGGTACGGCCGGGTCCGGCTGGTGCACGGCGGCCAGATACGCGTCCTCCAGATCGGGCGGCACGCACTCCACGTCCGGGAACGGCGGCGAGGCGGCCAGCATCCGCACCCGTACGCCCGCTCCCGTACGCACCAGCCGGCTGACGGCATACCGCGCCTGTACCGCCGCGACCTGCTCCGGCGCGATCACCGCCTCCCATACCCGTCCCTCGACGTCCCGGAGCAGTTCCTCGGGGGAACCCCGCCGCCGCAGCCGTCCCCCGGCGAGGATGGCGATGTCGGTGGCGACGGACTCCACGTCGGAGACGATGTGGGTGGAGAGCATCACCACCCGGTCGGCGGCCAGTTCGCTGAGCAGGTTCCGGAACCGCACCCGCTCCTGGGGGTCGAGCCCGGCGGTGGGCTCGTCGGCGATCAGCACCTGGGGATCGGCGAGCAGGCTCTGGGCGATGCCCACCCGGCGCAGCATGCCGCCGGAGTACTTGCCGAGGGGCCGCCGGGCCGCATCGGTGAGATTGACCAGTTCGAGCAGCTCGTCGATACGGGCACGGGCGGACCGGGCGGAGATCCCCTTGGCCGCCGCGAGGTAGCCGAGGAACTCACGGGCGGTCAGCTGCGGATAGACCCCGAAGTCCTGCGGCAGATAGCCGAGGGCTCGGCGGAGCGGGCCGGGGGCGGCAACCGCGTCCGCGCCCTGGAACAGGACGCTGCCGCTGGTGGGCCGGGTGACGGTCGCGGCGATCCGCATCAGGGACGACTTGCCGGCGCCGTTGGGTCCCAGCAGCCCCAGCAGTCCGGGTTCGAGCCGCATCGTCAGGCCCTCGACAGCCCGTTTCCCGCCTCGGTAGACCTTGTGGACATCCTTCAGTTCGAGCATGCCGGCCACTGTCCGCGAGGCGTACGGGCGGGCGCATCGCGGCCGCGAGGGATTCCGGGCCTCCCCCGGCCGAGGGGTGACGGGCTTCCCTCACGCGAGGGAGGCGGATCGACGCACGTCACTGCGACACTCGAATGCGTGTGGAAACTGAAGCCCGCGTGGCCGGGTGGCCGACGGCCGAGTCGCCGACGCCCTCATCGGCAGGCGAGTCCCGCACCGACTGGCCGTGAACCGGCCGTTCGTGGACCGGCTGGTCGTGGGCTGGTTGATCGTGAACCAGCCGCTCGTGAACCGGCCGTTCGTGGACCGGCTCTTCGCGGGCTGACCGTCCGTGGGCTGTCACGCGCGCTGCTGAGCGGGGCCACTTGGCGCGGTGGTGGTTACGCGGTCGTCGGCGCGGCTTTCGGTCTGCCGCCGCTGATGGCGGCGGTCATCCTGACGGGCGGGCTGACACGGGACTGGCCGGCCGGGCCGCGCTCGGCGGCCGTCGCCGTGCTGTTCGTATCGTCGATCCTGGTCATCGGCCTGCTGAGGCCCGTCCGGGCGCGCGGTGTGCGGCTGGCCAACTCCTTGCTCGGCACCGCCCTGCCGTCACCGGTGACGGGGCCGGGGCCCGGCCGGCCCGACCGGTGGCGCGGTGCGGCGTGGCTGCTGCTGCACTCCGTCCTCGGCTGGCTGGTCACGGCCGTGGGGGGACTGCTGGCCGCGACGGCGGCGACGATGACCGCGGTGTGGCTGGGCGGCGGGGACCGCGTCCAGCTCCTCACGGTGACGGCCGATGTGAGAGCCGGCTGGCGCGGGAGCTGGGCCGTCCTGCTCGCCATCGCCTCGCTCGTCGCGGCGGCGGCGACGGCCGCTGCCGCCACGGCCCTCTTCCGGCGGCTCGCGCCGGTGCTGCTCGGGCCGGGGCGTGCGGAGCGCGTGGCGGCGCTCGAAGAGCGTATGCGGGTACTGGCGGAGAGCAACCGGCTCGCGCAGGAGCTGCACGACTCCATCGGCCACACCCTCACGGCCTCCACCATCCAGGCCGCGGTGGCGAGTGAGCTGATGGAGACGGACCCCGAGAGCGCCCGGCGCGCGCTCAGCAGCATCGAGGAAGCCTCGCGCAGCGCGCTGGACGATCTCGACCGCGTCCTCGGGGTGCTCCGCCAGGGCGGGGCCGCGGCCCCCGCGGCGGTCCGGCTCCCCTCGGCCGGCCACCCCGCGCCGGCCGACGCGTTCCCGTCGACGGTGCATCGGCCGATGCCGGCTGACGCGCCGTCGGCCGAGGCGCCTGGTCCGGCCACCCGTCTGCCGACGCTGGCCGGTCTGCCCGCGCTGCTGGAACGTGTCCGGCGCGCCGGAACCGAGCTGCGCGCGGACATCGTCGGCGATACGGACCGGGTGCCCGCAGCCGTGTCCCGTGAGACGTACCGGATCATCCAGGAGGGCCTCACCAACGCCCTCCGCCACGCCCGCCAGGAGCCCGTCACCCTGCGTCTGACCGTGACCGGCGACTGGCTGGAGGCCGAGCTGACCAACCCGATCCCGGACGGCACGGGCCGCGTCACGGACGGCGGCAACCCCATCCCGGACAGCCGCGACCCGGCGGCGGACGGCCGCGATCCGATCCCGGACGGCCACGATCCGGGCCGCTCCGGCCGGGAAGGCTACGGCCTCACCGGCGTCGGCGAGCGAGTCCGTCTCCTGAACGGCGAAGTCACCGCCGGTCCCGCCCCCGACGGACGGTGGAGGCTGGCGGCGCGCATACCGCTACGGTCGTCACCGTGAACACCCCGCCGCCGCCCGTGACCGTGCTCATCGCCGACGACGAGGAACTGACCCGCACCGGCCTGCGGACCCTGCTGTCGGCCAAGCCCTATCTCGACGTGGTGGGCGAGGCGGCCGACGGCACGGAGGTGCTGCCGCTGGTGTCGCGGCTGCGGCCGGATGTGGTGCTCATGGACGTACGCATGCCCGGCATGGACGGCATCGAGGCCACCCGGCGGCTGCGGGCGGCCCTCGACGATCCGCCCAAGGTCGTGGTCATCACCACCTTCGAGAGCGACGATCACGTGTACGAGGCGCTGCGCGCGGGGGCGGACGGCTTCGTCCTCAAACGCACCCCCGCCGACCGGATCGCCCGAGGGGTCCATCTGGTCGCCACGGCCGACTCCCTCCTCTTCCCCGAAGCGATCCGCCGCCTGGCCACGGCCCGCCCCGCTCCCGTCCCGCCCGGCCGGTCGCCCCTCCTCCCGCTCACCGGCCGTGAGACGGAGACACTGCGGCTGATGGCGAAGGGCCTGTCCAATCCGGAGATCGCGGGCCGGCTGGTGGTCAGCCTGGAGACGGTCAAGACGCATGTGAGCAATGTGCTGATGAAGCTGGGCGCGCAGAACAGGACCCAGGCGGTGATCGTGGCGTACGAGTCCGGGCTGGTGATTCCCGGCGACGACGCCTGACAGCGACGGCTGAAAGCGACGCCTGACAGCGACGGCCGTCGGCGACGGCTGGCGGCGACGGCTGGCGGCGAGGACGACCACGGGGGCGCCGGGAGGTCCGGTTCGCCGCCCGGCGCGGCGCGGCACGGCCTCGGTCGCGAATGTCCAGGGAACCGGACCCGGTCGGCGGTCATCTGTTGCCGTGCCGGGGTCCGGTCGGCGCGGACCGGAACCGTACCCGCAGCCGCAGCCGCACCCGTGGTTCAGCGACCGGCCTGCTCAGCGCCGTGTTCGGCGGCCAGGCCGGTGATCCGGGCGGCGAGAGCCGTGTCGCGGGCGGTGATCGCGCCCCCCGCGTCATGGGTGTTGAGGGCGAAGCTGACCGTCCGGTAGAAGATCCGGATGTCCGCATGGTGGTTGGCGGCGTCCTCGGCGGCGGCGACGGCCGCGTACAGTCCGGGCAGCCGTGCGCGGGCGGCCTTGAAGGACGCGGTCAGGCTGCCGTCCTCGACGGCCCAGCCGGCCAGGCCGGCGAGGGCCTGGTCGAGTTCGGCTCCGGTCAGCGGGGTCGCGGACATACGGATCTCCTTCGGGTCGGGTGTCGGGTTCGGGTCAGGTCGGGTGACGGGTCGGGTTCTGTACGACAAGCCGCCGGCGAGCTGATTCCCGTGCTGCTCCTGCCGCTCCTGCTACTCCTGCTACTCCTGCGCTTCCAGCTCCTCGCGCCTGCCGTACGCCTCGTGCTTCTCTCCAGCCGGGAACCCATGGTGCCGTTCTTCCCTCTGCTCATGCCCCGACCTGGGCGCGTGCCTACCGTGCTGTGCTCTGGTTGGCCCAAGGCGGTGTGAAGGTGGTGCCGTCGGCCGGTTCGGCGCTGAGGCCGACCCGTGTGCGGACCCCGCCGACCGGGCCGCACGCGCCGCCGTCGCGCCCTGGCAGCGGCGACTCGGCGAGGAACGCTTCAGGGAACTCGTCGCCGACCTCGCCCGGCTCGCGCCACAGGGCCCCATCCGCCCCGCCTGGTGACGCGCCGGCCGTCCCCCGCGGCGAGTCACCGCGGGGGACGGCCGGACGGCCCTCGCTCCGGTCGGCGCCGTCCGCCGACGCCGACCGGAACCCCGTACCCTCTCCTCACGAGTCACCGCGTCGCGCGGATCATCGCTGCTCAACGCGCCTGATAGGCGACTGCACCACTCAGGGCGCGTTCTGGGCGACGGCCAGACGGTCGATCCAGCCGCCCAGCGACTCCCACCCCGACCAGCCATTGCTCGGCGCGGTCTGCCACATATGCCACAGCGCGCCATCGGCCCCACGGGCGAAGATCTCCAACCGGCCGTCGTTGTTCTGGCTCACGTCCAGTTCATCGATCCAGCCGCCGAGCGTCTCCCAGCTCGACCAGCCGTTACTCGGCGCTGTCTGCCACATATGCCATACGGCCTGGTCACCGCCACGGGCGAAGATCTCCAACCGGCCATCGGCGTTGCGGCCGCAGGTGAGCAGGTCGATCCAGCCACCCAGCGACTCCCAACCCGACCAACCGTTACTCGGCGCGGTCTGCCACATATGCCACAGCGCGCCATCGGCCCCACGGGCGAAGATCTCCAACCGGCCGTCGAAGTTGCGGGCCGTCGAGAGCCGGTCGATCCAGCCGCCGAGGGATTCCCAGCCGGACCAGCCGCCGCCCGGCGTGGTCTGCCACTTGTGCCATACGGCCTGGTCACCGCCACGGGCGAAGACCTCCAGTCGGCCGTCGTTGTTCTGGTTGACGTCCAGTTCGTCGATCCAGCCGCCCAGGGACTCCCACCCCGACCAGCCGTTGCTCGGCGCGGTCTGCCACATGTGCCACAGGCCGCCGTCGGCCCCACGGGCGAAGATCTCCATGCGGCCGTCGAGATTCTGGGCGACCTTGAGGTTGTCGATCCAGCCGCCGAGGGACTCCCAGTCGGACCAGCCGTTGTTCGGCGCTGTCTGCCACTTGTGCCAGACGGCCTGGTCACCGCCACGGGCGAAGACCTCCAGACGGCCGTCGGCGTTGCGGCTGTACGTGAGCAGGTCGATCCAGCCGCCCAGGGACTCCCACCCCGACCAGCCGTTGTTGGGGGCGGTCTGCCACATATGCCACAGGGCCTGGTCCCCGCCACGGGCCAGGACCTCCAGACGGCTGACCGCGCGCTCGGACGCCTCCCGTACGGCCGCGCCGACGTTGAGGAACGTACCGATCTCCTTGCCGGGGTCCGGGGTGAGGGCGGTTCCGGTGGCGCTGAGCAGTCCGCGCACCTCGGCGTGGCTGAGATTCGGGTTCGCGGCCAGCATCAGGGCGACGGCGCCGGCGACCTTCGGCGTGGCACCCGACGTTCCGCCGAAGTCGTTGCGGTACGCGGAGTCGGCACCGCTGTCGCAGGTCACGTCGTGCGAGCCGTCGCCGGGCGCGGACACGACGATCCGGGGGCCGTAATTGCTGAACCACGCGCGCTTGTTGACCGTGGCGTCATAGGCCGTCGCGCCGACGAGGACCGAGCCGGTCGCCGGTATCGGCTGTCCGTCGTCGCCGATCCCGGCGTCCCGGTCGCCGTTGCCGGCCGCCACGCAGACGACGACACCGGCGGCGATCGCCGTTCTGATGGCCGCGTTGACCGACGGCACGTACTCGTAGTTCCCGTACGACCCCGTCTGGACCTCGAGGATCACGACCTTGCGCCGGCCGCCGCTGTCGGTGGTGCGCACCCAGTCGATGCCCCGTGCCCAGGCGTTGCCGCCGAGATCCGTACCGGTTCCGGAATCCGCCTGCACCGCCCAGAGGGAGGAGGCGTCCGCGACGCCCGCCATGCCGACGCCGTTGACGGCGGCCCCGGCCAGTCCCATGACGCCGGTTCCGTGGAAGACGGCTGCACCGTGCGTGACGTCGGTGGTGCCGTCGAAGGCGTTGAACACGTTGGTGATGTTGGGGGCGAGGTCCTGATGGGACGTCCGGTAACCCCAGTCGACGTCCGCGATGACCACTCCGCGGCCGGTGGACCTGCCCCATGCCTGGTTCACTCCGCAGCGGAAGACGTACCACTGGTTCTCCAGACCGGTGGCGGTGTCCACCACCACGGTTCCGCCCGTACCGACCAGCGGTTCCGACAGCGGACCCGCCGGGGCGAGCACCGCCGGGCCGCCGGGCGCGGGGCGTTCGGCGGTGACGGTCGGCGGCAGCGCCGCGGGGACCGCGATCGCCCGCTCCACCTCGGGCAGGGTGCCGAGACGCTCCGCGATCCCGACGGTGTCCGCGTCGTCGGCGAAGTGGAGAGTGACGAACTCGGCCAGGTTCGGAGCCTCGTGCCCCTCGGCGACCGCGGACGCCTGGACCACGGTGGCTTCCTCCGGGGTGATCAGGAACGTCGGCTCGGCCTTGACGAGGTTGTTCTCCGCGAGGATGCGGTTGAACTCGGTGAGCGGTTCCTCGGTCGCGCTGCGGATCTCGGCGGGCATGGCCTTCCCGGCCGGTGTGACGGACGGCGCGACGCCCCCGCGGAACTCCACCTCCACGACGCCCGGCTCGTACGACGGACCGCTCGGCATGATGCCTCCGGGCCCGCCGAAGCGAGGCGGTGGGGTGTGGCCGTCGCTCGGCGGTGACTGCCGGCCACCGCCCGGGGAGCCGCCGTGCCGCGGCGCTCGCCCCGCCGGTTCCTGCCCGCCGGCCATGCCGTGCCCCGGGATCGGCATCGCGCCTTTCCCGGACGCCGACGGCGCCTTCACGCCCGGCACCGGCATCTCGCCCGGCCTGCCGGCCGCCGACGCCGGCTTCATACCGGGCATCGGCATCTGCCCTCCCGCGGGGCTGCCGGCCGCGTTCATTCCGGGAACCGGCATCCCCGCCGACCCCGTGGCCGACGGCCGGGCGGGTGTGCCGGGAGTGGGAGGTACGGGCATGCCCGCTGCCTGGCCCGGCTGCTTCGCCCGCGCGCTGCCGTTGGATCGCTTGTCTTTGTGCGGCATGGCTCCTCCAGGAGAGACTGCGGAGATTCCCCCCTTGGCCGAAATGAACTTGTGGCCGGACTGAACCTGCGAGACGCGCGATGCGGGAGTGCTGAAGATGACGGGGCTGTGCGGGGTCCTCGGAACGACCGGCCGAAGCCCGTTGCCGCAGCCGTCACGTCTCGTCTCCGTACGACTGCGCATGCGGTATGCGGAACGCGGTATGCGGAACGCGATATGTGCCTGTGGTGACCAACTGGCCGTCCCGCCACTGATGCCGACTACGGCACTGACGGCACTGACGCCACTCGCGCCACTCACGAAGCGGAGCACCGCCGCTCTCAGAGGGCAGCAGCCCAGCTGCTCATCAAGTCCGCATCAGCACATAAATCGACAGTACGCCCGTTCGGGTCACCCCGCTCGCGAAAGCCCGAGGCATACGGGACGGGGCTGGGCGGGACGGAGCAGGACGGAACGGCGGGCAGCGGGTGGCGGGGGGCGGGCAGCGAGAGGCGGCGACGCGGTCACCGTCGGCGGGCATCGCCGCCGAGTCGCTATTCGTCGGCTGTGCCCAACGCGAGGAACTGCGCGAGCTGCTCTTCGGGCAACTGCGCCCCGGCAAGCCGGGCGAGCTGATCGTCGGTCAGTCGTAGCGCGGACGCCGCGACGTTCTCCTCGAGATGCGCGACCGAGGACGTTCCGGGGATGGGACATATCATCTTCGACCGGGCCAGCAGCCATGCCAGAGCGACCTGCGCCGGCGTCGACTCCGTCTCCGTCGCCACCTCGGCGATCACACCGCCGGGCGCCGCCAGGGCACCGCTCAGGATGGGAAACCACGAGACGAACGGAATGCCCTCTCGTTCGCAGTAACCGACGACCTCCTCGCCGATGCGGGCGGCGACGCTGAAGATGTTCTGCACGGCTGCGACGTCGATGATCGCCCGAGCGGACTCGATCTCCTCGACGGTGACGCTCGACAGTCCGAAGTGCGCGATCTTGCCCTCCTCCTGGAGCTCCCTCATCACACCGATCTGGTCCTCGAACGGCACCTGCGGGTCGATGCGGTGGAGGTAGAACAGCCCGATCCGGTCCACGCCCAGGCGGCGCAGGCTCGCCTCGCACTGTTGGCGGAGGTACGAGGGGCGCCCCACCGGCGCCCACTCTCGCGGCCGTATGTGCGTCTGGCCCGCCTTCGTCGCGATCAGCAGGTCGTCGGGGTAGGGGTGCAGCGCCTCGCGCAGGATCTCCTCGGTCACGCCGAAGGCGTAGCAGTCGGCGGTGTCGATGTGATCGACGCCGAGTTCGACCGCGCGGCGCGCGACCCGGACAGCGTTGTCACGGTCCGCGGGCGGCCCCCAGATATCCGCGTCGGCGAGGCGCATGGCGCCGAAGGACATGCGATGCACCGTCCGGTCGCCGATCCGGACCGTGCCCGACTGTTCTATGTGCTGGTGTACGTCCATGATCACCATGCTCAGCGCGCCACTGCGCCGGGAACCACTCAGAAACGGCCGTTGAAGTTGAACATCACGCCACGGTGGTCCCCTTCGGTCGCTGCCCCCGCGCCGGGCCGTACGTCCGGCGATACCGGCCCGGCGAGACGTTCGTGACCCTGGAGAAGTGGTAGCGCATCGCCGCCTCCGACCCGAAGCCGCTCGCTTCGGCGATCCGGTTGACCGTCCAGGTGGTGCGCTGCAGCAGTTCCTGCGCCCGGCGCACCTTGGTGCGCTGGAGCCAGTCCATGGGGGAGATACCGACCGTGTCGCGGACTCTTCTGGAGAAGGTGCGCGTACTCATGGAGGCGTGCCGGGCCAGATCGGTCAGCGTGAGCGCCTCGTGGGGATGCTCCTCCGCCCATCGCAGGGTGTCCTGCAGGGAGCGCGACCGCCCGGGGCCCTCCCATCGCGCGTACTGCGACTGGTCGCCGTCACGGCGGAGCGGAACCACCATGAAGCGCGCGATCTCCGCCGCGAGCGCGGATCCGTGGTCCCGCTCGATGAGATGCAGCGCGAGGTCCAGGCCCGCCGTGCCGCCCCCCGATGAGTAGATCCCCCCGTCCTCGACGAAGAGGTGCTCGGGTTGGACCTGCACCATCGGGTAGCGCACCGCGAGTTGGTCCGCCCAGTGCCAGTGCGTCGTCGCCTGGAGACCGTCGAGCAGGCCCGTCGCGGCGACTAAAAAGGTGCCGAGGCACAGCGACACGACACGGGCGCCCGCCGCCCGCGCGCGCAGGATCGTGGCAGCGAGGGAAGCCGTCGGATCCAGGTGTCCGGGATACGCGGGTACGACCAGGGTGTGCGCCGACTCCGCCCAGGACAGCGGGCGGTCGGGGAACAGACTGAAGCTCGTCGCGTACCCGGTCTTCGTGATGACGGACCGCTCGGGCCCCACCACGGCCACGTCGTACAGGACGGCGCCGGCGTGGTCGTTCGCCGAGGCGAATGCCTGCACCGCCAGGGCCACCTCGAACGCGCCGACGCCGTCATGGCCCAGGACGGCCACGCGATGCGGCGTCAGGCCGCGGGTCTCCGTGATGGCGGTGGGGCTCACCCGGTCATCCTTCCATGTCACGCGTCGTCGGATACGGCGGCTGTGGGCGGGACTTCACCGACAGCCGTGGGGGGTGCCGGTGCCGGCATGGTGTGCCGGCACCGGCCGAGGCGCCGCGGTCACGCGGTCACGCGGTCACGCAGTCCTGCGATCACGCGGTCCTGCGATCACGCGGTCGTGGTCACGCAATTGTGCGGCTACTTCCCGTAGTACGCGTTGTGGATCGAGACCGTCGACGTGTTGTTCTGCTTGTCGACGACCACCGCGCGGTACGAGATCGACTTCCCCTTCGCCGGGTTCTTCACGGTGATCCTGCCGTCCTTGACCTCGTGCTTCTTCCAGGACTTGCCCTGGTCGTACGAGACGTACACCGACAGCGACTTGAGGTTGCGGCCCTTGGCGGCGCCCTCGACCACGACCGGGACGGTGGCCTTCCGGCCGGCCGGGACACGGCTGTTCAGGTCGGTGTCCGCGTTGAAGCGGACCACGGAGGCCGGGAGCCGGGTCTCCTGGGCGGCGTGCTGGGAGCGGAAGGTCCAGCTCGCGTCGATCCGGGTGGACGCGGCGGCGACCTCGGGGCTCCGCTTGACCGAGGTGGTCAGGCGGTACTCGGCCTTGCCGGCGGGGACCTTGAAGACCTCCTGGCCCTGCAGCGGATCCTGGTTGGTGCCGATCTTGGTGCCGTTGCGGTACAGGGTCGTGTTCACCGAGGTGAACAGGGACCGGCCCGGGTTGCGCTGGGCGTCGGCGAACAGCGGCAGCGAGCCGCTGATCTCGTCACCCGTGCGGAACAGGCCGGAGCCGTCGGTCAGGGCCGGGCCGAAGACCGCCCGGTTGACGGTCCTGGAGTACTTCTTTCCCGCCTTGAAGGACGTCTTGCGGTCGACGCTGTACTCGGCCTCCGTGACCATGCCGATGCCCTGCCCGCTGAACTGGGCGAAGTTCAGGTCCCACTTCACCCCGTCCGCTGTGGACAGATACAGAGTCCGGGTGGCGGGCAGGTTCGGCTCCTCGGGGTAGCTCGGCCAGGGCATCTCGGTACCGGGCAGCCAGCCGACGGCGTTGACCGCACCCTGCCGGCCGGTGGCCGAGGTGCCTGCGCGCACGGTGACGGTGGCGAAATCACCGGTCTTGTAGTGCTTGGTGTAGCCGGTGGCCAACTGCTTGACGGGCCCGCCCGCGGTGATGGAGTACTGCTTGCCCCGGTCGCCGGCCCAGTGCGAGTCCCACTGCTGACGCAGCGAGCCGTCGGTGGTCCGCGGGCCGAGGTGTGCGGAGCGGACGTTGGCGAGCGAATTGAGCCACGCGCCGAGGAATTGTGTGCTGTTACCCGTCTTGACGTCGTAGCCGACGATCGCGTGTTCCAGCGTGGCCGCCCGGTCCGGGACGGTCACGGAGACCGGCTTGGCGGTACGGGCGTCCACGGTGACCGTGGTGTCCTTGGTGATGTCCAGCTTCGGCTGGGCCACCCAGTCGGACCCCTTGTCCACATTCAGCGCGTCTTCGAGCACCCAGGAGTTCAGGGCGTAACTGCCTTTCGGCACCCGGATCGTGACGGTGCTGGAGTCCGCGGCCGATGCCTCGATGTACTTCCCGGCGACGCCCTCGCTCCTGCCCAGCAGGTAGCCGAAGTGGGCCTTGGCACCCTTGCCGTCGCGGCCGAGGTAACGGAAGGTGACGTCGTGCGACTCCGGTTCGCGGTTCACCACGGCGGCCGTGCGCACGCTCTGCTCGCCGTCCGTCGCCGTGACGAAGCCGGAGTAGGCACCCTCCACCGTGCCTCCGAGCCTGGTGTCGGCGGTGAGGCCGACGGAGGCGGTACCGCCCGCCGGTACGGTCACCTTGTCCGCGTCCAGCTTGAAGAAGCCGGCCGGGGCCGGCCGGCCCTGGGGGTCGACGGCGGTGGCCGACAGCGAGAGAGTGACGGGCTTGGTGCCGAGGTTGCGGTACGTCACCTGCCGGGTGACCGGCTTGTCGTCGGTGTGCGGCCACTGCTGGGTGCCGAAGTTCACCGAGACCGGTTCCGCGACCACGGACTGTTTGACGGCCTGGTCGACCTGGATCCGGCCCGAGCCCTGCTCCAACGCGGTGTAGTCGCCGCCCTTGGCGGAGCCGGCGATCGCGCTCTTGATCTGGGCGTACGTCCAGTCCGGGTGCCGCTGCCTGAGGATGGCGGCGGCGCCGGCGGCATGCGGGGCCGACATCGACGTACCGCTCATGCCCACGTAGCCGGGCGGGCTCTGGTCGGCGCTGCCCTTGGAGGCCGCGGCGGTGATCCCCACGCCGGGTGCGGTGACGTCCGGCTTGATGGCGCCGTCACCGATGCGCGGGCCGCCGCTGGAGAAGGGTGCCAGCCGGTCCTGATGGTCCACGGCGCCGACGGTGAGAGCGGCGTCCGCGGTGCCGGGCGAACCCACGCTGTTCGGGCCGTCGTTGCCCGACGAGACGGCGAAGAGGATGTTCTTCTCCGCTGAGAGCCGGTTGACCGCCGCCTCCAACGGGTCGACGCCCACAGTGTCGCTGCCGCCCAGGCTGAGGTTGACGACGCCGGCGCCCTGCTCGGCCGCCCAGTCCATGGCGGCGATGATGGTGGACTCGTCGCCCCCGCCGGAGGAACCGAAGACCTTGCCGTTGAGGATCTTCGCACCGGGCGCGACGCCCTTGTGCTTGCCGCCGGACTGGGCACCAGTGCCTGCCGCGGTGGACGCGACATGGGTGCCGTGTCCGATCCTGTCCTCGGCGTCGGGGTCGCCCGTGAAGTTCTTGGACGCGACGACCTGGTCCTTCAGGTCGGGGTGGGTGCTGTCGACACCGGAGTCCAGAACGGCGATCTTGACGCCCTTGCCGTCGTAGTTCGAGGCCCATGCCTTGGGGGCGCCGATCTGCGGCACGGACTTTTCGAGAGTGACCTTGCGGACGCCGTCGAGCCAGATACGGGCGATGCCCGAGGCGGCCCGGTCGCCGTTGGTCAGCGCGTTCCACAGATCGGTGGCGTCGTTCTTCGGGGCCTGCACCGCCTGCGCGTTCAGCGACTTCAGGGTACGGCTCACGGTACCCGCGCCACGGACCTCTGCCTTGGCCGTGGCGGCGGTGCCGCGGTAGCCGATGATCACCTTGGGGCCGTTCTTCTGGGCCTTGAGGTTCGCGGACTTGCTCAACTCGGTGATGTCGAACAGCCGCTGGTCGAGGGTGCCGTCCGCGAGCAGCCGGGCCGCGTCCGCGGGGATCACCAGCGTACGACCCGCGGCCTTGCTGATGTGGACGGGTATCTTCTCGCGGCCCTTGGCAGGCTCCAGAGCGACGAACCGGCCCTTGGCGTCCACGGTCACCCGGTCACCCGTGATCAGCGTGATCCGGTGCTTGGCGACGGGCTGCCCGGAACGATCCGCATGCCCGGAACGGTCCGCATACGCGGAACGGTCCGCGCTGTCGCCCGGATTGGTCTCCGCCGACGCCTGGCCGGCCAGACCGGCGGCGAGGGCCAGCGCCGCGGCCGCGGCGACGACCGCCGCGCCCGTATGTCTTGTGTGACTGCGCAAATCTCCTCCTGGAGACGTAGTGCCGGGCGCCCTTCAGGCACCCGGCCGGGGTGGTCTCGTACGCGTGCGCGTACGCCCTCGGCGCAGAGTCGAGATCCGTCCATCGGATGACCGGACGTGGCGATGCGTGTCCGACCGACGAGAGACGGACCGGCCGCGGGTTTCCGAGCACGCGGCTGTGCGGATCCCCGGTCTTGGGGATCTGTCGCGCAGCCGTTGACGACTGCGCCACAGATCCCCAAGTCCCGGTGTCCGGGGAAGGACTTCGGGGCCCGGCACCCCGGCACGGGGAGGTCGGTCGGTCCGGTTTGCTCAGGCCCCGTCGCCCTGGTCCGACTCAGGGGGTCGCGGTGCCCCGCATGGTGTCGGTGATCCACTTCCGGTGGGCGTGGGTGGAGGTGTAGATGTTGTTGTGTTCGGTCATGTGGACGCCGCGGGAGAGTGCGCCGAGTACCGTCCACTTGCCTTTGTGCTCGGCCAGGATCGGTCCGCCGGAGTCTCCTCCGCGGGCGGTCTGGGGCCAGGGCTTGCCGGGGAGTGAGGCCACGCACAGTTCCTGCGGCGTGGGGAGGTCGAGGTCGCCGCCGGGGCCGGGGCAACGGGTGCGGTCGACGATGTCCGTGTCGAGCTGGCGCAGCTTCTTCGGGAAGGGCAGCCAGGGGCCGTCCGGGTTGTCGGGCAGGTTGTGGTCGCCCCAGCCCAGGAGACGAACGGCATCGCCCGTCTTTGGCGCTTGCTTGGGCAGTTTCGCGGTCGGTGCGTGGACGGGGGCCTCGAGCTTGAGCAGGGCCAGGTCCACTTCGCGGGTCTCTGCGCCGGGCGGCAGGAGGATCTTCTGGACGTCGCGCAGCGTGCCGCCCTTGGTCCGGTCCTTGGTGCCCACGCGCACCTGCATGCCCTTCGGGGACTTCGGCGTACCTGTTTCGAGGTCGGTCACGCAGTGCTCGGCGGTGAGAATCCACCGCGAGCCGATCAGGGTGCCGCCGCAGAAGTGCTCGCCCTGGCGGTCCTGGATCGACGCCATGAACGGATACCGCTTCCGGGCTTCTTCACCGCCGCTGATCGCCTGCGCCGGCTCCGCCACGACGGCGAGCGCCGCGAACGCGACGCCACCTGCCAGCACGCTCCTGAAAGCCCGCCGCAGGCGGCGGGTGCGAGCAGGACGGAAGGAGTGAAGTTCTCGACTGGTGTACGGGGTTTGCATGGCAGGTGAGTTGAGCACACAGCCGTTTGCAGCTGCGTAAAGGATCCGCGACCAACACACGTTTCCGACGCAGTAGTTGGTCCGTCATTCGGACGCGGGCTCGCCACACACGTCCTTCGCTCCTCACTCCTGCTCGCACTGGCCCGCAGCCACTGTTCCGCCGTTCCCGCCTATCCGCTGGGCTCGAAGGCGAAGTGCTCATCGGTGCCGCCGTCGCATTCGCCCTGGGCGAGTTCCGCGCCGGCACCGGTGTCGGCTTCCCCGCCGAGGACCCCGAGGCAGAGATTCGAGTGCAAGGGCCGGATCCGATAGGTGCGCGCGTCGTCGCGGCCGGGCTCGCCGGGAGCGGGCTCGATGGCGAAACGCTGGTGGGACACGCCGGTGCAGTACGTGGGGGCGAGCAGCGCCCCGGCGACCTTGTAGGCGGCGTCCACGGTCAGACAGCCGACGCTCTCCTTCGCGGGGTGCCACTGGATCTGATACACGCCCTCGCTGATCCGCTTCAGATACGTACGGGGCACCGTGCCGTCACACGGGCGCAGTACGGCCAGGGGCCGCCGGGTCCGGCCGTTGCGCTCACGGCCCTCGCCTACGCACAGGTCCGCCTTGGCGACGTGCTGGGGGCGCATGCGGTGCCACCCCTCCTCGGGCAGGGGAGTCGGCCGGCCGGAGCCCTTGGCCTTCGACGAGTTCCCGTCCCCCGGCGACGAGGTCGACTCCCCGATCTTCACGCCCACGCCGACGGCGAGGGAGAGGGCGAGCACGGCCGCCCCGCCGATGAGCACCGTCCGCCCGCGCCGGGATCCCGTGCCCGGCTCGTCGCTGACCGGCTGCGCCTCCATGGCCCGGGCGGCCCCGGCGGCACCCGGAGTCCCGGCCGCCTCCTCGGGGGAGGTGGCCCCGGCGCCCTCCCCGGGCTGCCCGGGCTCCTCGGCGTCCGCGGTCTCCGCGGCGTCCGCTTCCGGCGGCGAGCCGCCCTCGACGGCGCCTTCCCGCGCTCTCTCCCTGGCCCGCAGCCAGCAGTCGACCGCCGCATCGTCCAGACCGACCGCTCGCACCAGCGCGGCGACCAGTTCCGCCCTGGGCACGGTGACCCGGTGCAGAGCGGCCGCGAGCGTGCTCGGCGGGAGCGACTCGCCGTGCACTTCCGCGCGTTCGGCGAGCTGCCGGTAGGTGAGCCCGGACCAGTCACGTAACCCGCGCAACGCGATCACGTACTTGAGGGCGGTCAACTGTCCTTGAGGACAGACGGGTTCGTCGCCACAGTTATGCTCCACCCGAGCATGATCAGAGGCGCGGGCGGTCTCGGCAAGACAGAGTTCGGACGCCAAACATCCAGACGTTCACCTACGCACAATCGCGAACATTCGCGCACAGGGGCCGAGGCACTCCGCGACGGCGCCAAGGCGCGTACAGGCACGGGCGAGGACGGGGGGAATCCCCCGCCCTCACGCGAAGCTCGGGGCCCCGACCGCCCCCGCGGCGAAAGCCGCTACGGCTGCTCCGGCGTCACGTAGTACGAGGCGAACGCCGCCAACACCTCGTCCTCGCCGATACGGCCGTCCGCGTCCGCGTCCAGCGTGACCACGGCGTCGCGCGCCGCTCCCGGCTGCACGCCGAGGACCCGCAGCACGCGCTCCGCGGCGGACGTGGTCACTCCGGCCCCGTCCTCGTCGGCGATGGCGATCACCGCGTGGAGGAAGGGGCGGGCGATCTCGGCGAAGCGCTGGGGGTTGTCACGGAGGCGCTTGACCGCGCCGGTGATGAACTCCTGGCGGCTGACGCGCTGATCGCCGTCCACGTCGGCGATCCCCGCCATGCCCTGCCAGAACGCCTCCGCGCCGCTGTACAGGGCCTGGCCCTTGTCCGAGCGGGCCGTCGTGGAGAACTCGGCGAGCAGCGCGGCGGCGGCCCCGCTGAAGTCCTCACGGTCGATGTAGCCGTTGCCGTCCTGATCGAAGGCGGCGAAACGAGACGCGATCTTGCGCTCGTACTCTGCGCTGTCCATGCGGGGAGAGTACGACCCCGCGAGGCTGACGCGTGCAAGTACCCGCCAATTGACCCCGCCGAAACCGTAAACAAACACAGGGTGAAGCTCTGATCACAGATTCGAATCACGGTGACGCACCGGGCCCTTTACCACCTCACCCCTCCCTCGGGGGCGCACTTGGAGCAAAGGGGCGTGCGCTCGACGCCGCGCGCATTACATTCAAGGGGAAGACACGTACGGACAGGCACAGAAGTACTACGCAGGGACAGCTTGGGGGTCTCATGGCAAAGGACGCGCAGCCGCGCTGGGACCGCAAGATGCAGCAGCGGCTCGCGCGGGGAGAGGCCGCCGCCCTCGGTGAGCTGTACGACCGGTTCGCCTCGCTCGTGCACAGCCTGGCCCATCGGGTGCTCGACGACGACGGCGAGGCGGACCGGGTGACCCGCGAGGTCTTCGGGTACATCTGGGAGAACCCCGGCGCGTACGACCCGAAGCAGGGCTCCCTGCGCTCCTGGGTCGCCACGGTGACCAACAACCACGCCGTGCAGCGGCTGCGCCGGGCCGGAGCGGAGGCGCTCGCGGACGGCGGCGAGGGCTCCACGGAGGAGCTGGAGCAGAAGGTGCGCCGGGCCGCGGCGGCGGCACGCGCGGACTACATAGTCACCTCCATGCCCGCTCCCCTGCGCGCCGCGCTGGAACTGGCGTACTTCCAGCGCCGTGACTACCGGCAGACCGCCGTCGATCTCGGGGTGACCGAGGACGAGGCCCGGCGCAGGCTACGGCTCGGCCTGCAACTGCTGTCCACCGCGCACACCCGCCCCGTGGAGGGCTCGTCCCCGCCCGGCTACGGACGCTCCCTGTGAACGGGCGTCAGAAGGACGACGGGCCGGAGGAGGTCCGGGGCGCTCCGCGCATACCGGGCCCCCGTGCGGCGGGGGACGACCTCGTACCACCGGACCTCGTACCCCGGCAGGGGTACGCGGCGGTGCCGCAGCCACGGAAGGACACCGATTCGCCGGGGCACGCGGAGCCCCGGACCGACGCGGAGTCCCAGACGGATACAGACCCCCCGACGGATACAGACGCCTCGACGGATACAGATTCCCAGACAGACGCAGAGTCCCAGAAGGACGCGGGAGTCCGGAAGGACGCCGCGTACGAACCGCCCGCGGAAACGGCCGAGGCCGATATGCACGGAACACCCGAACCGCCGAACACCGAAAGCCTCTCCCACAGCGTGCTCAAGTCCCTGCTCGGCGCCTGGGCGCTGGCCGCCTGTTCCCCCGAGGAGACCGCGGCCATGGAGGAACACCTCGGTGGCTGCGCCCCCTGCGCCGACGAGGCCCTCCGGCTGCGCGGCGCGGTCGAACTGCTGCACACCGAACGCGATCTGGATCTCGATCCGATGCTGCGTTTCCGGGTGCTGGAGAACTGTCTGGGCCGTCGCCCCGCCCGGATACCGGTACCGGAGTGGGCTGCTCCGTACGATGCCGAGGCCGCCCGGCTCGACGCGCTGCTGCGCGACATCGGGGACGCGGAGTGGCACGCGCCGGTACGGCTCAAGTGGTTCGACGGCGTGGAGGCGGTGAACCGGAAGACGACCGTCGCCGGGGTCATCGGCCATCTGATGACGGTGGACGGGCTGGTGGCCGACGCGCTCGGGCTGGGCGACCCGCTGGGCAGGGACGCGCCCAGGGTGCCGACGGAGCGTACGGAGAAGTTCTGGCGCGCGGAGTACCACCCGGCCGGGCGCGGGGTCCACGCTCCATGGCGCGACCAGAGCCACACCCTCATCCGGACGGTGTCCTTCGCGGGCAGCGGCATCGCCGACCTGCCGGTGTCGTACGGGGACTTCGCCCTTCCGCTGCGGGACTGCCTGCTCGACCGCGCCTTCGAGTGCTGGATCCACGCCGACGACATCGCGGGCGCGGTGGCCTATCCGTACGGTCCGCCGCGCGGCTCCCATCTGCACGGGATGATCGACCTCGCGGCCCGGCTGCTGCCCGCGGCGCTCGCCGGACGCAGGCGCTCGGGCCTCGCCGGCCCGGCCAGAGAACTCGTCGCGGCGGGGGCACCGGGCCGCTCCGTGCGCCTGGAGGTGGAGGGCGCGGGCGGCGGCGACTGGTACATCGCCCTCGACTCCCCGGCCGCTCTCGGGTCACCGAGCCATACGGTGGCCCAAGTCGCGCTCGACAGCGTGGAGTTCTGCAAGCTCGTGGCGGGGCATGTGCCTCCGGAGGAGGCTGCGGCGGGCCAGGACGGCGACCGCGAGGCGATCAGGGACGTCCTGTTCGCGGCGGCCTCCCTGGGCAGGATGTAGGGGGCACACCGAGCAGGATGCAGGATGCGGGGTCTTGCTGGCCAGGATGCAGGATGCGGGCGCCTCGCTGAACACGATGCAGGATGCGAGGGTCTTGCTGGGCACGATGCAGGAACCTCGCCGAGCACGATGCAGGATGCGGGGGTCGCGCTGGGCACGATGCAGGATGCAAGGTCTCGCTGAGCACGAAGCAGGATGCGAGGGCCTGACCAAGCAGGATGCAGGGTGCAGGCCAAGCCGGCCGCCGACCGTCGCCTCCCCTGTGGCGGCGGCCGCCTACGCGGCGGTACCCGTGATCACGACCGCAGCCGCCGCCCGGAGTCCCGACCGCGGCTGCGACCTCGCCTGATCAAGTGAAGACGACGGTACGCCGGCCGTTCAGCAGAATCCGGTGCTCGGCATGCCACTTCACCGCGCGCGCCAGCGCCTGGCACTCCACATCGCGGCCGACCGCGACCAGTTGTTCGGGAGTGACCTCATGCCCGACGCGCTCGACCTCCTGCTCGATGATCGGGCCCTCGTCGAGGTCGGCCGTCACATAGTGCGCGGTCGCGCCGATCAGCTTCACACCACGGGCGTGGGCCTGGTGGTAGGGCTTCGCGCCCTTGAAGCTCGGGAGGAAGGAGTGGTGGATGTTGATGATCCGGCCGCTGAGCTGCTTGCACAGATCGTCGGAGAGGACCTGCATATAGCGGGCGAGCACCACCAGCTCGACGTTCTCCGCCCGTACCAGCTCCAGCAGCTGGGCCTCGGCCTCGGGCTTGTTCTCCTGGGTGACCGGAATGTGCTGGAAGGGGATGTCGTACGAGGCGACCAGCTCGGCGAAGTCGCGGTGGTTGGAGACGACCGCCGCGATCTCGACCGGCAGCGCGCCGATCCGGGAGCGGAAGAGAAGATCGTTCAGGCAGTGGCCGAACTTGCTGACCATGAGAACGATCCGCATGGGCTCGTCGGCGAGGTGGATCTGCCAGTCCATCTGGAAGGCGTCGCCGACGGCGGCGAAGCTGGCCCGCAGCTTCTCGACGGTCACCGGCGCCTCGGCCGAGAAGTGGACCCTCATGAAGAACAGACCCGTGTCCTGGTCCCCGAACTGCTGGCTGTCCTCGATATTGCAGCCAGTGATGAAGAGGTAGCTCGACACGGCATGCACGATGCCCTGCTTGTCCGGGCAGGAGAGCGTCAGGACGTACTGGTCGGTCATCCTCGTAGGGTGCCACACCGGCGGCTCCCCGGCGGATTCCGTCCGTCACGCGGGACACCCGAACCCTGCGCCTCGCGTGTCCGAGGTCACACGGGACCGTTCACACGGCACCGTCGAGGACCGTCCGCACGGGCCGCCCGCACCGGCCCCACAGCCGAACCGCGCGTCCAGACCGCGCGTCCAGACCGCGCGTACGGATCGACCCCCAGGCGTCACGCCGTACCGGTCGCACCCTGCAAGCCACGCCCTGCAAGTCATGCCGTACCGGTCACGCCGCACGGGTCATGCCGTACAGGTCACGCCGTACGCGTCATGATCCGCAGCACGTCCAGTGATCGAGGCGGGACCTCCGGGTCCTCGCCGTCGTTCGCCGCCAGGAGTACGTGCGCCTCGCGCGCCGCCCGTACCGCTTCCGGCCAGCCGGGGTGCTCCAGATACGCGGAGACCGGAGCGTCCGCGCCCACCTGGTGCATGATCCGGAGCACCCGGAGAACGGCTGCGTCGACGAGGGCGGCCTCATTGGCGTCACGGAAGATCGTGCCGACGTACTTCTCCGCGGACCAGCTGTCCAGCCAGGTGTCCTCGACGAGCCGGTAGACGGCGTCGGTCACATCCCCGTACCCCTCCCGGCCGGCCAGCCACGTGTCCTGGTGGAACACGGGATCGGAGAGCATGTGCAGCGCCGAGCGCACGTTGGCGCGCCAACGCCACCACGGCATGTCATTGAGCGGCATACCACCCATGGTGGATGAGCGACGGGTGCGACGGGAAGGGGAAACCGAGGCTTGCTGCACGCCTTCGATCGTACGTTCTCATCCCGCGGGTCCCAATGGCCCCCTGGTGTTCACCATTCCGCTACCTGCCGGCCAACGACGCACACTCCGCCGTTACCTCAGCAGCGGAACCGTACTGGCCCATGACCGGTAGGCGACGTTCCACCACCCCCCGCCCCTCATGGACCGCGCGGATGCGCGCCCTGCGGATACCGACGGCCGCCGTGGCGGCCGGAACCGTACTGGCCACCGGCTGCGGTGTGATCCCCGGAACCCCGGGCGGCTCCCGGGAGCCCATCAAGGTGATGACCTTCGCGCCGGAGGAGACCCAAGCAACCAATATGCCCGGAATGCCCGCCATGGCCAAGGCGTATGCCCGCTGGGTCAATTCCCAGGGCGGAATCGACGGGCATGAACTCCAGGTGCTCACCTGCAACGAGGAGAACACCTCGGCCGGGGCCGCCGCCTGCTCCCGGCGCGCGGTCGAGGAGGACGTCGACGCCGTCGTCGGCTCGTACAGCCAGCACGGCAGCGCGTTCATGGCCCCGCTCCAGGGCGCGGGAATCCCCTTCATCGGCGGATACGGCATATCCGAGCAGGAGTTCACCAGCTATCTGTCCTATCCCGTCAACGGAGGCCAGGCCGCCCTCCTCGCGGGTCATGGGACGCAGCTCGCGGGCGTCTGCCGCCGGGTCGCGCTCGTACGGCCCGACTCCCTCGCGGGCGACGAGCTGCCGCTGCTGCTGAACGCCGGGCTCTCCAAGAGCGGGCACGGCAGTTCGACGGACATCCTGGCTCCCGACGACGCGACCGAGTACACCCGGCAGGCCGACCAGGCCCGCACCAAGGCGGGGGCCGGGGCCGAGACGAGCGACGACCGCAGGCCCGGCTGTGTCACGGCCGCGCTGGGCGACCACACCGAGACGTTCTTCGACTCCTTCCGGCGGCTGCCCGACGACGGCCGCACCATCCGGGTCTCCTCGGTGCTCGGCAGCGTCGGCCAGGCGCTGATCGACCGGACGGGCGGACGCAACGGCCCCTTCGAGGGCGCGTTCATCACCGGGTGGTACCCGGATTCGGGCGATGAGCGCTGGAACGACATGAAAAAGGTGATCGACGTCCACGCGTTCGGCGACAACCGCATCGACTCCACCGACCCGGGCGTGCAGACCACTTGGGTCGCGTACACGGTGCTGAAGGCGGTCGTCCAGTCGATCGACTCCGACGACGTCACACCCGGAAAGATCGCCCGCGCCCTCGACAACGGACTTCAGATCTCGACGGGCGGGCTCACCCCCGTCCTGCGCTGGGACTACGAGGACATGCTCGGCACCCCCGGCTATCCGAGGATCGTCAACCGGGGGGTGACCTTCCAAGAGGTGCGCGAGGGGCGGCTGGTGGCGCAGCGGGAGGGCTTCGTGGACGTCAGCAAGACGCTGGTCGCGTCCGAGACGAGCTGACCTCCCCTGTCGGCCGACGTACGGATCGGCCGGCGTACGGAACGCGCATGTCCGCGCCCTGCGGCGCTCGTGTCATCCGACGCGCGGACCGGGTGACGTAGACGGGATCGCGTACGGACCGGCGTGCGGAGCCGCAGGCGCCGCCGCCGTCATCGCGGGGTGGCCGTGCAGTGCTGAGTTGCTGAAGCAGGCCACCGCCGCCATCGGACGCGAGGAGGACGAGCACCCCGACGTGCGGCTGCGGGACGAGACCGAAGCGGTGATGGCCGCCGCGAACGAACTCGGATGGGACGTCCACGCTTCCGCCCCCCTGCACGGCGGCGAACTGCCGCACCTGGCCACTCCCGAGATCGCCGAACTCATCCGCCCAGGGTCGAAGATCGCCGCCGCCTGTCTCACGGCCGTGGCCTCCTGCCCCGGTGTCTCGAAAGTCCTCCTGGCGACCAGCAACCCGGCACACTGGAGCGGTGCCCTCGCCGCGCCCCACGCCGAGGTTTCCCGCTACACGCTCCGGACGGTTCTCGATGTACTCGCCACCAGCGACTGACACCGAAACTCGGCGCATGTCCGACGCGCACCAGCGCGCCGCGAAGGCCATGGGCGTCGCCCTCCAGGGCCCGCAGGCGTGGGGCTGGCGCGGGCGGACCCTGGGCCGGCAGGCCGTACACCCGGCGCACGGCGTGTGCTGGCTCCGTCTCCTGTCCGCTCCGGCCGAGAAGGTGGGAGGGAAACTCTGGGAGGGCACCGAGCTGGCCGCCCGGACCTTTCCCACCGTGCCCAAGCCCCAGCTGTTCGGGGTGCACGATTGGACGGACACGGCGCACGCCTACCGGGCGGAGCTGACCCAGTTCATCCACGAGCCAGTCCTGTCTGCCGACCCGGTCCTCCGCCAGGAGATCGAACTCCCCAACACATGGTTCACCGCCGTCCGGGGAACCCTCGCCTCGGTCGCGGCCGCCCGGACCGACCGGATCGCCGTACGGCAGGAGTGGATCGACCGCGCTGTACCACAGTTCACCGGCCACCCTGCTCCCCGCGTCGAGTTCTGGGAATGCGCGCACGGCGATTTCCACGCTGCGAACATCACCACCGACGCGACCGTGCTCGACTGGGAAGCATGGGGGTTGGCACCGCGCGGGTACGACGCCGCCCTGATGGTGGCCTACTCCCAACTCGCGCCGAACACCGCGGCCCGGATGCGGCACGAGTTCCGCGAACTGCTGGAGAGTTCCGCCGGCCGCGCGGCCATGCTCGTGGCCTGCACCGATCTCCTGCAGTCGGCATCGCGAGGCGACCACCCCGACCTGACCGGCAAACTCCACGCGCTGGTCGAGGAGTCTGCCCAGCAGCAGTGAGCCCGAGGCGCATCGTCCCGGCCCCTTCGGTCCCCACCGAGGGGGCCGCCGCACGCCCGGCACCCGGCCGCCGCACGCCCGGCACCCGGCCGCCGCACGCCCGGCACCCGGCCGCCGCACGCCCGGCACCCGGCCGCCGCGCGGCCGGAGCCGGTCACCGCGCTCGGTCAGAGCCTCACGGTCGGAGCCGGTCTCCGCGCTCGGTCAAAGCCGCACGGCCGGAGCCGCACGGTCAGAGCTGTTCGCTGCGGCGTTCGGTCAGTCCGTGGTCGGCCGCGATCGAGTTCCACAGCCCGGACGCCTCGCGCTTGGCCTTGGTCGCGTCACCGCTGGCGCGGTTGGCCTGGGCCGTCTGACCGGTGTTGCGGGCCCGGCCGTCCCGGCAGCCCTTCTTGCCCTTGACCTGGTTCGCCCAGGCCGCGTAGTGGTCGTCCGCCGACGCGGACGACTGCCACGCCTTGGTGAGCGACGCGGTCAGCTCGGAGTTGCGGGGCAGCTTGTCGACGCTCAGCTCGCCGAGCCGGGTCACCAGGTTCCGGCGCTGCTCGGCCGCCCCGCGCAGATCGTCGGCCGCCTGGTCGAGGTTCTCGCACCGCTTGATGTTCTCCACCGAACGGATCACCGCCTCACGGCTGTTGTTGCTGTCGGCGAGAAGCTTGTCGAGCGCCTCGGCCTGCGTCCGTTCGGGGTCGGGGGCGGCGGACTCCGTCGGCTCGCCCGCGCCGCTGGGCGCGGGCGAAGGGGCGGCGACGTTCTTACGGGGTGTGGTGTCCGGCTGCTTGTCGTCCCCGCCGCCGAACATGGCGGCGCTCACCCCGAGTCCCAGCACGGCACAGGCGACGACCACCGCGCCCATGACCGCCATCTGCGAGGACTTGCGCCGACGATCCTCGCGCTCGTCGTCCTCGTACTGGTCCCCCTGATACGGCTGTTGATGACCGGCCGGCGGCGGTCCGCCCTCCACGCGCGGCAGATGCTGGGTGGGATCCGCCCGGTAAGGCCCCGCGGGCGCGGGCGCCCCGACCCCGTCCGTACGGAAGAGGCTGTCGAACTCGGCGGGCGGCGGGCGCTCGCCCGAAGTGCCGGGCGAAGTGCCGGGCGGTGCGCCCACGGGCATGGGCGGCCCGGCCGAGGGACCGGCGGGCACGGGCGGCAGAAACTGCGTGGCGGCCTCGGGCGGCACCGCCCCGCCACCGGGCATCCCCCCGCCACCGCGTACTCCTCCGTCACTGGGCAGCGGCCCGGTCCCGAGGAAGGTCGTCGCCCGGTCCTGGTCGTCGGCCTGCGGCACGGGCGGGATGAACTGCGTCGCGTCCGTGGAGCCGAAGGGCGGCGGTCCTCCGGGGCCGTCCGCCGACGGCACGGGCGGGATGTACTGCGTGGCGTCGGTGGGGCTGAAGGCGGCTCCGGGCGGCAGCGCACCCGGAAGGTCCTGTGCCTGCCGGTGCGGGCCGCCCGGCTGAGGCAACGGCTGCGACTGAGGCAGCGGCTGTGGCTGTGGCTGTGACGGTGGCAGCGACTGCGGAGGAGGCCCGCCCCACTGCCCCGCGCCCCCGCCCGGCGGGACCTGGGGCTGTGCGGGTGGCAGAGGCTGGGACGGGACGCCGTAGCCGTACTGCGGCTCCTGTCCCCAGGCACCGCCCTGCGCGGGCCGCACCCCCTGGGGGTCCTGGGTGTCCTGGACCGGCTGCCGAGTGCCCCATGGCTCTCCCCACGGCTCCCCGCTCGCCGGCGCCGTATGAGCCTGGGCGCCGGGAGCGCCGGGTATCAGGGGGTCGGATCCGTCGGCGGGCAGCACGACCCCTTCGTGCGCGGGGCGAGCCGCGGGAAGCCGCCGCTCGTCACCCTCTCCGCTGTTCGTCACCGGAACTCCTACGTGTGGACCTACGTGACCGTCGGTTCACGCTACCGGGTGGTTCAAGTCCTTCGCACTCGCCTGGGCCAGAGGTGACGACAAGCACCACGAAGACGCCGATTACGGGCATGCCGCCACTCCGACGTCTTCCCGGCCCCTCCCCCGGCTCTCCCCGGACTCCCACCGGAGCCCGCCGACCGCCCCCGGGCCACCCATCGGCCACCCCATCGGCCACCCCACCGGTCGCCCGTCGACCGCCTCCTCGACCGCCGTTCCGGCCGCCGTTTCGGCCGCCCCGCCGGGTCCCGCCGAGCGATCCTGTGAAGCCCACGGCATCGGCCCACAGCGTCAGCCCGCGGCATCACGTGGAGACGCCCGGCGTCACGCCGCCTGAAGCTCCACCCTGGCCCCGAATTCGCGTACCGCCGGTTCCTCCGCGTACGGCTCCAGACGCTGCTGGAGATCGTCCAGATACTCCGCGCCCCGGCTGGAACGCAGCTTCCCCAGCAGTTCCACCGCGCTCGTGCCGGTCTGACACGCCTGCTCCACCTCGCGCTGCTGGACCTGGGCCGTGGCCAGCAGTACGAGCCCGATCGCCCGCCGCCGGGCCCGTGACTCCGGGTGGCCCTCCAGCGCGTCGGAGGCATGGCGGGCCGCCGCCTCCGCCTGGCCCAGATCGCGGTAGCAGTGCGCCAGTTCGTCCGCGAGATAGGCGCGGTCGAAGTGGGCGATCCACGGCGGGTCGTCGTCCTCGTCCGGCTCGGCCCGCTCCAGCGCGGCCAGCGCCTTTCCGGCCACGAGGTGGCAGGTGCGGGCGTCCCCGAGGAGCGCGTGCCCGCGCGCCTCGGCCGCGTAGAACATCGCCTGCGCCCGCGGGGTGACATGCCCGCGCGCCCCCTCCTGGGCGGCGCGCGCCAGTTGGGCGATCTCCCGCGGATTGCCGAGTTGCGCGGCGAGATGGCTCATCGACGCGGCCAGCACATAGCCGCCGTAACCGCGGTCGTCGGCCGCCTGGGCGAGCCGCAGCGCCTGGATGTAGTAGCGCTGGGCGAGCCCCGGCTGACCGGTGTCCACGGCCATGTAACCGGCGAGTTCCGTCAACCGGGCGACGGCCGCGAACAGTTCACGGCCCACCGATTCCCGGTACGACCCCGACAGGAGCCCGGACACCACGGAGTTGAGGTAGTGCACGACGACGGGACGGATGTGCCCGCTGCCGAAGCGGTGGTCGAGATCGGTGAGCGCGGCCGTCATCGCCCGTACCGCCTCGACATCCGAAACGCCCACCCGCGCGCCCGCCGTACGCGCCACCTGGGTGTCCGCGCCGGTGATCAGCCAGTCACGGCTGGGCTCGACCAGCGCCGAGGCGGCCACGGACGCCCCGGAGAGGAAGTCGCGGCGGCCGACGTCGCTCCGCCACAGCTCGCAGACCTGCTCGATCGCGCCGAGCACGGTCGGCGAGAACTGGAGGCCGACACCGGACGCGAGGTTCTTCCCGTTGGCCATGCCGATCTCGTCGATCGTGACCGTACGGCCCAGCTTGCGGCCGAGTGCCTCCGCGATGATGCCCGGCGCACGCCCGCGCGGCTGCTGTCCGCGCAGCCAGCGGGCCACCGACGTCTTGTCGTACCGCAGATCGAGACCCCGTTCCGCGCCGACCATGTTGACGCGACGGGCCAGCCCGGCGTTGGAACACCCGGCTTCCTGAATGAGCGCCTGCAGCCTTTCGTTGGGCTGACGGGCGACGAGTGGCCTGGCTGCCATGAGAAACCCCCTGAGGCCGCGGTGATCAACGCCCTGATCACTTCCCGGCTGATATACGGAGAATGCAGACTTGCGAGAGTTGTTCTGGTTCTTCCGGAACCCGGGCAGCTTCCCAGAATCCGGACGGTCCCAGAACCCATGCGGTCCCAGAAGCCCCGTCAGTTCCCCGGAACACGGCCGTCGGATCGTCTCCTCCCGGCCGGGCGCGCGTCCCCCACGCAGACGCCCCCTTGAAGTGGATACCCGCTTCCGTGCCCGATGTACATGCGCGCCCCCGTATGTGCATCCATGCGCCCCATATGCGGGATCATGGTGTCGGGGCGGCCTGTAGGACGCCCGTAACCCCTGGTGACCGCAGGAGTTGAGAGGGTCGTGGAAGAGACCATCGACGTCACAGAAGCCGCACAGATCCCCCAGCAGCGAGGTGAGCCGTTGCTGGATCACGCCGTGCGGTACGCGGAAGAGCGGCACTGGGACGTGTTCCCCGGTACGTGGCTGGAGGCGTCCGAGGGCAGGGAGTTCTGCTCCTGCGGCGACACCGACTGCCCCGCGCCCGGCGCCCACGCGGTCCGGCCCGACTGGGCGAACCAGGCGACCGGCAGCGCCACCGCCGTCCGGCGGCTCTGGGGGAAGCACCCCAAGGCGTCGATCCTGCTCCCCACCGGCCGTACCTTCGACGCGCTCGACCTCCCCGAGTCCGCCGGATTCCTGGCGCTCGCCCGGCTGGAGCGGATGGAGCTGCCGCTCGGCCCCGTGACGTGCACCCCCGACCGCAGGATGCTGTTCTTCGTCCTGCCCGGAGCGTCCGTCAAGGTGCCCGCGCTGATCCGCACACTGGGCTGGCAGCCTGGCTCGATCGATCTGATCGTCCGCGGCGAGGGCCACTACGTCGCCGCCCCGCCGACCCGGATCGGCGGCCAGGGTGCGGTCCAGTGGGCCCGCCGGCCCACGCCGGCCAACCGGTGGCTGCCCGACGCCGACGAGCTGATCAGCCCGCTGGCGTACGCGTGCGGGCGCGAGGCCGCCGCGGCACGGACCCGCCGGGGGTGAGCCGGCGCGGGAATGGCCGGAAGTGAGCCGGTGAGCCGGGACGGAGGTGGCCGGAAGTGAGCCGGGGGCGGGGGTAGCCGGGGCGGGGATTCTGCATAGGGTGGTCCGGTACCGACCCGTACATGTCCACCGGTACGGGTGACCCGGGGAACCCGAAGGGCAGGCCATGACACCGGACCAGCAGGCGGCGCGCGCCGTGGAGGCAGCGCAAGCCGTGGAGGCGGGCGGAGCGCGGACAGCGCCGCCCGCCGTTCGCGTCGAGGGCCTGTGGAAGCGGTTCGGCGAGCACATCGCCGTCTCCGGCATCGACCTCGCCCTTCCCGCGGGAAAGTTCATCGGGCTGGTCGGTCCGAACGGCGCGGGCAAGACCACCACCCTCTCCATGGTGACCGGGCTGCTCCGCCCGGATCAGGGGCGGGTGGAGGTCGCGGGCCACGACGTGTGGCGCGATCCGGTCTCCGTGAAGTCCCGGATCGGCGTACTGCCGGAGGGGCTGCGCCTCTTCGAGCGTCTCTCGGGGCGTGAGCTGCTCTCGTACAGCGGGCGGCTGCGGGGGCTGCCGGGCGCGGAGGTCGACAAACGCGCCACCCAGCTGCTCGACGTACTGGGTCTGGCGGGCGCCCAGCACAAGCTCGTCGTCGACTACTCGACCGGCATGCGGAAGAAGATCGGGCTGGCGTCCGCGCTGCTGCACAACCCCGAAGTGCTGTTCCTGGACGAGCCGTTCGAGGGAGTCGACCCGGTCTCGGCGCAGACGATCCGGGGGGTGCTGGAGCGGTACACCTCATCCGGCGCGACCGTGGTGTTCTCCAGCCATGTCATGGAGCTGGTGGAGTCGCTGTGCGACTGGGTCGCGGTGATGGCGGCGGGCCGGATCAGGGCGCAGGGACCGCTCGCGGAGGTACGCGGCGACGCGCCGTCGCTCCAGAGCGCGTTCCTGGAGCTGGTCGGGGCGAGCGGGCGGCAGGACGGTGACTCGCTGGACTGGCTCGGCGGCACCGGCACCGGCAGCGCCGAGGGAGCCGACAGCGCCAGCGGTGAGGGAGCCGGCAGCGGCAGCGGCGGTGCGGTGTGAGCACGACGCGGAACGCCGGCGCGGACGACCCGGCGGACACTCAGGACACCGAGGACACGGCAGGAACCATGTCCGGGGCCGGGAGCGGCTCCGGCGGCAAGTCCGTTGACACGGCACGGAGTACGGCGGTGGACACGGCAGGGGACGGGCCGGACGCCGCGGGAGAGACCGCTACGGGCACCGGGAGCCCGCCCGGCAGCGGGCCGGTTGGAGCGTACGCGCCGGGCGACACCGAGCCGTACGCGGCGGGCGACACCGAGCCGTACGCGGCGGGTGCCACGGCCCCCGGGATCGGCGACGGGCAGCTCGCCGGGATCTTCGTACGGCTCAAGCTGTCGCTGCTCCGCAACGGGCTGCGCCAGTCCACCGGCCGCAGGTTCGTCTTCGTCCTCAGCCTCGTCCTCACCCTGATCTTCGCCCTCGGCCAGCTCCTGGGGCTGGTCCTGCTCCGAGGAAACGATCACGCGGCGACGGTCGTCGTCCTGCTGACCGGTGTGCTGGCGCTCGGCTGGGCGGTGATGCCGCTCTTCTTCTCCGGCGGTGACGAGACGCTGGACCCGACCCGGCTGGTGATGCTGCCGCTGCGCCCACGCCCGCTGGTCTCGGCCCTGCTGGCGGCCTCGCTGGTGGGCATCGGGCCGCTGTTCTCGCTCTGTCTGCTGCTGGGGTCGGCGCTCGCGCTCGCCCACGGCGGCTTCGCGGTCGCCGTCGCGGTCGTCGCCGTTCCTCTCGCGCTGCTGGTGTTCGTGGCGCTGGCGCGCGCGGTCGCGGCGGCCAACATCCGGCTGCTCACCTCCCGTAAAGGCCGCGATCTGGCGGTGCTGACGGGTCTGCTGATCGCGCTCGGCATCCAGTTCGTCAACTTCGGCGTGCAGCGGCTCAGTGTGTCGGGGAGCGCGGAGCTCGACGGTCTCGATCCGGCGGCCTCGGTCGTACGGTGGCTGCCGGCCGCGTCCGCGATCGACGCGATCGACTCCGCGAGCGAGGGTTCGTACGGTGTCGCGCTGGCCCAACTCGCCCTGTCGGGGGTGGCCCTGTACGCCCTGCTGTGGTGGTGGGACCGGAGTCTGACCCGGCTGATGACGACTCCCGACGGCTCGACACTGGGCGCGGCGGAGGAACGTGCCGGCAAGCGGAGCGAGAAGGGCGGGGGCGGTCGGGCCGGGCTCCACCGGCGGCTGCCGGACGGCCGTACGGGCACGGTCATGCAGCGCACCCTGCGCTATGTGTGGCGCGATCCGAAGACCAAGGCGGCATGGGTGTCCTTGCTGGTGATGGGTCTGATCGTGCCGGTGTTCAACGCGGTCCAGGGCACCGGCTCCGTCTATATCGCGTCCTTCGCGACGGGCATGCTGGGCATGCAGATGTACAACCAGTTCGGGCAGGACACCTCGGCGTTCTGGCTGGTCGCGCAGACGATCTCGGGGACCGAGGACGCGTACGCGGAACTGCGGGCACGGGCACTGGCCCTGCTGGTGATCGTCCTGCCCTACACGGTCATGGTCACGGTCGTCGTGGCGGCCGTGCTGGGCGACTGGCAGACGCTGTCCTCCGCGCTGGGGATGTCCTTGGCGGTGCTCGGCGCGATGGTGGGCACGGGCGCGCTGGCCTCCGCCCGCTACCCGTACTCCATCCCGCAGGACAGCGGTTACAAGAACGCCGCACCGGGGCAGGGCGCGCTGGCCTGGCTCTCGCTCTTCGGCGGGATGTTCGCCGCAGCCGTGCTCTGCGCGCCGTTGATCGCCGCGACGGTCTGGCTGCATATGACGGACGCGCACGCCGATCTGTGGCTGCTGCTGCCCGCCGGCGCCTGCTACGGGGTACTGCTCGGCTGGGCGGGCGTACGGTTGGCGGCGCCGCTGACGGCACGGCGGCTGCCGGAGATCCTGACGGCGGTCAGCAAGGGCTGAACCGGCGAAGGGGAGTTGGGGCCCAGGTGGGAGACGGGTGTCGCGCGCGGTGACATAGGTTGCCTCCATGTCGACGCCGCCTCCGCCACCGCCTCAACCGCATCAGCAGCCTCAGCAGGGGAGTTCCGGGAACCCGCAGGGGCAGCAGCCGCCGTTTCCGGGGCAGGGACACGGGGGCGGGCCTCCCCACTCCCAGGAGCAGGGGTTCGGCCCTCCGGTCCCGCCGCAGCAGGGGTTCGGCCCTCCGATTCCGCCGCAGCCCTATCCGCCGCAGCAGGCGTACGGGCCCCCTGGCGGCTGGGGCGCGCCGCAACCGCCGCCCCCGCCGAAGAAGCGCCGCGTAGGGCTCCTCGTCACGGTGCCGGTGATGATCGCGACGGCCCTCGCCGTGTACTGGCTGAGCAAGAACGTCCTGGGCGACGAAGGCTCCGGGAAGACGTTCCCGGAGGCGGAGTATCGGCTCACGCTCCCCCCGAAGCTGCTGGACGGCGCGTACGAACTGTCCGACGACATGTCCCAGCAGACCCAGGAGCGGCTGGCGGAGGCGAGTCAGGCGGTCGTCCGCGCCCCTCGGGCGGCCACCGGCCAGTACGACTCGGTGAACGGCACAGAGGCGGGATTCGTGATCGTCTCGGGTCTGTACGGCCGGATCGCCGATCCCGACCGGGCTCTCGACGAGATCCTGGAGGGCGCGGGCGAGGCGAAGGGCACCGAGATCGCCGTGCCGGCCAAGGACTACACCCCCAAGGGCTCGGAGGTCCGGGTGCGGTGCCAGGTCATGGTCTCCAGCCAGAGCGACGGCCGGAAGGCGACGATCCCGTTCTGCGCGTGGGCGGACGAGAACACCAACGCGTCCGTGTCGATGGCCACGCCCGAGAGCTTGAGCATGACCCCGGAGGCGGTCGACCTCAAGAAGGTGGCCGAGGCCACGGTGAAGATCCGTCAGGAGCTGCGCCGACCGATCGCCTGACCCGCCACCGGGCCTTGAGGACAGCGGCAGACCGGGTTCGCCGGACCGGGTTCACCGGAGCGGGTTCGCCGGAGCGGGGGTTCCGGGAGCTTGTCTCCTCTGGGACGACTGGAGCCCGTCCAGATGCTGGACGGGCTCCGGCGGCCCTATTGGGGTCCGGTGTCATGGCTCCGGCGGCGTACGGCGTCGAGGAAGGGCTCGATGGCGGCGCGCCAGCCCTCCGGCTGGTCGTAGTGGATGAGATGACCCGCGTCCGCCACTTCCGCGTACTGGCCCTGCGGCAGCACCCTGACCATCTCCTGGGCCTCGGCGCGGCCCAGTTCGCCGTCGAGGCCGCGGACCACCAGGGTCGGGCAGCGGACCTGGACCAACTCCTCCCAGTGCGCGTCATGGACCCAGGTCTCGCGGGCCTTGAGCATCTGGCGGCGCGAGAACACCGGCCGCCAGCCGTCCGCGCGCTCGGCCATCACCTCGGCGTAGAAGTCCCCGCGCGCGGGGCTGGGATGCTCCACCCAGGGATCGTCCTCGCCGAACCACTTCCGTACGTCCGCGAGGGTCGCGAACGGGACCGGCCAGGCACGGAACCAGTTCTCCCACTCACGCTGCGAGGCCGCGCCGAGGGCCGAGGCGCGCATATCGCAGATGACCAGGGCCCGGACCAGATCGGGGCGCTTGGCCGCGAGCTGCCAGGCCGTGAGAGCGCCCATGGCATGGCCGATCAGCGTCACCGGCCCGAGGCCGAGCTGTTCGACGGCGGCCTCGGCGTCGGAGACGTACGCCTCACGGGAGAACGGGCCGTCCGCCGGCTTCTCGCTGCGGCCGTGCCCCCGCTGGTCGAGGGCGACCGCGCGATGCCGTTCGGACAGCCAGCGGGCCGTGGAGGCCCAGTGCGAGGCCCGGCCCATCAGTCCGTGCAGCAGTAAAACGCCCGGCGCCCGGTCCGGGAGACGCGCCGCGAGGTGCTCCGGAAGCGGTGCCGCGACCTGCTCCTGAAGACGGTCCGGACGCCCGTCGCGCGGTTGTGCCCGACTCGGGCCGGCGGAGCCCCTGCCGGGCCCGCCGCCCGGCCACTTGGGTGGATCGGCGAATTCCCAGGCGGCCAGGCGTACGCCGTCCGTTCCGGTCACATTGATGCGCCGCACCATGTGCCTGGCACCCCTTTCTCTCCCGCGGTCGTGCCTGTCGGTCACGTCCCGCACCATCCAGACTATCGAACTCCTATTCGAATACGTGCTTCTGGTCCGTAACACCCCTCGTTCGAGTGACCACGCTCCAGGGTTGGCGCCCGCCACCGGGGGGAGATCTTCTGCGGGAGGCGGACCGATCGGGGAAGACGGTCCGAGGGGAATGACCCTGGGAGCTCGGGGCTCCGGGTCAGCGCAGGGGAGGACAGGCCCCGGCACCTGTGGGTGCCGGGGCCTACCCATGGAGAGCGGGAGGCGTCCGGAGCGGCGCCGTGGCCCGCCCGCCGGGTTCGCGGGCCCACGTGTCGGGCGGGCCGGCCGGGCCGGGCGGGTCCGTCGCTCGCGGCCGGGCGCGGCCGCGGGGCCGGTCGAGCCTCGGACATCCGCCGTACGCCCGAGGCCGGGTGCATCCGCCGGGGCGCGGCGGCCGGGTGGAAGCCGGGTTCCCGAAGCCGGGGAGGGACAGGCCGGCGGTGGAGCCGGTCCGGAGGGGGGCTGGGCTGTGGGCGGCGAGGCTGTGGGCAGCAGGGCTGCGGGGAGCGGGGCTGCGGGGAGCGGGGCTGCGGGGAGCGGGGCGCTCGCTGCCGTCGGGGGCCGTCCGGCGGGTCCGGGTCGTGCGGGTCGTGCGGACCGTGCCGCTGTGTACGGAGGGCGCACGAAGGGCGCATCACCCTGATCCCTCCCCGGCGGTGGGTCATATGCCTCAACCCAAGCGTGGCACGCGATTCCCCCGAGCGCCGCCATTCCGGGCGGAAGTCGTCTTCACAGCGGGCACGCGACACGACTGTGTGATCTCGGGTCCCGGTGGCACGTCAGGTAACCACCGCGGAGGGGTGTGCCGACGCCGTCGGCGGCCGGACGGGTGCCGTCCGGCCGTCCGTCAGATCCCGGTGGCGGTGACCGCAGATCCCGGTGGCGGGTGACCGGTCCCCGGCGGTGGGTAACCGGTCCTGGTGATGCGTGACGTGACCCGCTCAAGGCTGTCCCGTCACACCCGGCCGCCGTACCCGGCGATTCGGCCCACGGCGTCGGACGCGACGCGGTGCGGGCAGGCCGGGGCGGAGTGCGGAGGGTCGCCCTCCCTCGTACCGGACACGTATCCGGGAATTCACCGACGCACGGCGCGGAGGATCTCCCAGACCGAGGAGGGGTACCTCCCAGGCCACCGGCCGAGGGGTGGGGTGCACTCCCAGGCCACCGGCCGAGGGGTGGGGTGCACTCCCAGGCCACCGGCCGAGGGTGGGGGTACCTCCCAGGCCGCCAGGCCGAGGGGGCCTCTCCGCCCCCGCCGGAGGCGACAGCGCGGAGCTGAGCACTGCGACCGGAGTGGTTCGCCGAGAACGCCTCCGGTCGCAGCCTTCAGCGCTTCGCTACGAACACATGCGAGGCGATGTCCGACTCCAGCTCGGCCGCCTCGCCGCCGCTGCCCACGAGGACTCCGCCCGCCGACTCCGTCACGCTCACGACCGAGCCGGGCTGCACGCCCGCGCGGCGGAGCGTGTACATCAGCTGGGCGTCCGTCTGGATCGGCTCGCCGATCCTGCGGACCACCACCGTCTTGCCGTCCTCGCCCGGGTCCAGTTCCGCGAGGGAGACCATGCCCGCGTCCAGGAAGGGGTCGGCCTCGGCCTTCTCCCCCAGCTCCTCCAGACCCGGAATCGGGTTCCCGTACGGGGACTCGGTCGGGTGGCGCAGCAGCTCCAGCACGCGCCGCTCCACCGCCTCGCTCATCACATGCTCCCAGCGGCACGCCTCGGCGTGAACCTGCTCCCACTCCAGGCCGATCACGTCGACGAGCAGACACTCCGCGAGCCGGTGCTTGCGCATCACGCGCGTCGCCAGTCGCCTGCCCTCCTCCGTCAGCTCCAGATGGCGGTCCCCGGCGACCGTCACCAAGCCGTCCCGCTCCATACGGGCCACGGTCTGGCTGACCGTCGGACCGCTCTGGTCGAGTCGCTCAGCGATACGGGCGCGCATGGGAACCACACCTTCCTCCTCCAGCTCAAGGATGGTGCGGAGATACATCTCCGTCGTATCGATCAATCCGGACATACGTGCCCCTCGAAGATTCGTGCGCTGCGGCCCCGGACTCAATTCTTACGCATCCGACTGACAACCGTGCCGCCCTCGGGCAACCCTGTGTCCTGGGCCGTATTGACAGCACAATGGTCCAGACCGCAACGTGATCCGCGGCACGGGCGTTCCCGGGCGCGTTTCCCGTCCTCTGCGTACCCGGACGCGTACGTCACGGACCGGGTACTTCACCTTCGGAAAGGGCTCGGCGATGGGCGAAAGCAAGCTGGCCGGTCAGTTCTTCGACGCGGCGATCGGCCTCCTGGCAAGGGTGCGGGAGGAGGAGGCGGAGAACATCGCGGCCGCGGGCGAGGCGATCGCCGACGCCGTCGCGGCGGGCGGCCGGCTCTTCGCCTTCGGCGCGGGGCACTCCTCGCTGGCCGCGCAGGACGTCGTCTACCGGGCCGGCGGCTTCGCCGTGATGAACCTCCTCGCCGTTCCCGGCGCGGTCGGCGTCGACGTCATCCCGGCGACGCTCGGTTCGGCGCTGGAGCGGGTCGACGGCCTCGCCACGGCCGTTCTCGACACGAGCCCCGCGCGGGCGGGGGACGTGCTCGTCATCATCTCCCTCTCCGGGCGCAACACCCTCCCCGTCGAGATGGCTCTCCACGCGCGGGCGCTCGGGATCACCGTCATCGGCGTGACCTCGGTCGCGTACGCGAAGGCCACGGAGCCACGGAACGCCTCGGGCACCTTCCTCAAGGACCACTGCGACATCATCCTCGACTCCAGGATCGCGATCGGCGACGCGGAACTGACGCACGAGGGCATCGAGGCTCCCTTCGCCCCCGCGTCCACCGTCGTCACCAGCGCGCTGATGCAGGCGATGATGGCGACGGCGGCGGAGAGCCTGGTGGCGCGTGGCGTAGAGCCGCCGCTGCTGAGGTCGGCGAATGTGGACGGCGGACACGAGTGGAACGGGCGGGTGATGTCGGAGTACCGGGACCGCATCTTCTACCGCCAAGGGTGACCTCACGGGTCGGGGGCGGGGTCCGAAGACGCCGTTCCGGCCTTCAACGGATCTGGCCGCTGAGCGCGGCGAAGGGAGTGAGGGACGTCTGTCCCTCACTCCCTGTGCCCGTCCGTGGGGGAACGCCTTCCGTTCCGTTCCCCCACGCTCGTTCGTCTCCGGAAGCGGACTCGCGTGTCGGTGCCGCTGTCAGTGCCGGATGGCAGGCTTCGCCCATGAGTTATGACCTTGCCGTCTGGGAAGGCGAGCGGCCGGCGGATGACGCCGCCGCGGCCCAGTGCTTCAACGATCTGTACGACACGTACATCGACGCGGACGGAGCCGACGTTCCTCCGACCGAGCAGATCGCGGCCTATGTCGCCGCGCTCCTGGAACGGTGGCCCGACCTCACCGAAGACGTGGACGACATCTCGCCGTGGTCGAGCGGTCCGCTGATCGGGGAGGCCAGCGGCCCGCTGATCTACTTCCCCATACGTTGGAGCATGGCCGAGGAAGCGGCTGTCCACGCGGCGGCGGTCGCCGCGTCGATGGGCCTCAACTGCTTCGACCCGCAGGCAGAGACGCTCCTGCCCTGACCGAACAGCGGCGACGACCGGATCAACTGAATCAACTGAGCTGAGTCCGCCCCGGACAACCGTGCGTCCGGGGCCGGATCAACAGTGATTTCCCGCGCCACAGCGCCTCAGCCCCTCCGGTCGATGCGGCCGATGCGGCCAATGCGAGTTGCGGGCATCACCAAGGACCCGATCATCCGAGACGGGACGCCGGAGCCCGGAGAGCCTCCCCGAGCCGCTGTGGCATACGTCACGTTTGGGGAACCCCTCCGGGTCGTCCGGACAAACCCGTGACATGAAGACGATGATGCCTGCGCGGACAGCGGGAGTCCCGATGCCCCCGAGTCTCCGTCCGGCGATGGCGTACGCAGGGTGCGCGACCGTGGGCGCGGGCGCGGGCCGGAGGGGGCCGACCGGCCGCCGGGAGCGTGCGGACGCCGTCGCGGCCAAGGCGCGGGGCATGGGGGAGCCGGGTTGCGGACAGGCGGAAGGAGGCCGCGTTCCTACGGTCCGCCCTACCCAGGAGGAGACCCGATGCCCCCCACGCCGTTCCGCCCCGGCCGAGCGCGACACGACGGCCGGGCTGCCGCCGATCCCTGCCGGACGGCCCCTGCCCGCCTGCCGACACCGGCTTCTGACGGACCGTCGCGACCACGATCCCCAGTGGCGTCGCCCGCTTTCACATCGGCGAGCGCCCTTGGCCGATCCTCGGCAGCGCGCTCCGGAACTCCTCGGTGAGCGCGGCGACATGGGCGAGAACGACCCCTGACCCCCGGCGGCCCGACACGGCCCGGAACCGGCTCGGCGCAGCCCAGAACCGGCTCAGCGCAGCCCGGAACCGGGGCAACGAGGCCCGGAATCCGGCCAACACGGCTCGGAACGGCCCAACGAGGTTCGGAACACTCCGACTCAGGACGCTCCGGGAACGTGTCACCGCCACCACCGCCGTACCGACGTCCCCAGTCGCCGATCGGCCCGGACAGACACCGGGCCGCGCGAGCAGAGGAGCGCGCCGGGCGTCACCGGCGCGTCCGCCCCCGGAAACCACCGGGTTCGCGGAGCGACAGCACGCCCCGCGGCCGGCTCATGCCGCGCACCACCCCGTTGTTCACGTGGTGGACCATCCGCCCGAGCAGGTTCGGGCGTCGCCCGTGCCGGCGCTTCCGCGCGCCGCGCGCAGAGGTGACGGACGAACCCTTGTGACAGGACTCTCCGCATGCACGCCCCCATATCCGTCGCCGTGTTCAGCGGCCCGCCGCTCCCCCGTATCGCGGAGGTGCGTCCATGACGCTCCAGGTGCTGCGATCCGACAGAGCGCTGGTCCCGGCACCCGCACGCGCTCCGGCACCGACACCGCCGACCGCTGGATCTCCGCTGCCGTCCCTGACGGGTATGCGCTGGGCGGCGGCGTTCGTGGTCTTCGCCTTCCACGTGGGCAACTTCAGATACTTCAGCGGGGACAGCGCGCAGGTCGTCGACTGGGCCTTCGGGGCAGGTGCGACGGGGGTGTCGTTCTTCTTCATCCTGTCCGGCTTCGTGCTGGCCTGGTCGGCCCGGCCGGGTGTGGGCGCGAGGCGGTTCTGGCGGCGGCGCATCGCCCGTGTCTACCCAGTGCATCTGGTCACCGCGGTCGCGGCGCTGGTGCTGGCGTTCACCCTGGTGCCCAGATTCCGTCCCAGCGGTCTCGCGGAGGGCGCCGCGAACCTGCTGCTCGTCAGCTCCTGGAAAGCGGAGTGGTGGCAGGCGCTGAATCCGGTCAGCTGGTCGCTGATCTGCGAGGCGTTCTTCTACGCCACTTTCCCCGCCCTGTACGCGGGGATACGCCGCATGGGCCCGCGCGGCCTCGAAGCGCTGACGGTGGCGTGCACCGCGACCGTGATCCTGCTGCCGTGGCTGAACTCCTCGTACGCGCTGGAGTGGACGCTGCACTCCTTCCCGCTCGCCCGGTTCCCCGAGTTCGTCCTCGGCGTCGCGATCGGCCGTCTCGTCCAGACCGGGCAGTGGCGCGGACCGGGGTCGGAGGCGGCCATGGGGCTCACCCTCATCGGCTACTTCCTCGCCTACCAGTTCCCCGGCCCCGGCAGTTACGCCGCGTACACGGTGATCGGGCTGGCCTGTCTCATCCCGGCGGCCGCGCTCAACGATCTGCACCGCGCCCCGTCGCTGTGGCGCCGCCGGTGGCTGGTGCGACTCGGCGAGTGGTCCTTCGCCTTCTACATGGTCCACATTCTGGTCATGCGGACCGTGGAGCCCTTCGTCGGCACGCGTCCCGGATTCGGGTCGTTGCCCGCGCTGGCCGTCGCCGCGGCCGTCTTCGCCGTGTCGATCGCTCTGTCCTGGGCTCTGTACCGCTGGGTCGAGCAGCCCGGCAGGCGGCTGATCCTGCGGGGCGGCCGGAGCCGCGCGGCCCGCAGAGCGGCCACGGGCGGGCGCTGACGTGGCTCCACTGTTCGACACGTTCCGGGCGGCCGTTCTGGCGGCCGTTCTCTTCGCCCTGTGCTGGGTCCTGCCGATCACCCCCTCGATCCCCGAGCCGCTCGCCGTCCACTCGCCCCAGACCCTCGTGGTGATCGGCGCGTCGGTCTCCGGCGGCTACCGCCTCGCACCCGGGACCGCCTGGCCCGAACAGGTGGGCCGACGCCTCGAGGAGGCCGGCCTGCCCGTGTCGGTCGTCAACGCCAGCGTCGGCGCGACCCGGCTTCTCACCCGGAACGCGGCCGGCGCTCCCAGCTCGCTGGACCGTCAGGAACGCGACGCGCTCGCGGTCCCGGACGTCCGCACCGTCGTCCTCACCGACGTCATCAACGACATCCAGCAGCCGCCGCACCAGTACGACCCGCGGGCGATCATCGGCGGTCTCCAGCAGTTCACGGCCCGCGCCCGCGCCCGAGGTGTGCGGGTCGTCGCCACCACCATCCCGCCGTACAGAGGGTTCCTCCGTTACGATCCGGCCGGTGAACGCTGCCGCCAGGCGGTCAACGCGTACATCCGGCGCGGCGGACTCCCCGGCGGACTCCCCGGCGGACTCTTCGACGGCGTCCTCGACTTCGACGCCGCTCTCAAGGATCCCGCCGACCCGACGCGTATCCGCCCCGCCTACGACTCCGGCGACCACATCCACCCCAACGACGCGGGCCAGCGCGCCATCGCGGAGAGCGTCGACTTCCGCGGCCTCATCGGCGACCCGTGACGCGGGCACGGCCTGCCGCGAGGGGCGGCACAGGGGCCCGTACGCGCTGCGGCAGGGTTCCCGGTCAGGGGCGGGCACCCGCATGCGGAGGCGTCAGCCGTGCACCGGCATGCGAACATGCCCTCTGAGCATCTACTTGCCAATATGGCAAGTATTTGACACTCTGACAATCCGGCAATCCGGCAATCGCAAGGTGGGCGCTCCCGCGCCGTCGCCGACGCCGTGACACGGGCTCGAACGAGACCGAAGAAGCCCGGACAGGCTCGAAGCTCGAAGAAGGGGGAGACATGAACGACTTCGCCGACGCAGGCGGGGCACTCGGGCGCGCGGCCGACGTGGAGAGCGAGGCCCGTAAGCGGAGCGACTGGTACGCGCGCTACCTCTGGGTGTTCGCCGCCGCGCAGCTCGTGCTCGTACCGATGGCCCTCCTGTGGCGCGGCCTCGTCGCCGCGCTGATCTTCACCCTGGCCAACCTCCTGCTGGTGTCGGCGCTCAGCGTGTACGCGGCCCGCCAGCGCGTCATACGCCGGGGGTTCGGCGCCCGGCACGGCAAGGTGATGGGGTCCTGGGTCGCGGCCTTCGCGCTGGCGGTCGCGCTGAGCACGACCGTTTTCGAGGGCAGCGTGCCCTTCGCCGTAGTCGCCACGGTGTGGTGCGCGCTCACTCCGGCCGTCGCGGCGTGGCGTGAGCGCCGGTACACGTCATGACCACGCGGAACCCGCACCCGCATCCGGATCCGGCCCCTGATCCCGCTCCCGACCCGATGCGGGACCCGGCGCCGGACCCCGGCGGCCGACTTCCGGGCAGCCACCCGCGCCACGACCTCGAACCGCTGCTCAACGCGCCGGTGCGCCTGTCGATCGTGGCCGCCCTCGCGCCCGTCGACAAGGCCGAGTTCGGCTTCGTACGCGACCTCGTCGAGGTCACCGACTCCGCGCTGTCCAAGCAGGTCGCCTCCCTGGAGGAGGCGGGCCTGCTGGCCGTCGACAAGGGCCGGGTCGGACGCCGGCCGCGGACCTGGCTGGCGCTGACCGAGAAGGGCCGGGCGGTGTACGAGCGCCATCTGGGCGCGCTCAGGGCGATCGCGGCGGGCTGAGCCCCGACTGCCGTCCGGGCGGGGACCCGGCCACCGGGCCGGAGCGGGACGGACCCGACCCGACCGGACCCGACCCGACCGGACCCGACCGGACCGACCTGCTCCGGCCAGGAACGACGGACGCCTCCCGCCACCGGAGGGGGTGACGGAAGGCGTCGGGGCTCGGCTGGGGCTCCAGACTGGCGACGGGTCCCCGGTTACCGGCCGGCGGCCGGGCTCAGCGGAACGCCGGCGCCGACAGCCGGGCGGGAGCCTCCGTCGCATCCGCGGCCTTCCGGCTCGCGGCGACCCCGCAGGTGACGTCTGCGGCCGGGAGCCGACCCGTGGTCAGATACGTGGAACCGGCGGCGTCCGCGCACGGGTTCCCGCCGAAGGCGTAGACGATGTGCCCCTCTCCCCCGGCGGCGGTCACCATCCGCGAGCCCTTGAGGGCCCGGCGCATGCCGAGAGCGCTGGACAGGGGAGTCTGCGGGTCCCACTCGTTCTGGATGATCAGCGCCGGGACCCTGTTGTCGATCCGGGTGGCGGACTCGGCGTTCTCGCCCCAGAACGCGCAGGGCGCGATCGTGGAGGGGAAGTCCCCGTACAGCCGGTAGCGGTCCGCGTCCCGCAGGGAGTCCTGACGGTACGTCTCCGGGTTCTGCGGCCAGGAGGACGTGTCGCCGCACATGACGGCCCACTGCGAGGAGACCCGGTTGTCGCTCGGGTCCCCGAAGAAGGGCAGATCCGCGGTCGGCTTTCCGGCGGCGGCGTCTCTGAGGACGACGACCAGGTCGGAGGCCCAGCCGGAGGTGGTGTAGAAGAACTCGGCACGCATGTAGTCCCGTATCCCCGCGCCTGTGACGGTCTTCGTGCCCACGACGATGGGTGTGCGGTCGGCCTGGGCGACGATGTCCCAGAAGGTCTCGGCGACCTCGGCGGGCGTGTCGCCGAGGCGGTACGTCGCGTCCCGCTCGGCCGTCCACCGGGCCCACCGCTCGAACGCCGGATCGGCCTCCGACCCCCACTTCTGGAACATCCCCCGCCACACGAGCTGGGGGTCCACGGCGCTGTCGAGGACGAACCGGTCGGCACGCTTCGGGAACATCTGGGTGTAGACGGCTCCGAGGTAGGTGCCGTACGAGTAGCCCACGTAGGAGATCTTCTTCTCCCCGAGAGCGGCCCGGATGACGTCCATGTCCCGCGCGGTGTTACGGGTGGTGAAGTGCCGGAGCGAGTCGCCGTACTTGGCCTGGCACTTGTCCGCGACCGTCCGGGCCGCCGCGATGTCCCTCCCGTACGTCGCCGGGGTGAACCGGACCGGCCACGGCCGCTCCTGGTCGGTCAGCCCGCACTCGACGGGCGCGCTCCGGCCGACGCCCCTCTGGTCGAGCCCGATCAGGTCGTACCGGTCCTTCACCTCGGCGGGCAGCCGCGCCGCCAGGTCCAGCGGCAGCGCCAGCCCCGGAAGGCCGGGGCCGCCGGGGTTGGAGAGCAGCACACCGCGTCGCTTGGCCGGGTCGGCGGCCTCGACGCGGGATATCGCGACCTCGATCGTCTCGCCGCGGGGACGGTCGTAGTCCAGCGGCACCGTGACGGTGGCGCACCGGATCGAAGCGGGCATATCGGGGCCGCAGTCCCCCCATGTCACTCCCTGCCGGGTGTACTGATCCCCCGGGCTCGCCGAGGTGACGGCGGCGGACGGGGAGACGGCGAGCACGGGAGCGAGGGTCGCCATGACGATCACCGCCAGCGGTGGCACCACTCGTCGTCTGAGTACCTGCACGGGGGAAGTCCTTCCGCTCACTGAACGAGGCCAAGCTGAACCTTGGCGTGCCGGGAGGCTTCGCGAATCATCCGGCAGGCTGAGATCTGCCCCAACTCCCCTGATGGAAAAGGGTATTGATTCCCCGCAGTTGCGGACGATCCAGGCCGGGCGGGCGGGAGGCCAGGCCGGCCGGGCGAGGGTCGACTGCGGCGGGTCGGCTTGGGGCGGACCTCAACTCTTGACGGCCTCCGCGATCCGCAGGGCGGCCTGGGCGGGCGTGAGGTGCGTGGTGTCGACGACCTCGGCCTCGGCGTGCAGCCATGTGCGGGCCGCCTCGGCGTAGGGCTCAAGGTACTGGAGACGGAAGGGGGACGGGCCGAGATCGGTGTCCCCCTCGATGCGTCCGCGGAGGGTTTCCTGGTCGGCGTGGAGGACGAAGTGCCGTACCGGAACGGCATGTTCGGCGAGGCCCGTGCTGATCTCCCGCCAGTACTCCTCGACCAGGACGGTCATGGGCATCACCAGAGTGCCACCGGCGTAGTCGAGTACGCGGCGGGCGGTCTCGACCACGAGCGGCCGCCACGGCGGCCAGTCCTGGAAGTTGCCCGTCCAGGGCAGCCCCGGTGTGATGTCCATGAGGGTCTCGCCGACCTTCTCGGCGTCGAACACCCGTGAATCCGGGATCAGCTGCTGCACGAGCGCGCTGGTCGTCGTCTTGCCCGCGCCATGGGTTCCGTTGAGCCATACGATCATGGGACCCGACGCTAACGCGGACCGCGGGCAGAAGCCCAGCGGATCGGACGCCTCGGTACCGGCCCGAGCGCGCGCGAGGTCGCGGTCGGCGGACGCTCTCTCACTCCTCGGCGCTCAGCCGTGCCAGGTCCACCGCCGAGGCCGTCAGGACCGACATGCTCTCCGCGTACACCGCGTCGGGGCGTTCGAAGGCCGGGCGGGTCGGGCCGCGGAGGAAGGTGACCACGCCGAGGACTCGGCCGCGGCTGCGGAGGACCGTGCAGAGGGCGTGGATCATGCCGTCGGGCCACTGGCGGTCCTTCGGCCAGGCGGCGACCGTTTCGGGGGGTGCGGAGTCGGGGGCGTCGGCGCGGACCGAGCCGCCCCGTTCGGCGGACTGGAGGGCGGGGTGGCCCTGGGCGTAGCGGATCGGGATGCCGCCTCCGGCGACGGGGCCGCAGGGGCCCGGCGCGCCGGTCGGGGTGGCGGCGGTGCGGATGAGGCGACCTCCGCCGCCCGGTTCGAGGAGGTCCAACAGGACGTGGTCGGCGAAGCCCGCCAGGGCGAAGTCGAGGTACGCCGTCGCCGCCTCCATCGGGTTCTCGCACTCGGAGGCGGCCCGGCCGGCGCGGTGGAGCTGGCTGGTGCGGAAGCGGAGACGGTCGGCGTCCTGTTCGGCGAGTTTCCGCTCGGTGACGTCGTGGAAGAGCCAGCCGACGCCGAGGGGCACGGGCTCCTCCGCGAGCGGGGAGGCCAGCCGGAGGAAGCCGCTCCGCCAGCAGCGGCGGCGTTGTTTCTCCGGGCCGTGCGCCAGCGTCACCCACACCTCGCTGAGCGCGCGGGGCGGGCCCTCCGCCAGGACGTGGTGGAGGGAGCCTTCCAGCTCCTCCACGCCCTGGACGAGCAGTTCGCCCAGTGGCCGCCCGAGCGGTGAGGTGCGGCCCGCTCCCAGCGCACGCGCCGCGTAGCCGTTGACGACCGTCGGCCGCAGATCGACGTCCACGAGGACGACGCCCCAGGACGCGTCGTCGAAGAGGGCTTCGCTGAGGGCGATCGACCGCTCCAGATCGATCTGGGCGTGCACCTCGCTGAAGGCGCAGTACACCCCGGCGGGTTCCCCGTCCGTGCCGAGCACCCGCGCCGACTGGGTGCGTACGAGGACACGCCCGCCGTCCTTGCGCAGCAGCGCGAACTCGTGGACCTGCCGTCCCGGCACGTCCATCGCGGCCATCAGCCGCCCCTCGACCTCACCGGCGTCGGCGCGCCTGACCGCCCAGCCGGCGAAGCCTCGGCGGCCGACGGCCTCCTCGGAGGACCAGCCGAGGATACGGGCGGCCTCGCGGTTCCAGTGCGTGATCGTGCCGTCGGCGTCGAAGGCGCAGAGCGCCGCGTCCATGCCGTCGAGGAGCGCGGCGAGCAGCTCCTCCGATCCGGCCGAGGATCCCGCCGAATCGTCGGCGGTCGGTTCCTCGGCCGACTCCTCGGCGGGATCGCCCGCCGCCGGTCCGCTCCGCTCGGGCTCGTCGGGTCCGAGCGCGTTGGCCGTCTCACTCTTGGAAGCACTCATCCCGAGCCCCCTGCAAGGACGCGTCCGCGCGAATGGATGCACGTCAGACCATTGAACTCGAACGTGACCCAGGACACACCTGCATTCCGGCAAATAATTGGGTTGAGCCGATCGCGGGGGCTTCTTAGTGTGTGGGGCACACGAAGAAAGGAGGTGGTCTGGCAGATGTATGCAATCCGGACGCGTGAGGTGACTGCGGGCTAGCGGCCCGTCGTCGCACTCTGTGCAGTCGGCGGGCCTCCTGCCGCAATCCAAAGCAGTCACCGACCCGCGGGCTCGCCGGTACGTCCGGCCGGCCCCTCCGCAAGGAGGGACCAGAGCCCGCGGGTTTCTGCGTTCCCGCCCGCGCTGGGGAGCCCCAGCGGCTTGGCCAGGAAGTGGCAGGAAGTGGCTGGCTTGGCCAGGAAGTGGCTAGGGAGCCAGGCGCTCGACGTGCCAGGCGGCGGCGGTCCCGGCCGCGCCGGGTACGTACCGCAGCCGGTCATGGAGCCGGTTCTCGTGGCCCTGCCAGAATTCCACCGTCTCCGGCCTCACCCGGAAACCGCCCCACTCCGGGGGCGCGGGGACCTGCTCGCCCTCCGGATAGCGGGACGCCAGCTCCTCGTACCGGGTCAGCAGCTCGTCCCGCGAGGCGATCACCGACGACTGCTCGCTCGCCCACGCGCCGAGCTGGGAGCCGTGCGGGCGGCTGCGGAAGTACGCCGCCGTCTCGTCCCGGCCGATCCGGACCGCCGTGCCCGTGACGGTGATCTGGCGGCCGATCGGGTGCCAGGGGAAGAGCAGCGAGACGTACGCGTTGGCGGTGATCTCCCGGCCCTTGCGGGAGGCGTAGTTCGTGAAGAAGACGAAGCCCCGCGAGTCGTACTCCTTCAGCAGCACCGTGCGGGACGACGGGCGGCCGTCGGGGGTGGCGGTGGAGACGATCATGGCGTTCGGCTCGTGCAGTCCGGAGGACGCGGCCTGGTGGAACCAGCGGGCGAACTGCTCGATGGGAGTCGGCGCGAGATCCTCCTCCAGGAACGGTGTGGAGCGGTACTGCTCCCGCATCGCGGCGGGATTCGGCACGGCGTGGGGAGTGGCCGGGTTCGAGGGCTCGGCGTGCGAGGACCCGGCGTTCGAAGTGGCGGCATGGTCGGTCACGGGGTCATCCTGCCCCAGAGGAGTGAAACGGTCGGGACCGGACCTGACCGGACCTGACCGAACGCGTCCGATCCGGCCTGTGCGGTCCGGCCTGTGCGGTCCGGTCCGTCTGGGACCTGGCCGAATCCCGGCCGAATCCCGGCCGAATCCCGGCTGGACCGGCCTGACCGACCGGGCCTGCGGAACCGACCGGGGCTTCGTAACCGGCGGCACCGACCGAACCGATAGGGACCGCTGACCGACAGGGACCGGTGAGCGAAAGGGACCGGTGAGCGACAGGATCCGCTGACCGACAGGGACCGGTGAGCGACAGGATCCGCTGACCGACAGGGACCGGTGAGCGACAGGATCCACCGACCCACCGGATGTACTGACCGACTGGCCGTACCGGCTTACTGGCCGTACCGACCCACCGGATGCACTGGACCGGCCGAATCGACCTACCGAACCGGGTGGCGGAGCCCGGCCGCAGGGAACCGCATCAGTCTGCCCGGCACGCAGTGCCGCTAATCCTCGCCGGGCGAAATAAGGCAGTGTGCCGGTTCTCACGCTTCCCCCGCATCATCGGAACCCGCCAAAATATGGGGCCGGGCCACTGTGGCCCTTCCACAGCAGGAGATATCGTTCCTGCCCCGTCGAACGGGTGACCACCGCTCGAACGGGGCATCAACGGGGTGCCCGGTCGACATCCGATCACCGCACCCGGCCTGTCGTACGCACCGTGAGGAGCCGCCTGATGTCCGACTTCGTACCTGGGCTCGAAGGAGTCGTCGCGTTCGAGACGGAGATCGCCGAACCCGACAAGGAGGGCGGTTCGCTCCGTTACCGGGGCGTCGACATCGAGGATCTCGTCGGCAAGGTGTCCTTCGGGAACGTGTGGGGGCTGCTCGTCGACGGCGCCTTCAATCCGGGGCTTCCGGCCGCCGAGCCGTTCCCGATCCCGGTGCACTCCGGAGACATACGCGTGGACGTGCAGTCCGCGCTGGCGATGCTCGCGCCCGTGTGGGGCCTGAAACCGCTGCTGGACATCGGCGAGGACCAGGCCCGTGAGGATCTGGCGCGGGCGGCGGTGATGGCGCTGTCGTACGTGGCACAGAGTGCCCGCGGGCAGGGCCTGCCGATGGTTCCCCAGCGGGAGATCGACAAGGCGCAGACCGTGGTCGAGCGGTTCATGATCCGCTGGCGTGGTGAGCCGGATCCCCGGCATGTACGGGCGGTCGACGCGTACTGGACCTCCGCCGCCGAGCACGGCATGAACGCCTCCACCTTCACCGCCCGCGTCATCGCCTCCACCGGCGCGGACGTCGCCGCGGCGCTGTCCGGAGCGGTCGGCGCGATGTCCGGTCCGCTGCACGGGGGCGCGCCCTCCCGCGTCCTCGGCATGATCGAGGAGATCGAGCGGACGGGCGACGCGGGCGCGTACGTCAGGCAGGCCCTGGACAAGGGCGAGCGCCTGATGGGCTTCGGGCACCGCGTCTACCGCGCCGAGGACCCGCGTGCGCGCGTTCTCCGCCGTACGGCCAAGGAGCTGGACGCGCCGCGCTACGAGGTCGCCGAGGCGCTGGAGAAGGCGGCGCTGGAGGAACTGCACAACCGCCGCCCGGACCGGGTGCTGGCGACGAACGTGGAGTTCTGGGCCGCCATCGTCCTGGACTTCGCGGAGGTCCCGGCGCATATGTTCACGTCGATGTTCACCTGTGCACGTACGGCGGGCTGGTCCGCGCACATCCTGGAGCAGAAGCGCACGGGCCGGCTGGTGCGGCCTTCGGCCCGGTACGTGGGGCCGGGCACGCGGGATCCGCGCGAGATCGCGGGGTACGACGCGACGGTGCGCTGAGCCCTCACACAAGCGGGAGCACATTGCTTGCATTGGGGCTATAATGCTTGCATGGCAACCGTTCATGTTCGTGATGTGCCGGAGGACGACCTACGCACGTTGAAGGTTCGCGCCGCTGGAGCCGGTCAGTCCCTGCAGAGCTATCTGCTACAGATGATCAAGAGTGAAGCATCACTTCTCACACCCGCCGAGATCGCCGAGGAAGCTCGGTCCATCGCGGCTCGTGGTCAGGTCACAGCCGACGACATCACCGAAGCCATCGCGGATATGCGCGAGGCACGCAGGTGAGCGTTCTGGTTCTGGACACCTCGGCACTCGTGGCGCTCCTCGTCGGTTCGGACTCTCTGGCCGACGAGGTGAGGGCTCACGCGGCGAGCCATGTGCTGGCGGCCCCACACGCCATCGACCTGGAATGCGCCTCGGTGCTGCGTGGCCTGGCCCGTGGCAAGAAAATCCCGGACGCCGAAGCCGAGCGGGCTCTCAATCTCCTGGGACGCATGGCGCTCAGACGCTATGAGCACATGCCGCTCCTGCCTCGCATCTGGCAACTCCGGCACAACATGTGGCCGTACGACGCCTCGTTCGTCGCACTTGCCGAGCACCTTCAGGCAGAACTGGTCACGATCGATGCCAAGTTCGCAGGGGCTCCCGGTATCCGCTGCAAAGTACGCAATCTGCGCCTGACCTGAGCACGCCGCTCCGCTCAGAGAGCGCGGTTTCGAGGATCCGAGCCCTCCGAGCCCGGGGTGCCGCGAGCCCGGGGTGCCGCGAGCCCCGGCCTCCGGTCGCCCGCAACCGGCGGTCACCCCAGTGCCTGGTCCAGCACCCCCGCCCACTGCCGCACCACCCGTTCCCGTCGCGCCGCGTCGTCCGTGAGCAGGTTCGCCAGGCCCAGGCCCCGGGCCATGTCCAGGAGGCCCTGGACCGTTTCACGGACGCCGGGGCGTGATTCGTCCACGCCGAGGAGGCGGACCGCGATGCGGTGGGTCTCGCGGCCCACCCTCGCCTCCAGTTCGGTGACGCGGGCGTGGAGGTGGGGTTCGTCGGAGGCGGCGACCCAGAGGTGGAGGGCCGCGCGGAAGAGCGGACCCGTGAAGAGGTCGACCAGGGCAGTGACGACCTCCGCGCGGCTGTGGGCGGGCAGCTCGCGCAGGGCGGAGGAACGCTGCTCGGCGACGTACTCGACCGCCGCCGTGAACAGGTCCTCCCGTGTCGGGAAGTGGTGCTGGGCCGCGCCCCGCGAGACGCCCGCCCGTTCGGCGACGACGGAGACCGTGGAACCCGCCCAGCCGTGTTCCGCCAGGCAGGACACGGCGGCTTCCAGGAGCCGCTGCCGGGTGGCCCGGCTCCGGTCCTGCTTGGGCGGATTCGCGGACGCCGCGGACTTCGGGGCCCGCGCGGGCGCGGGAGCCTGAGCCGGCGCGGGAGCCTGAGCCGGCGCAAGAGCCTGAGCCGGCGCAGGTGCGGGTTCCGGGCCACGTGGGGGCTCAGGCTCCGGGCCACGCGCAGGCACAGGCTCCGGGCCACGCGCGGGGGCAGCCTCCGGGGCGCCCGCGTCGCGGTGTGCGCGGAGGCCCGGATCGTCGCTCGGGGTGTCGCTCGATGTGGCTACAGCTCCCATGCGGGGTCCCGTCGTTCGAGGAAGGCGGTCATGCCCTCGCGCGCCTCGGGCGACGCGAAGAGGGTCGCCGAGCGCTGCACCAGGTCTTCCGCGTCCCGGTCGAAGGTCTCCAGCACCCTAGCCGTGACCAGGCGCTTCGACGCGGCCAGCCCCTGCGGGGACGCCTTGCGCACCGCGCCGAGCAGCGGCGCGAGCCCCTCGTCGACGTCGGCCGCGGCAAGCGTCAGCAGTCCGATACGGGCCGCCTCGGCCGCGTCGAACCGCTCCCCGGTCAGGTAGTAGCGCTCCGCCGCCCGTGGATCCAGCCTCGGGAGGAGCGGCAGGGAGATCACGGCGGGGGCGACCCCGATCCGTACCTCCGTGAACGCGAAGTCGGACGCGGCGGACGCCACCGCCAGGTCGCAGGCCCCGACCAGGCCGATTCCGCCCGCCCGCGTCTTCCCCGCCACCCTGGCCACCACCGGCTTCGGCAGGCTCACGATCTTCCGGAGCAGTTCCACGAAGGTGTACGGATTCGGCGGGGCCTTCAGATCCGCGCCCGCGCTGAAGACCGGCCCGGTGTGGGTCAGGACCACCGCCCGTACGGTGTCGTCCTTCGCGCACCGGGCCAGCGCCTGCGCCAGCTCGCCCACCAGCCGCGCCGACAGGGCGTTGCGGTTCGCGGGCGAGTCCAGCGTCAGCGTGGTGATACCGCGCTCGTGCGCGGTGGTGACCAGCGGGCTCATACGCGCTCTCCGTCTTCCGGCTCTCTCAGCTCGCGCCGCAGGATCTTTCCCGAGGCGGCGCGCGGCACCGCGCCGATGAAGGAGACCCGGCGGACCTTCTTGTACGGGGAGACCCGCTCGGCGACGAACGCGATCACCTCGTCCCCGGTCAGCTCCGGGGCCGCCGCCTGCCGTACGACGTACGCCTTGGGGATCTCGGTTCCGTCCTCGTCGTACACCCCGACGACGGCCGCGTCGGCGATGCCCTCATGGGTCAGCAGCAGCGCCTCCAGCTCGGCGGGCGCGACCTGGAAGCCCTTGTACTTGATCAGTTCCTTGACCCGGTCGACGACGTACAGCCAGCCTTCTTCGTCGACCCGGCCGACATCGCCGGTGCGGAGCCAGCCGTCCGCGTCGATCATGTCGGCGGTGGCGTCGGGACGGCCGAGATAGCCCTTCATCACCTGCGGGCCCCGGATCACGATCTCGCCGTTCTCGCCGGGGCCCATCGTCCTCCCAGGATCGTCCAGCGACACGATCCGCATCTCCGTCGAGGGGATCAGCCTGCCGACGGTCCCCGGCGGCGGCGGGTTCGGGGCGTCCAGCGGGACGACGTGCGTCCCCGGCGACAGCTCCGTCATGCCGTACGCCTGGCCGATCGGCGGCAGTCCGAGCCGCTGCGAGCAGGCGGCGGCCAGCTCGGCGTCCAGCGGGGCGGCGGCGCTGGTGATGTACTCCAGCGACGACAGGTCGTACCGGGCGACCGCGGGATGCTTGGCGAGCGCGAGCACGATCGGCGGAGCCACGTACAGGCCGTTGATGCGGTGCTTCTCGATCGCGCCGAGGAAGCCGTCGAGTTCGAAGCGCGGCAGCACGACGACGGTGGCGCCCTGCCGCAGCGGCGAGTTCATCAGCGCGGTGAGGCCGTAGATGTGGAAGAACGGCAGCACGGCGAGGATCCGGTCGCCGAGTTTCATCGGCAGGAGCGGGTGCAGCTGGGCCAGGTTCGTCGCGATGGAGCGGTGGGTGAGCATGACGCCCTTGGGGTGGCCCGTGGTGCCGGAGGAGTACGGCAGGGCCGCGACGTCCTCGGCCGGGTCGATGGCGACCCGCGGCTCGGGCGCGGTCGAGCCGATCATGTCGAGTACGCTCGCGTGCCCGTCCGCGCGGTCGCAGACGAAGATCTCCTCGATCCCGGCGACCAGTTCGGCGGCCCTCCGGGCGACTTCGAGCAGCGGCGACACGGTGACGATCCAGCGGGCGGCGCAGTCGCGGAGCTGGTTCGCGAGTTCCTCCGGCGTGGCGAGCGGATGGACGGTGGTGACGGAGGCGCCCGCGCGCGTGGCCCCGTAGAAGACGCTCGGGTACGCGACCGTGTTGGGGCTGTGCAGCGCCAGCACATCGCCCTTGCGGACCCCCGCGAACGCGAGGGCGGCGGCGATGCGGCGGTGGGAGTGGTCCAGCTGGGCGTAGGTGACGGTGGTGCCGTGCGCGCCGTCGATCAGCGCGACCGTGTCGCCGTACTCGGCCGCCCGGCCGAGCACCGCTTCGTGGATCGGCTGGTCGACGGGCGGGACGTCGGGGTACGAGCTGCGGTAGACGGGGCCGGTGGGGGAGGTGGAGCCTGTGCCGGAGGCGGGGCCGGCTGTGTGGTCCGTGCCGCGGTAGACGGGTCCGGTGCCGGAAGCGGAGCCTGTGCCGGAGGCGGGGCCGACATCGGCCGCGTGCTCGCCGCGGCCGGTCTGCTCGCCGGGCCTATTCCGCTCTCCGGGCCCGTTCTGGTCGCCGGGCTCATTCCGCTCGCCGGGCCCGTTCTGGTCGCCGTTCTGTGCCATGAGAGACCCCTCGCTCTGTGGACGGGCCGCGCGGACGGCTGCGCGGACGGGGCCGCGCGACAGGGCCGCGCGGACGGCCAGAATCGCGCCTGTCAGTACGATTTGGGGAGACCCAGGGACTGATGGGATACGTAATTGAGGATCATCTCCCGGCTCACCGGAGCGATCCGGGCGACGCGGGACGTGGTGATCAGCGATCCGATGCCGTACTCGCGGGTGAGACCGTTCCCGCCGAGCGTCTGGACGGCGCGGTCCACGGCCCGTGCGCATGCCTCGCCCGCCGCGTACTTGGCCATGTTCGCGGCCTCGCCCGCTCCGGCGTCGTCCCCCTCGTCGTAGAGGTACGCGGCCTTCCGTGTCATCAGGCGGGCGAGTTCGAGTTCGATGTGCGTCTCGGCGAGGGGGTGGGCGATGGCCTGGTGCGCGCCGATGGGGGTCTTCCAGACCTGGCGGTCCTTGGCGTAGTCGACGGCGCGGGAGAGCGCGTACCGGCCCATGCCGATGGCGAAGGCGGCGGTCATGACGCGCTCGGGGTTGAGCCCGGCGAAGAGCTGGAGCAGTCCGGCGTCCTCGTCGCCGACGAGTGAGTCGGCGGGCAGCCGCACCTCGTCCAGCACCAGCTCGAACTGCTTCTCCTGGGCCTCGATCTCCATCTCTATGCGCGAGCGGTGGAAGCCCTCGGCGTCCGTGGGGACGATGAAGAGGCAGGGCTTGAGACGGCCGGTCCGGGCGTCCTCCGTACGGCCGACGACGAGGGTGGCGTCGGCGATGTCCACGCCGGAGATGAAGACCTTGCGCCCGGTGAGACTCCAGCCGTCGTCCGTGCGGCGGGCCGTGGTGGTGATCCGGTGCGCGTTCGAGCCGGCGTCGGGCTCGGTGATCCCGAACGCCATGGTGCGGGAACCGTCGGCGAGACCGGGGAGCCAGGCGCGCTTCTGCTCCTCGGTGCCGAAGCGGGCGATGACCGTGCCGCAGATGGCGGGCGAGACGACCATCATCAGCAGCGGGCAGCCGGCCGCTCCCAACTCCTCCAGCACTATGGAGAGTTCGGCGAGTCCGCCGCCTCCGCCGCCGTACTCCTCGGGGAGGTTCACCCCGAGATAGCCGAGCTTGGCGGCCTCCGCCCAGAGCGCTTCCCGGTCGTATCCGCGTCCGTGCCGCCGTCCCAGCGCGGCGACGGCGGCGCGGAGGTCCTGGTGCTCCTGGCTCTCTGTCTTCACGGGTCTCCTCCTGTACGGGGTACGGGGGTGCGGGGGTACGGGTACGGGGTACGGGGTGTGTGCGGTGGCGGGCGCGGGGCGCTCGGGCGGGGTCGGCGGCGGGGTCTCCCGTACGGGCGCGGGTAGGGGCTACTCCGAAACCTCCGTGGGCTCGGCGGCCTCCGCGCCGCCGGGGGCCTCGGCGCTGTCGGCGACCTCTGCGACCCCCTCGTTTTGAGGGTCCGGCGCTTCCTGTACGACGGCGAGCAGCGCGCCGACCTCGACCTGGCGGCCCGGCAGGGCGTGGAGCGCGGCGAGCACGCCGTCGGCGGGAGAGGCGATGCGGTGCTCCATCTTCATCGCCTCCAGCCAGACGAGGGGCTGCCCCCGCTCCACCCGGCTCCCCTCGGCGAGCCCCTCCCCGACCCGTACGACGGTTCCGGGCATGGGCGCGAGCAGGGACCCGGGCTCGGTCCGGTCCTGCGGGTCGGGGAAGCGGGGGCGGGCGGTGAGCGCGTACGAGCCGGTGGGGCAGTCGACATGGACGCGGCCGTCCGCGTGCTCGGTGACCTGGAAGGTCCGTACGACCCCGTCGACTTCGAGGGTGACACGGTCGGGCGTCGCCGTGACGACCCGTACGCCGGGCAGACCTTCGACGGTGAATCCCCCGTCGCGCGTGGGGCGGTAGCGGATCTCGTGGTCGCCGTAGGCCCTGATCTGGGGCTGGGAGGGCACATTGCGCCAGGCCCCGAGCCGCCGTGGAACACCGCCGCCCGCGTACGAGCCGACCGTATGCGCGTCGCCGGCGTACGAGCCGGCCGCAGCGGCCAGCGCCGCCGCGACGGCCGCGTACTCCTCCCCCGTCGGGGCGCTCGTCAGGTCCCCGAGGTTCCGGTCGTAGAACCCGGTGTCGGGCCGTCCAGCGGTGAACTCGGGGTGCTCCAGCGATCGGACCAGCAGCTCCCGGTTGGTCACCGGACCGTGCACCCGCGCCCGGCGCAGGGCGTGCGCGAGCCGTCGTACGGCCTGCTCGCGGGTGGACGCCCAGGCGACGACCTTGGCGATCATGGGGTCGTAGTGGACGCCGATCGCGTCGCCGTGGGTGTAACCGGTGTCGACGCGCAGGCGAGGGGCGGCGGTGGCCGCCCGCCATGCCTCCGGCTCGGCGCGGCCCGTGAAGTGGGCGTCCCGGCCCCCGCCCGACGCACCGCCACCGCCACCGGCACCGGCACCGGCACCGGCACCGGCCGACCCGTTCACGTACGCGCCACCCTCGCCGGGGAAGGGCGGCGGCCCGCCGGGGAAGGAAAGCTCGTGCAGCACTCCCGTCTGGGGAGTCCAGCCCGCTGCCGGGTCCTCGGCGTACAGACGCGCCTCCACCGCGTGGCCCATCGCGGGCGGCGGCTCCGGAGAGAGCCTCCCGCCCTCCGCGATCGAGAGCTGGATTGCCACCAGGTCCACGCCGAACACCTCCTCCGTCACCGGGTGTTCGACCTGAAGGCGGGTGTTCATTTCGAGGAAGTGGGCCGTGCCGTCCGCCGCGACCAGGAACTCGACCGTGCCCGCGCCGGCATAGCCCACCGCGCGGGCCGCCGACACCGACGCGTCGTGGAGGGAGGAGACCAGCTCCGGGGCGAGACCTGGTGCCGGGCACTCCTCGACGACCTTCTGGTGGCGGCGCTGGAGGGAGCAGTCGCGGGTGCCCAGCGCCCACACCGTGCCATGGGTGTCCGCCAGGATCTGGACCTCCACATGACGGCCGTTCTCGATGTACGGCTCGACGAAGACCTCGCCGTCGCCGAAGGCGGACGCCGCCTCCGCACGCGCCGCCTCCCGTTCGGCGTCCAGGGCCGCGAGCGAGCGGACGATCCGCATGCCCCGGCCGCCGCCGCCCGCCGCCGCCTTCACCAGAACCGGGAGATCGGCGGCGGTCACCTCCGACAGAGGCTCCAGTCCCATCAGCTCCTTGGCCCGCGTCTTGGAGGCCATGGCCTCGATCGCGGACGGCGGCGGACCGATCCACACCAGGCCCGCGCCGGCCACCGCACGCGCGAACTCCGCGTTCTCGGAGAGGAATCCGTACCCCGGATGCACCGCGTCCGCGCCCGCCGCCAGCGCCGCCTTCACGATGAGATCGCCGCGCAGATACGTCTCCGACGGCGCGGCCCCCGGCAGCCGTACCGCCGCGTCGGCCTCGCGGACGTGAAGCGCCGACGCGTCGGCGTCCGAGTACACGGCCACCGTCGAGATGCCCAGTTCACGACAGGTCCGGAACACCCGGCAGGCGATCTCGCCCCGGTTGGCGACCAGAACAGAACGAATCATCAAGGTCTCTCTCACATCCTGAAAGGTCTCTCATGCTCCGAAAGGTCTCTCATGTTCCGGAAGTTCCGACGGCACGCGCACGCCTGACGCGGTCTCATGTGACGGTTCCTCACATACGGAAGACCCCGAAGCCTCCGCGCGTCCCTTCGACCGGAGCCGTGTGGATCGCGGACAGACAGATCCCGAGAACCGTCCGGGTGTCGCGGGGATCGATGACCCCGTCGTCGTACAGCCGCCCGGACAGGAACACCGGCAGCGACTCCGCCTCGATCTGCCGCTCCACCATGGCCCGCAGGCCCGCGTCCGCCTCGGCGGCCCTGTCGTCGTACGGAAGGCCCTTCGCCGCCGCCGACGCGCGCGACACGATCGACAGGACCCCCGCGAGCTGCTGCGGGCCCATGACCGCCGATCTGGCGCTCGGCCAGGCGAACAGGAAGCGCGGATCGAAGGCCCGGCCGCACATGCCGTAGTGGCCCGCGCCGTACGACGCGCCCATCAGGACCGACAGATGCGGAACCCGGGAGTTCGACACCGCGTTGATCATCATCGCGCCGTGCTTGATGATCCCGCCCTGCTCGTACTCCTCGCCGACCATGTAGCCGGTGGTGTTGTGGAGGAAGAGCAGGGGGATGTCGCGCTGGTTGGCGAGCTGGATGAACTGCGCCGCCTTCTGCGACTCAGCGCTGAACAGCACGCCCCGCGCGTTGGCGAGCACGCCGACGGGATAGCCGTGCAGCCGCGCCCAGCCCGTCACCAGACTCGTCCCGTACAGGGGCTTGAACTCGTCGAAGTCCGAGCCGTCGACGAGCCGGGCGATGACCTCACGCGGGTCGAAGGGCGTCTTCAGGTCTTCGGGAACGATGCCGAGCAGCTCCCCGGACGCGTACCTCGGGGCGTCGGCGGGGCCCGGATCGGGGTGCGCCTTACGCCAGTTCAGGCGGGCGACCACGCGCCGCGCCTGGCGGATCGCGTCCGGCTCGTCGAGCGCGAAGTGGTCCGCGAGACCGGAGATCCGGGCGTGCGTCTCCGCGCCGCCGAGCGACTCGTCGTCGCTCTCCTCACCCGTCGCCATCTTCACCAGCGGCGGCCCGCCGAGGAACACCTTCGACCGTTCCTTGATCATGATGGTGTGGTCGGACATTCCGGGGACGTACGCCCCGCCCGCCGTCGAGTTCCCGAACACGACCGCGATCGTCGGGATCCCGGCCGCCGAGAGCCGGGTCAGATCCCGGAAGAGGGCCCCGCCGGGGATGAAGATCTCCTTCTGGGACGGCAGATCGGCCCCGCCGGACTCCACCAGCGAGATGACCGGCAGCCGGTTGGCGTACGCGATCTCATGGGCCCGCAGCGCCTTCTTCAGCGTCCAGGGGTTGGACGCGCCGCCGCGTACGGTCGGGTCGTTCGCCGTGATCAGACACTCCACGCCCGCCACCACGCCGATGCCGGTGACCATCGAAGCGCCGACGGGCCAGTCGCTGCCCCAGGCCGCGAGCGGCGAGAGTTCCAGGAAGGGCGTGTCGGGGTCGAGGAGCAGTTCGACACGCTCCCGCACGAGGAGCTTTCCGCGCTTCCGGTGGCGTGCAACGTACTTCTCGCCGCCGCCCGCGAGCGCCTTGGCGTGCTCGGCGTCCAGTTCGGCGAGTTTGGCGAGCATGGCTGCGCGGCGGGCGGCGAACTCGGGTCCGTCGGGGTCGAGCGCCGATGCGATGACGGTCACAGAAGTTCCTCCGGGATCTCCACATGGCGGGACCGGAGCCACTCCCCCAGCGCCTTGGCCTGCGGATCGAACCGTGCCCGCGACGCGACTCCCTCGCCGAGGACGCCCTCGACGGTGAAGTTCAGGGCGCGGAGATTGGGCAGCACATGGCGTACGACGACCAGTTCGGCGGTCTCGGGCAGCAGTTCGCGGAATCGGTCCACGGTCAGTTCATGGGCGAGCCAGCGCCAGGCGTCGGCGGTACGGGCCCAGACGCCGACGTTGGCGTCCCCACCCTTGTCGCCGCTGCGGGCTCCGGCGATGAGCCCGAGGGGGGCGGTACGGGTGGGGCCGGTCGCGGTCCACGGTTCCGGCAGCCCGGCCGGCGGCTTGTCGAGCGGCCCGCCCGCCTCCGTACGCGCGGGGAACGCAGTCGCCGTACGCGCGGGGGCCGGGATCCGGACGCGGCTGCCGTCGGGCAGCACCGCCGTGTGCGCGACCGTGGCCGCGTCGACGTACTCGGCGCCGAACACCCCGTAAGGCGCGCCCTTCCCCGGCGGCGCGGTCACATGGAAGCCGGGATAGCTGCCGAGCGCCAGCTCGACCGCCGCGCCGGTGATCGCACGCCCCACCCGCTCCGGGTCGCCGTCGCGGACGACGAGCCGCAGATAGGCGCTGGCGCGCTCCTCGGTATCCGCGTCGGGCCGTTCCGTACGGGCCAGTTCCCAGCGCACCTCGGACGGCCGGTCCGTGCCGAACGCGTCCTCCAACTGCTCCCGCACCAGCCGCGCCTTGGCCTCGATGTCGAGTCCGGTGAGCACGAACACGACCTCGTTGCGCCAGCCGCCGATCCGGGTGAGGCCGGTCTTCAGCGTCGGCGGGGGCGGTTCGCCGCGCACGCCGCTGATACGGACCCGGTCGGGGCCCTGCTGCTCCAGCCGTACGGTGTCGAGCCGGGCCGTCACATCCGGGCCCGTGTAGCGCGCGCCCCCGGTCTCGTACAGCAGTTGAGCGGTGACCGTGCCGATGTCGACGAGTCCGCCCGTGCCGTCGTGCTTGGTGATGACGGAGCTGCCGTCCGCGTGGATCTCGGCCAGCGGGAAGCCGGGGCGGCGGACGTCGTGGCCGGTGAAGAAGGCGTAGTTGCCGCCGGTGGCCTGGGTGCCGCACTCCAGCACATGGCCCGCGACGACCGCGCCCGCGAGCGCGTGGAGGTCCTGGGAATTCCCGTGGATTCCGGGGATTCCGGGGATTCCGGGGATTCCGGGGATTCCGGGGGCCCAGCCGAAGTGGGCGGCGGCTGGGCCGGTGACGAGGGCCGCGTCGGTGACCCGGCCGGTGACGACGATGTCCGCGCCCGCGCGCAGACAGGCGGCGATACCGCCCCCGCCGAGATAGGCGTTGGCGGTGAGTACGCCGGGGCCCCAGCTCCGGCCGAGGAGGTCGTCGCCCTCCACATGGGCGACCTTCGCGGGTACGCCGACGCGTTCGGCGAGCGCGCGTACGGCGTCGGCGAGCCCGGCGGGGTTGAGGCCGCCCGCGTTGGCGACGATCTTCACCCCTCGCTCGTGCGCGAGGCCGAGGCAGTCCTCCAACTGCCTCAGAAACGTCCTGGCATAGCCGAGCCGGGGGTCCTTGAGCCGGTCGCGGCCGAGGATGAGCATGGTCAGCTCGGCGAGGTAGTCACCGGTGAGGACGTCGAGGGGCCCGTCGGTGAGCATCTCGCGCAGGGCGTCGAAGCGGTCGCCGTAGAACCCGGAGGCGTTCCCGATACGGAGGACGTCACCGGTCATGACACCGCCTCGCCACCGGAGTCGGAGTCGGCGTCGGCGGGGCCGCGCCGGTCGCGGGCATCGTCGCGGCCGTCCGCCGCGCCCCGTGGCTCGCGGCCCTGGCCCGAGGGGTCCCGTGGCTCGCGGCCCTGGCCCGCCGGGCCCGCGAACGCCTGGGCGATGTCCAGCCAGCGGTCCGCGTCGTCGCCCTCGGCCCGGACGGCGAGGTCGGCCCGGTTCGCCCGCTGGGTGACCAGGAGGCAGAAGTCCAGGGCGGGGCCCGTCACCCGCTGGGGCGCGTCCTCGGGGCCGTACGTCCACAGTTCGCCGTCCGGTCCGGTCAGCTCCACCCGGAACGGCACGGACGGCGGGGTGAGTCCATGAACCCCGTGGGCGAAGTCGCGGGCGCGGACGCCGATGAAGGCCACATGGCGCAGCCGGGCGGTCGGCGGGCGCGGGATGCCGAGGGAGTCGGCGATGTCCTGGCCGTGGGCCCAGGTCTCCATCAGCCGGGCCGTCGCCATGGAGGTGACGCTCATCGGCGGGCCGTACCAGGGGAACCGCGCGCCGGGCGCGGCCTCGCCCAGGGCCTGCCACAGTTCCTCGCGGCCCTCGCGCCACCGGGCCAGCAGTTCGGCGGGCGGGCGGAGGGCGCCCTTCTCGGCAGCCGCGTCGACGAAGGAGTAGGGCGCGGCGAACGCCTTCTCCGTCTCGACGGCGAACGCGTCGGGGTCGGTGACGGCGAGGAGGGCCGCCGCGTCGGTCCAGGCGAGGTGGGCGATCTGATGGGCGATCGACCAGCCGGGCGCGGGGGTGGGCCGCGCCCACTCCCCGGCGGGCAGTTCCCGCACCAACTGGTCGACACCATCGCTCTCGTCGCGCAGATCGTCCAGTACGACGGTCGGGTCGGACACGGTGCGCTCCCTGGGGACACGACGGCGGTGTGCCCCGGAGCATGGCAGCGGGAGCAGAAACAATCAAGCGTGCTTGCTTTAAGTTGTCTCCCCGGTCGGGCGGGGCGGGGCGGGGCCGCCGTGCGGCGCGCAGGGGGTCCGGCGGGCCCGGCGGTCCTACGGACCTGGACGGGATGTCCCGCGGCCCCGGACGGAATCGGGCAGCCCACGGAGGCCGTAGCCCAGGCAGCACCTTCCCGCCCGGAGCGCGGGCCGGGTGAGGGTCCTGTGCGCGTGGGGCTCGCCTGACCGCCGACCGTGAGGGCGGAGCCGCCAGGCCGCCAAGTCAGGGGCGGGCCCCAGACCCGGCGAGGGGTGAGACCACCCCAAGACAGCGAGCCGAGACGGTAGGGCCCCAAACGCCAGGCCGAGGGGCGGGACCACCCCTGGGCCGCCGGGCAAGAACAGGCGAGAAGGCGAGAAGGCGAGACCGCCAGGCCGAGGGAACATCCGGGCCGCCCCCGAAAGCCTGCCGGCGGCCGGCCCAGCGGACGAGACTTCGGCAGCGGGCCGACGAGACTCTCGGCGGCCCCGCCGACTACGTGGGTTTCCGGGCGATCTGGGTCCGTACCGCGCCCACGCTCGCCGCGATGACCAGGGCGATGGCCAGCGCATCCGTCGCGGACAGCGCCTGGCTCAGGACGAGGAATCCGGCCATCGCCGCGACGGCGGGCTCCATGCTCATCAGCACCGCGAAGGTCGGTGCGGGCAGCCGCCGCAGGGCGAGCAGTTCGAGGGTGTACGGGAGGACGGAGGACAGCACCGCGACGGCGAGTCCGAGCCCGATGATCGACGGCTCGATCAGCTTGGCCCCGGACTCGGCGAGTCCGAGCGGCACCGTCAGCACCGCGCCGACCGCCAGTGCCAGCGCCAGTCCGTCGGCTTTCGGGAAGCGCCGGCCGGTCCGGGCGCTGAAGACGATGTACGCGGCCCACATCACGCCCGCCGCCAGGGCGAACAGCGCTCCCACGGGGTCGAGCCGGTCGAATCCGTCGCCGGTGAGCAGCCCGCTGAGCAGGAAGACGCCGCCGAGGGCGAGCGCGGCCCAGAGGAGGTTCACCAGCCGCCGCGACACGATCACCGACAGAGCCAGCGGCCCGAGCACTTCCAGGGTGACGGCCGGGCCCAGCGGGATCCGTTCGGCGGCCTGGTAGAAGAGCGTGTTCATCGCGGCCATGACCGTGCCGAAGACGACGACGGTTCCCCAGTCCGCCCGTGAGTAGCCGCGGATCTTCGGGCGGCAGAAGGCGAGCATCACCACGGCGGCGAGGACGAGCCGCAGCGTGACCACGCCGATCGCACCGGCTCGCGGCATCAGTAGTACGGCGACGGCCGCCCCGAACTGCACGGAGAGCACCCCGCCGAGCACCAGCCCGACCGGCCCCAGCGAGGCGAACCGGGAGACGGCCTTGGTACCGCCGAGCGCACTCGCACCCCCGGGCCCACTCGCACCGCCGGCCGCACTCGCACCGCCGTGCGCGCTCGCGGCGACCGCCGCCTCCGGCTCCACGACGACCGGTACGGCGACCGGTACGTCGGCCGGGTCGCCGGCCGGGCCGACGACGGAATCGCGGACCTCGTCCACCCCGCCCCTCCAGACTCGGCCGCTCTCCGCGGCCCGCTACGGCTTCTCAGCTGCCTTCTGCGGATTCAGCGCAGATTCACCGCAGATTCACCACGGAATCAGCGGGGAATCAGCGAGGAATCAGCGGGGATCCGCTGCCACGGATCCGCCGCGGCTCGCTGCTGACGCCTCTCCACGCTAGTGCGCATGCCCTGTCGCGTGAAATGCCGATTGGGCTGCCGTTATGCTCCACGCGCATGAGCATCGAGCTGCGCCATCTGCGAGTCTTCCTGGCCATCGCGGAGGAGTCCAGCGTGACCAGGGCGGCGGCCCGGCTGCATCTGACGCAGCCCGCGGTCTCCCGCACCCTCGCGGCGTTGGAGAAGCACCTCGGCATGCGCTTGATGGATCGTTCCACTCACCACCTGACCCTCACCGCCGAGGGCCGCGCCTTCCGTGACAAGGCGGCTGCCGCCGTGGCCGCGTTCAACGACGCGGTGGACCCGGCGGGCACCCGCGGCAGGCCGCTGCGGCTGGGTCACGCCTGGTCCGCCCTGGGTCCGTACACGACTCCGCTGCTGCGCCGCTGGCAGCGCGAGTACCCGGAGACCCCGCTGGAGCTGCTCCGCGTCGACGACCGCACGGCCGGTCTCGTACGCGGCCGGGTGGATGCGGCGGTGCTGCGCGGACGGGTGGACACATCAGGGCTGGAGGTCGTGGAGCTGTTCCGGGAGCCGAGGGTGGCAGCGGTCACCTCGGACGGTCCGCTCGCCGCGCTGCCCGCCCTGACCCTCGCGGATCTGGCGTCCGGGCCTGTGCTGCTGAACCCGGTCTCCGGGGTCACCCACCTCGGTCTCTGGCCTCCGGACGCCCGCCCGGCCACCACGCTCACGGTCACCAACACCGACGACTGGCTCACCGCGATCGCCGCGGGCCGGGGCGCGGGGGTCTCGGTGGCCTCGACGGCGGAGATGCATCCGCACCCCGGCGTGGCCTACCGCCCGCTGCCGGGCACGGACCCGGTGCCGGTCTTCCTGGTGTACCGGGCCACCGCGGCGGCGCACCCGCTGTTGCCCCGGCTGGTGGAACTGGCCCGGGACGTGACGCGGGCCTGAGTCGCGGGCCTGAGTCACGACGCGAAGCCGGACGAGGAGCCGAGGCCCCCGCCGAGCGCCCCGCCCCCGACAAGGGAACGCGCCCGACAAGCCCCACCCGGCTCCCCGCCCGCCCGGCAACGGATCCCTCTCGGCTGCCCCCGGATCCGTACAGCCGAACGGCTACTCCGCCCCACCCAGCCCCTCCGTCAGCCCTTCCCCCACCCCTTCTCCCCCAGCCCCTCCGCCAAGACCTCCGCCAGATGCCGCCCCCGCCGCCCCGCCAGCTGCGCCAGTTGCGTACGGCACGAGAACCCGTCCGCCAGCACCTCGGCCGACGGCCCCGCCGCGCGGACCGACGGCAGCAGCTGCTCCTCCGCGCAGGCCACCGACACCCCGTAATGCCCCGCCTCGAAGCCGAAGTTGCCCGCGAGCCCGCAGCAGCCGCCGCTCAGCTCGCCCCGCAGCCCGGCCCGTTCCCGCAGTCGGCGGTCCGCCGCGTCGCCCAGGACCGCGTGCTGGTGGCAGTGCGTCTGGCCCGCCGCCTCGCGGTCCAGCAGCGGCGGGGTCCAGTCGGGGGCGTACTCCTCCAGCGCCTCGGCGAAGGTGCGCACCGAGTCCGCCAGCCGGGCCGCGCGCGGGTCGTCGGTCAGCAGCTCGGGCAGGTCCGTACGCAGGGTGGCCGCGCAGCTCGGCTCCAGCACGACCACCGGAAGGCCCGCCGCGTCCGGCCTCGGTTCCAGCAGCGGCGCCATGACGTCGAGCGTGCGGCGCATCACCGTACGGGCCCGGTCGAGCTGGCCGGTGGAGACATAGGTGAGCCCGCAGCAGACCCGGCCCGGCGGCAGCACCACCCCGAGGCCCGCCGACTCCATGACCCGTACCGCCGCTCGGCCCACCTCCGGGGAGAGATGCTCGGTAAAGGTGTCCGGCCACAGGACCGCCGGCCGTTCGCCGCCGCCGAGCCGTCCCCGTGTCCAGCGCCGGAAGGTGACGGGCGCGAGGACGGGCAGGTCGCGCTCCGGGGCGATCCCGGCCGCCCGTTTGGCGAGCGCGGCGAGCGGGCGCACCCGCGCAAGGGCGTTCAGCGCGGGCGCGAAGGGGGCCGCCGCGCGCAGCCACTGGGGCAGCCGTCCCATGGTGTAGTGGGAGGCGGGCCGCAGCCGTCCCGCGTAGTGGTGGTGGAGGAACTCCGCCTTGTACGCGGCCATGTCGACGCCCACCGGACAGTCGCTGCGGCACCCCTTGCAGGACAGGCAGAGGTCGAGCGCGTCCCGGACCTCGGTCGAGCGCCAGCCGTCCCGTACGACCTCGCCCGCGAGCATCTCGTGCAGCAGTCGCGCCCGGCCGCGCGTGGAGTGGGCCTCCTCGCCCGTCGCCCGGAACGACGGGCACATGACGCCGCCCGGAGCGGGCGAGGTGTCACGGCAGCGGGCGACGCCGACACACCGCCGTACCGCCGCCGTGAAGTCGCCGCCGTCCTGTGGATAGCCGAAGACGACGTCGACGGGCTCCTTCGGCAGCACGGCGAACCGCAGGCCGGCGTCCAGCGGGTCCGGGCGCACCAGCATCCCCGGATTCAGTCCGCCCGCCGGGTCCCAAAGGTCTTTGAAGCGACCGAAGAGGGTGATCAGCTCGGGGCCGTACATCTTCGGCAGCAGTTCGGCCCGCGCCTGCCCGTCGCCGTGTTCGCCGGAGAGGGAGCCGCCGTGGGCGACCACCAACTCCGCGACCTCGTCGGAGAACCGCCGGAATCCGGCCACTCCCCGCTCGCTGATCAGGTCGAAGTCGATACGGACGTGGATGCAGCCGTCGCCGAAGTGCCCGTACGGCGTGCCGCGCAGCCCGTGCTCGGTGAGCAGGGCGCGGAAGTCGCGCAGATACGCGCCGAGTCGGGCGGGCGGCACCGCGCAGTCCTCCCAGCCGGGCCATGCCTCCGCGCCGTCGGGCGTACGGGTGGCGGTGCCGGACGCGTCCTCGCGTACGCGCCACAGCGCCCGCATCGCGGCGGCGTCGGAGACGACGGTCCCGTCGAGCGCGCCGGCCGCGCGCACGATCGCCGAGGCGTGCGACCGGGCCTCGGCGGCCGTGTCGCCGCCGGTCTCGACGTAGAGCCAGGCCCGGCCTCGGGGCATCCCGCCCTGGTCGGCGTCCGGCACGAGGTCGTCCGCCATGCCCTCGACGGTCAGCGGCCGCAGCGGCAGCAGCTCGGCGGCGGCGTCCGCCGCGGCGGTCTCGTCCGGGTAGCCGAGGACGGCGAGCGCGCGGGCGCGGGGCGCTTCGACCAGCCGCAGGCGCGCCTCGGTGACCAGCGCGAGGGTGCCCTCGCTGCCGCAGAGGGCGCGGGCGAGGTCGGTGCCGTTCTCGGGGAGCAGCGCGTCGAGGGCGTATCCGGAGATACGGCGGGGCAGCCCGGCGGGGTATCCGGTCCGCAGGAGGGCGAGGTTCCGTTCGACGAGGTCGCGGAGCCCGGCGGGTGCGGTGACGGGCCGGTCCCGGCCGAGGCGGAGGGCGTCGCCTCCGTAGGTGAGGACCGACAGTTCTCGGACATTGTCGGCGGTGGTGCCCCAGGCGACGGAGTGCGCCCCGCAGGAGTTGTTGCCGATCATTCCGCCGAGGGTGCAGCGGGCGTGGGTGGACGGATCCGGCCCGAAGACGAGTCCCATGGGGCGGATGACATCCTGCAGGATGTCAAGTACGACACCGGGCTGCACGACGGCCGTACGCGCCTCGGCGTCCACGTCCACGACGGCGTTCATATGGCGGGTGAAATCGAGCACGACCCCGGTGCCGGTGGCCTGCCCGGCGATCGACGTACCGCCGCCGCGCGCGACGACGGGCACGCCGTGGAGGCGGCAGACCTCCAGTACGGCGGCCACGTCGTCCGCGTCGCGCGGGGAGACGACGCCGACGGGGACGCGCCGGTAGTTGGACGCGTCCATGGTCGTCAGGGCGCGGGCGGTGGCGGAGAAGTCGACCTCGCCCCGGACCCGCGCGGCGAGCGCCCGCGCCAGCGCGCCCGCCTCCGCCCCGCCTGGCTCTCTCCCACCGGCCTTTCCGCCGCCGGCCTTTCCGCCGCCGACCTCTCCGCCGCCGGCTTTTCCGCGCGCCCCGCCCGTGCCTCTCATACGTCTCCCGCCGTCCGTCTCATGCCCTTCACGCCTCTCCCGCCGTCCGCGTCACCGCGGTCGCGGCGGGGGGATCGTGGTTCGGCCATCCGTCTCAGGATGCCCGCGTCGACCTCGTCACACGGGGAGGAAACATCCCCCCTGAGACCATTAGGGTCCTAAGGCCCTTGGCAAAGGCCGGGGGAAGAGCCCAAAGTGATCGCCAACTCTCCTATAGTGACCACCACTTGATCAGGAACACGCGGCTCCAGTTATGCCCCCGCCACCCTTCGGAAGGCAACACTCGATGACCGGCACCGTCCAGGCCCGATGACCCGCGGAACGCGGGCGGTCCGTACCGCCGAGCAGCGGCACCCCCTACCGGGTCCGGCAGAGAACGCCCTGAAGATCGTCGTGGTCGGCGGCTTCGGCGCGGGCAAGACCACCATGGTCCGCTCCGTGAGCGAGATCCGCCCGCTGCACACGGAGGAGGTGATGAGCCGCGCCGGGCGCACGATGGACGACACGAGCCGCGTCAGCGCCAAGAACGCCACGACCGTCGCGTTCGACTTCGGCCGGATCACCATCGACGCCCGCAGCGTCCTGTACTTGTTCGGCGCGCCGGGCCAGGAGCGCTTCTGGTTCCTCTGGGAACGTCTGCTCGCGGGCACGATCGGCGCGGTCGTCCTGGTCGACACCCGCCGCCTCCCGGACGCCTGGTACGCGCTGGACCGCCTCGAACACCACGGGATGCCGTACATCGTCGCCGTCAACGACTTCGGCGGCCCGCTCCACAGCGACGAGCACATCCGCCATGCGCTGGCCCTGGGGCCGGATGTGCCGCTGGTGGAGTTCGACGCGCGGGACCACTCGTCGAGCAAGTTCGTGCTCATAGCGCTGGTGGAGCATCTGCACGCGCTGTCGCTGCACCAGAAGGGCTGACGCCCCGCGCGGGCCCCCCGCGTACGCCCTTTCGCAGGTCCCGCGCAGGTCCCGCGCAGGCCCCGCGCCGCCCGTGGCCGACCCGTCCCGGCTCCGGTCCCGGCACCGTCGCGCGGTCGCTCCCGTACCTGTCCGAATACGGGCGCGACCGTCTCAGCCGACGGACCGCGTGACGGGGACGAACCGGCACCGGATACGCTCCGGTGCGTGGCTGAGATCCAGATTCCCGCTGACATCAAGCCCGCCGACGGCCGTTTCGGCGCGGGCCCCTCCAAGGTGCGTCCGGAGGCGCTCGAAGCCCTGGCCGCCTCCGGCTCCTCCCTCCTCGGCACCTCCCACCGCCAGGCCCCGGTCAAGAACCTGGTCGGCGCGGTGCGTGAGGGCGTACGCGACCTCTTCGAGCTTCCCGAGGGTTACGAGGTGATCCTCGGCAACGGCGGCTCCACCGCCTTCTGGGACATCGCGACCCACGGCCTGATCGAGAACAAGTCGCAGCACCTGTCGTTCGGCGAGTTCTCCTCCAAGTTCGCGAAGGCCGCCAAGCTCGCGCCCTGGCTGGCCGAGCCGACCATCATCTCCAGCGACCCGGGCACCCACCCGGACCCCGAGGCGGAGGAGGGCGTCGACGTCTACGCCTTCACCCACAACGAGACCTCGACCGGCGTCGCCGCGCCCATCAAGCGCGTCGCGGGCGCCGACGAGGGCGCGCTGGTCCTGGTGGACGCGACCTCCGGCGCGGGCGGCCTGCCCGTCGACATCGCCGAGACGGACGTCTACTACTTCGCCCCGCAGAAGTGCTTCGCCTCCGACGGCGGCCTCTGGATCGGCGTCTTCTCTCCGGCCGCCCTGGAGCGCGCGGCCCGCGTGCACGGCTCGGGCCGACACGTTCCCGAGTTCTTCAGCCTGCCGACCGCGATCGACAACTCGCTGAAGAACCAGACGTACAACACGCCGTCGCTCAGCACCCTCTTCCTGCTGAACGAGCAGCTGACCTGGCTGAACGGCCAGGGCGGCCTCGACTTCGCCGTCCGCCGCACGGCGACCTCGGCGCGGACCCTGTACGGCTGGGCCGAGTCCTCCAAGCACGCGACCCCGTTCGTGACCGACCCGGCCAAGCGGTCCCAGGTCATCGGCACGATCGACTTCGCCGACGACATCGACGCCTCCGCGATCGCCAAGGCCCTGCGCGCCAACGGCATCGTCGACACCGAGCCGTACCGCAAGCTGGGCCGCAACCAGCTCCGGGTGGCGATGTTCCCGGCGATCGACCCGGCGGACGTCGAGGCGCTGACGACGTGCGTCGACTACGTGATCGAGAACCTGTGACCGCGTAAGCGACATGCTGAGGGCCCTGGCGGGACCAAACCGCCGGGGCCCTCACTCGTATGTGTGAACACCGCGATACGGGACGCGGAGGAGCCAATGTGCTTCCGATGATGCTCTCGACACCAGCAGCCTTCAGGAGGACACGATGCCTGCCACAGTCGAGCACCCGGGTGAAGGCAAGCCGCAGTCGCTGATAGACGAGGCGAACATCCTCAGGGAGCGGCTTCCCCGCAACCGCATCGAGATCATCGGCGGCGTCATCACGGCGGCACCACCCGCAGACGGTGCCCATGGCGAGGCGCTCACCGCGCTCATGGTTCCTTTCATCGCCTCGGAGCTTCACCGTGGGGAGACCAGGATCATCCAGGCCATCGGCCTCTGGCTCCCGGGCGGCTCGCAGGACTACGCCATCCCCGACCTCGCCGTCGTCGACGCCGACTACCGAGAACACCTCATGGAGTCCAACTGCTACGACCCGTCCGTCTTCCGTCTGGTCCTGGAGGTCACCTCCGGCAACTACCAGGCGGACCTCCGCCACAAGGTCGCCGCCTACGCGCAAGCCCGGATCCCGGTGTACGTCATCATCGACCGCAGGCACCAGCGGCTCCATGTACTCACGGACCCGGCCGACACCGACTACGCCATCCACCGGGTCCACGCTCCCGGTGAACACGTCACGCTCCCCGAATCGATCGGAGCCGAGGTCAAACTCGACGTGGAGGCGATTCTCCAGGCCGCCGGCCAAAAGAGCTGATCCCGGTGGTCCGGCCGGGACCGCCGCCAAGGGCCTGAGGTTCAGGAACCTCAGGCCCTTCCACTTTGGGGCGGCGCTGGCGCATAGGCTGAGCTTCTGGAACCGACTCGTTTGCCGGCCCATGGATCGGGTTGTTGCCGGTGTGAGGTGGGCTTCCGGCCTGTACGGCACTACCCAGGTTGACTCGTTCCCCCGCCTTCCGGCGCTGAGCTTGCGGTGCCTGGGGAAAATCGTTACCCGACAACGCGAATATCGGTGCTGCCGCATGGACGACCAGGGCTTTGCCCCCGTAGCTTCGACTCCAGCGGCCCAACCAGGGCCGGGCGCAAGGGGGTTTCAGCATGGCGCGCGAGGAGCTGACCCGACTTACCGGCAACGGCAATGGGGAGTGCGGGAAGGACGACTGCCCGAATGTCTACCGCACCCCCAGCGGCTCGTTCATCGTCCAGGGCAACGTTTCCGAGGCGTTCATGCCGCCCGGAGGAGAAGGGCTCGTGGAAATCCCTGAAAGCGTGCTGAGGGAGGCCGTACGTGCTCTTGGCTGGTGAGGACTGGGCAGCACGATTCGAGGGTTTCCAGCGCGAAGCCTGGCGCCTTGAGACCCTACCGCAGTACCTCATGCCACAGGAGGAAGGGGAATTCGCGGCGTTCAACGCAGGGGCGCGTATCGACCCCTACGCCGTCTCGAACGAGTACACCGACCGGCTGCGCCGACAGGCCGCGGAAGGGCGCTCGCAGGGGCGCGTACACATCGTGACTCGACCGCTGTCGGCCTACCTGCGATTCGAGTTCTCCCAGTATTACGCACCTCATGCGCTGGCGGGTGAGAAGATCCGGATTCTGGACGTGACCAACCGGATGAACCCTCTGGAAGGAGTTCAGGACTTCTGGATCTTCGACCACGCGGAAGTGGTACTGATGAACTATCACCCCGATGGACGACAGATCAATCGTGAGGTCCACGGTGGGGACGTGGCCCGGTTCATCGCGTACCAGCGAATCGCGGTAGCCGAGTCGGTGCCCTTCGAGGAGTACGTGAAGGGCCTTGACGCTTGAGCCCGAGAAGCTGGGTCAGTCCAGATCCGACCTAGCAGAAGTACTGAGAGGTCAGCGCAAGCGAGCCGGGAAAACGCAGACCTGGCTCGCCCGCCGCTGCACCATGTCGCAAACCAAGGTCAGCAACATCGAGAGCGGCAAACTCACGCCATCACTGGTCGATGTCGAATTAATTCTGGAAGCCCTCGGGGCAGACGAAGCCATATCCACCGAAATTCTATCGCTGGCAAGAACGGCCAATACGGAATGGCAGGATCACTGGTCCTCTCGCCGCAGAGGATTGGACAAGAAACAGAATGAGCTGGCTAGACTGGAAGCCGCCTCGAAAGAGTTCCGCTTCTTCCTCCTGTCGATGATCACAGGACTACTTGCCACGCCTGAGTACGTGCGTGCCAGCATCGCCGACGTGCCCGGTGATCAGTCGAAGACCATTGCGAAGAAATTGGAACGGCAGCAGGTCCTTCACGAACCTTCGAAGTCGTTCACGTTCATCCTTACCGAGCAAGCGATCAGGTGGCCACTGCTGCCCCCTAGAGAAATGTCCATGCAGTTGGATCGGCTCACATCAGTCTCCCGCATTCCGAATGTGCGCCTTGGCGTTGTCCCCTTGGGCGGATACATTCCGGAGAGGCCGCTGAACACATTTACGGTGTACGACCGGAGACTGGCCACCGTGGAAACGGCTACAGGGGCATTGATCTTGCGGGACCATAGAGACGTAACAGCTTATCTAAATGACTTTGAGACCTACGAGCGATATGCCATCTTTGGGAACGACTGTAGGGAACTCTTGGACGAGTGGTCCATGATTTTTACCCGACAACGCTGATTTTCTTGATAAAGAGCGGACCCCACCTCTACTTTGACTATCAGCCCATCGCGAAGGGATACGAATGGGAGGCAGGGGCGGGCCCTCACTCGTCAGCTGATCCGGTCAGGTGCCCCGTATCCGCGCCGCCGTACCTCCTCGATGCGGGAGGCTATGGGCTGCCAGCCCTTCCAGCACGAGGAGCGCTTCATGCCCCCTGTACTGACGACCGACCATCCGGCCTGGATCGAGACGGCAGATGGGACCGGCCTCGCACGGGCCGTGGCTACAGCGTCCGGGGACTGGGTTGTGTCGTGGGACCGCGATGGTCTGCACATGACCTGCCTACGCGGTGCCGAGGACATGAAGCCGGCAGTTGTCTCCACCGATCCCGGATGTCTGCCAGACACCGTCCCCGCCTCGCTCAGGGCCGGGCTGGAGAACCTCGGCCCGACGCGGCGCGTCGCCAACCCATGGTTGTGGGACGCCATCACCACCGCCGTTCTCCGGCAGGTCGTACGAGCGGGGCAGGCACGAAAGTTGTACCGGACTTGGTGCTCGACTTACGGCACCACCATCGACAGTCCATACGGACCTCTGGCCATCGCCCCCGCGCCAGAACAGGTCCTGGCACTCGACGGGGATCAGTTCACGGCCGTTGGCGCCAAATTCCACCGCAGCGCCCTCCAGGCCGCCGCGACCCACTATGAGGAATGTGCCGCCAGCTGGCGGCACATGGGGGCTGAGGAGCTGGCCGCCGCACTCACCACCATCCCCCGGATCGGCCCGTGGACGGCGTCGGCCGCAGCGGCTGACTACACGGGCGACTTCAGCGTCTACCCGCATGACGACCTCGCCGTCCGGACCTGGGCCGCTCAGATCGCCCCCGACCACTCCTGGCCCGACAAGAAGGACAAGGCGTTCGGCCCGATGTGGACCAGGACGGCCGGCCCCGATCGCACCACCCTGCACACTCTGACGCTCTCCACCCTCACCTGGGGGTCACACGCCCGCTGAACAGGAGGCGCAATGACACCGTTACCGCTGATCACAGGTGCCGATCCGGCCCGTTCGCTCGACGCCCTCTTCGTAAACGCGCCGCTCCGCGACTACGACCAACGGCCCCGTACCAACGACTACACACTGCCCGTGCTGGGCATGGCCTACATCGCCACCTGCGCGCAGCAGGGCGGGTTCAACGTCGGCGTCCTCGACGCCGAGGCACACGGGCTCGGCATCACGGCGACAGCGGGACTGGTCAATGATGCGGCACCGCGATGGGCGGCCCTGAATCTCCTCGCCCCCACCTACGAGATGTCAGCACGCATCGCAGCTCAGCTCGCCCCGGACATCGCGCTGATGGCAGGCGGACACCACGCCAAGGCCATGCCCGACCGTGTCCTCGCCGACCCACGCATGTCCAACCTCCGCGCCCTGGTCATCGGGGAAGGCGAAGCGCGTGTCGCCGCACTTCTGGAGAACGAGAAGCGCCGCCGCGACCTGCCTGGCGTGCTATGGCGCGACCGCCTGCTCGGAACCCGGGCGGTCGGTATCCCACGAGACCCACAGCTGAACACCAGAATGCTCAGCCCCGACATCAACACCTTGCCCTACGTCAATCGCACGTTCCTTCCGCAGGACCCGTACCAAGCCTCCCCAACGAGGACGGACCAGCGTCTCGCCGTCTATCGTGCGACGCCGACGCTCAAGACCGCTGCCAGCCAGGGACACAAGGAGGCGAACATCGTCGCCAGCCGCGGCTGCCCCTACAACTGCACCTTCTGCGGAGCAGCCGTGAGCGCCAACCCGGATGTCCAGATCCGCGTTCGCGACCCCGAGAACATCATCGGCGAGCTGAACCAACTGCATGACGCATACGGGGTGACTGCCTTCCGGTTCGGCCGGGAGCCGTCGAAGTGTCTTGGGCTGGAGTGGTTCAGCGTGCACGAGCTACCGGAGGACATCATCGAGTACCCGAGACTCGGGCTCCTCGGCTATCTCAAGGACTCCCGCGCCCTGACCGAACACGCCTGGACGTAGCTCCTGGACCGTGCGTGGCGATGCCCTGGGTGACGTAAGAAGCCCCGCCGCTCCGAAGAAGCTGGAGTCGGCGGGGCGCTCTGTCGTTCTGTCGGTTTGCCGAGCGAACTGGTCCCGAAAGGTCAGACAGCGCCGAACTCACCGGCCTTGACCCCTGCCACGAAGGACGCGAAGGCGGGGGCCGGTATGGCGAGGGCGGGGCCGCTCGGGTTCTTGGAGTCACCCACCGGGACTAGGCCATGAACAGCGGCGTATCCAGGTGCCCATTCAACGCAGGAACCGCCGTTGGAGCTATAGGAGGACTTGAACCAACGCGGGGGCAGGGATTCGGTCGTCACGAGGCGCCCTTTCCGATCTGTTCGCTCGTCGAGCGAGCGAGCCGGGGACAGCGTTCTAACCTGTAGCTGATGGTAGGCGGTATGCATGGCCCCGCCGAGTCGCTTTCCAGCCTGTGGCTCAGGCGACTGCCGTTGCGGGGCGGGCTCTCGGGCCGGTAGCGCAATTGGCCTGGGTGGCAAGGAGAAGCCCCGCCGCTCCGAAGAAGCTGGAGTCGACGGGGCTCTCCATAGTTGTGCCGGTTTCCCGAGCGAACTGATCCTGAAGGATCAGACAGCGCCCAACTCACCGGCCTTGACCCCCGCTATGAACGACTCGAACGCGGAGGTCGGTACGGCGAGGACGGGACCGTCCGAGGTCTTGGAGTCACGAACGGGGACCATGCCGAGGGTGGCGGCGAAGTTGGCGGCAACCTCCACGCAAGCGCCGCCGTTGTTGCTGTAGGAGGACTTGAACCAACGCGGGGACGGGGAATCGGTCGTCACGGGGTGCCCTTTCGTAACTGGTTGATCAAGTCGACAGACGCGGCTTGGGAGAGTGCGTGCGCCTGTAGTTGATGGTAGGCCCCCAGTATGGGCAGCACGAAGGTGCTGTCCCGTTCCAGATGACCCCGATGGGCCGACTCGGCATAGGACATGAGCGACCGGTCGGACATGGTCAGGATGTAGAGCGGCAGATCGAACGGGCGGCGCTCCCCCATGCCGAAGTCCGCGACCTGAAGCACGGTGTTCGGCAGCTCGGCGAACTCGACCAACCGCTGCAACTGTGCCTCCATGACGGCAGGTTCACCAATGGGTCTGCGGATGCAGCTCTCATCCAGTACGGCCAGGATCATGGGCGGGTGCGTGCGCCGGAGTGCGGCTTGTCTCTCGGCGACGACCGCGACCCGCTCGTGTGCCTGGTCTTCGGTGATCGTCCCCCGCTTGACGGCGCTGTCTGCCAGCACGGAGGCGTACTCCGGCGTCTGGAGCAGACCGGGGACGATGCCCACTTCGTACAACCGGACTTCGGCTGCCCGGCCTTCGTTCACCACGTACTCGGGGAATCCCTCCAGCAACGAACCGCGCCGGATCTCGCGCCACGCCTGTTCGAAGGTGTCGGCTGTCCCTATGAGGTCGAAGGCGGCGTCTGCACTACGCGAGAACCGCACAGTTGGGGGTTTGCGACCAGTTTCAACGGCTGAAATGTGCGTGCTGGAGTACCCGATCCGCTCGGCAAGCTGATCTTGCGTCCAACCGAGCGCTTCCCGTGAGCTGCGTAGACGCGCCCCAAAAGCTGCTTCCGGGCTCTCCTCGGGGTTTAACTCCTTGCGGTTAACCAACGGATGCCCAACCTTTCCTTCGGCTCTGGCATGTTGAAGGACTCTCGACTCTAGGCCACTCTGAGCCACCTTGGTAGCGAAACGGCTACGGAGAGGGGTCGCCGTGCCTGATGACGAACTGGCTGTCGGGTCTGTTGTGTACGACACCGCAACCGGGGTCCTGGGAGTGGTCATGGAGGTCTACGGGACGCGTTGCGCGCTGCGTCCGCCGCGGGGAGGGCGGGAGTGGGACGCGTTACGGAAGGAGGTCCGGCCCGCCACGGTCGCCGACACTCTCTCGCCGGCCGTCGCCGAGCGGAACGCCAACAGCGGCCGGTGGGGAGCTGCTACATGAGGACGACCCGCCTGTTCCGGCACCTGGTGTGGACGCTGACGCATGTGGAGTCCGAGGGCGTCCGCGTGCACATCGAGTGCGTCTCCGGAACCCCGCCGTGCGGTGCGGAGCCCGAGCCCGACGACACCGGGCAGGGGCTCACCGTGGGCGACGGCGAGGCGTGGGCCGAGTACCACTTCCGCCGTACCGGACACCGCCGTTACGCGCGGACCGTCTGCGACACCGTGCAGTGGGACCCGCCCGCCGACACCGACCCGTCCACCCTCCCCGGCGTGAGCACATGACCCGGCCACCCGTCCCGGCCGGGTCCCCGCCGTGCGGCACCTACCGGGCCGAGGTCACCGCCGAAGGCATCGTCGGCGGCACCGGACAGCGCGCCCGGACGGTCCTCGGCTCCTTCGCCAGCCCCTATCCGGGCCGGGTCCTCCGCTGGATGCGGGACCAGGCGTTACGGCTCGCGGACGGACTCGACCCGGACCCCGCCACCAGCCCCATCCATCCCCGCGCGCTCGCCCCGGTCCCGTACCCCCTCACCGGCCTGTTCGGCGACGCACCCGCACACCTCCGCGCCTGGGCCCTCAAAGACGGACTCCGCAACCAGGCACGCCGGCAACTCGCCGCAGGCACACCCCTCTTGATCGTCACCACCGATCACACCGGCTGGTACGCGCTCACCGCCTGGCCGGTCCCCAACCCCGCCCCCTGCCCTTGTCGGATCACGCTTCCCCAAGCGATCACCGGCAGGGGGCGGACCCAACACACGTCCGGCTGCTAGCCGAGGGGCTGCGGCCGGACGCGACGGCGGCGGAGTCGGGACCCGAACCTCCGCCCTCGGTGCGGACCCGGTCCACCGGACTCCCGGAGAACCGCCCGAGATCGGACCGCCCCCGTGTGACGGCAGGGGGCAACCCCCGATCCCGCCCTTGCCCGGCCGGGATCAATCGAGAGAACAGGGAAAGGTCATGACTGTATTAGCCGAACGCCCGATCGCCGGTATCCAGACGTTGGAACTGGAGATCACGGGAAAGTGCCAACTCACCTGTGCGCACTGCCTGTCGGAGTCCAGCCCGCAGGCATCGCACGGCACGATGACCCCCGCCGACTGGCGACGTGTCATCACGGACGCCGCCGCGCTCGGCATTCCCCGTGTGCAGCTCATCGGCGGAGAGCCGACCGTTCACCCCCATTGGCGCGACTTCACCGACCACGCGCTCTCGACGGGACTGGAAGTACAGGTCTACTCCAACCTGTTCCATGTGGCGAGCGCCTGGTGGGCGACGTTCGAGCGGGACGGCGTGACGTTGGCGACCAGCTACTACAGCGATGACCCGACCGAGCACGACAAGATCACCGGCAGAGACGGGTCGTACCTCCGTACCCGCGCCAACATCGAAGAAGCCCTGCGACGCGGCATCGCACTGTACGTCGGAATCGTGGACATCCTGCCGGACCAACGCGTCGCCGAAGCGGGCGCCGAACTGGCCTTCCTGGGCGTGACGCACATCAACACGGACCGGGTGCGCGCCGTGGGCCGCGCGATGCCGCCGGGGCATGCACCGACGCTGGACGAGATGTGCGGCAGGTGCACCCGTGGGCGGGCCGCCGTCCTCCCGAACGGGGATCTCGCCGGGTGCGTACTCTCTCGTGATTTCCCAGCGGGGAACGTCCTGAAGGACCGACTCCGCGATCTGCTCGGAGGGAAGGGCTGGGCCGACCTTTCCGCGAGTATCCCGCCACCCCGTAGCGCGTGCAGTCCGCACGACTCTTCGGACTGCGACCCCGCCAACACGGAAGCCTGCCTGCCGAAGTTCCCCAAGATCGGAGCGTGACCATGGAATGGGAACGACACGCGGAACGGCTTGCCCACCAGGTGACGGACCCCGACTCCCGGTGGCTCGCGCCGGTGGCGGGGGTGCCCCGTCATCACATGGTGCCTCGGTGGTGGGAACAGAGCCCCGGCAACGGATGGACGCTGAGGGACGGTGCCTCCGATCCCGAAGCGTGGCTGGACGCCGCCTACTCCGACCGGTCGCTGATCACCCGAGTCGGCACCCTGCACGCAGACCACGCCAACCCCGACGACCGGCCCGAGGGAAACCCCACATCGTCGGCGACCCTGCCCAGCCTGGTCGTCTCGATGCTGCGGCACGGCCGGCTCGGGGCCGGACTGGACGTGCTCGACCTCGGGACCGGGGCCGGGGGGCTGACCGCGTACGCCAGTGCGCGGCTCGGGGCGCAGCACGTCACGAGCTTGGACGTGGACCCGTATCTGACCGGCGCGGCAGCGGAACGGCTCGCGCGGCTCGGACTGACTCCGCGCTTTCTCGTACGGGACGCCACCCAGGAGGTTCCGGGGTCGTACGACCGGATCGTCGCCACGGTCGGGATGCCGCCGGGCCCGGGGCTCCGGCCGATGCTCGGCGCGCTCCGCGAGGGCGGACGGCTCGTCACCACACTGGCCCGGACCTCCGTGATTCTCACAGGGTGGATGCAGGCGAGTGGTGATGTGGTCGGGAGGATCGAAAGGGACCGGGCCGGGTTCATGCTCACCCGGTCCGGCGACGACTACCCGCCCACGCTCGCCGAGCTGTTCGCGCTCGCCAGGGAGGCGGACGGGGACGAGACCGGCACCGGCCGCTATCCGGTGGTGGACGTGTCGGCCGCGTGGGAAGTCCGTTCCATGCTGGAAGTCACGACACCGGGCGTCGAACTCGACTACGAGACCAGTGGGCGCACACGCACGGCGTATCTGGTCCATCCGGACGGGTCATGGGCGCGCGCGACCGGAGAGTGGACCGACCCGCCCACCGTCCACCAGGGCGGCCCGCAGCGCCTGTGGGACACGGTGGACCGCATCCGGACCTGGATGCTCGCCGAGGGCGGACTGCCCCTGTACGGCGCACAGGCACGCGTCTCACCGGACGGGGTCGTTCATCTGACCCGTGGCCGATGGGAAGCCGCCATGGGCATGTGAGAGCCCCGAAGAGACGACGAGAACGCCCCGAGGGACCGGGCCTAATCGGTTCCTCGGGGCTGGCCGAACCAGCTTCAGAGGAGCTGACCGACGTATGCGCGATCGTATCGCCCGCGCCTTCATATGGGTGCTCGCACAACTGCCCCTGACCCGCCGGGCCCGGCCCGGACGGCACTCCGCCGAACACTTCGTCAGGCACTCCGCCGGGCACTCCGCCAGGCACTCCGCCGCGAACCTTGCCCGGCGGACCGCACCCGCACCCGCGCCCGACCCCGCACCCGCCCCCGCACCCTTGTCCCTGGTCATCTGCGCGCCCCGCACCCCGCTGCCCGTACACGTCCTCGCCCGGACCGTGCCCGTCCCCAGGCCGCCCCGGATTCCGCCCTACCTCCGGCACTGGATCGCCGCACAGGAAGCCGAGTGGGAGCGGCAGCGGCAGCAGCGGCAGCGCCGACTCGCCGCCGTGGCGGCGACCATGGGGTACGACGTGCCCTTCCCCTTCGACGGATCCGACGTGACCAGGGTGGGGATGTCCGCATGACCCGCGACGCGCTCACCGAAGAACCGTCCCCGGGGTTCCGTGCGCAGTGCTGTGTCTGCGGAGAGTGGAGCCGGGCGGCGCTCCCCGTCCGCTACATCCCGCGCACCAGCGGCGCCCCCGTAACTCTCTACGCCTGTCCCCCGCATGCCGAAACCCTCGTTCCCGCGGCCGCGCCCGGAGAACTGGAGCAGGACGCATAGGCGTTCTGCTTTCTGGCCGTGAGATTCGTACGGCTTGGGTGGCGTTTGCCCAGTGCTTCGAGCGCCCTGGTGGACGGCGACCGTCGCCCGGCGTCCCTTTCGACCGGTCACATCGTGGTTTCGGAAGACAGCCGAACGGGCGCGACCGTGGATGGGCTATTGGGTGGCGAGACAGGCGTCCGGTTGGCAGGGTTTGACCATGAACTCCCAGCCCGATGATGTATCAGGCCCTTCCTGGCTCGGTGCTCCCATTGACGCCCGCTCGCTCTTCGCACCCGAGCAGGCCGCGCTGATGTCCACGCTGCGCCGCCTCGCGCCCGCCGACTGGGGCAGGGAAGCGGTACCGGGCTGGACAGTGCGGGATCTCGCGGCCCACATCCTGGGCGACTTCTACGGACGCCTCGCCCGCGACCGCGACGGCCACCCGGAAGGACCCGCCTTCGCACCGGGCGAATCCTTGGAGGGGTTCATCCACCGCATCAACCAGGAATGGGTGGAAGCCTTCCGCCGGGTGAGCCCCGCCCTGCTGACGGACACACTCGACCTGGTCGGCGGGCAGGCCACTCGCTTCTACGAGGCCGCCGACCCCGACTCCCCTTCGCTGGGCGTGTCCTGGGCCGGTGTCGACCCGGCGCCGATGTGGCTGGACAGCGCTCGCGACCTCACCGAGTTCTGGACTCACCGCCAGCAGATCCGCCTCGCCATCGGCCAGGGCACCGACCCCGACCCCCGGCTCACGACCGTGGTCCTGGACACCTTCATGAGAGCCCTGCCCCACACTCTCCGTCACATCGACGCGCCCGTCGGTGCACGGATCCGGGTGGAGATCGACGGTCCGGGAGGCGGTACGTGGACCGTCCACGCCACCGAGGACCGGTGGTCCCTGGCCGAGACCGCGTCCGCGGAGCCCGCCGCGACCCTCGCTCTGGACACGGAGACCGCGTGGCAGCTGTGCACCAGGCGCATCCAGCCGGACACCGCCCTGACCCGCGCCCGTATCGACGGGGACCGGGAACTGGCCGAAGCCGCCTGCCAGATCGTGTCGATCATCTACTGACACCGAATACCGGGCCCGACGCGTCTGCCGGCGCAGGGGACGCCGACCGCCACGCCCTGGCGCAGGCCGGCTCCCGGTCGCCCGTTGCCGTACGGCGGAGATCGCCGGACGCCCGGCGACGTCAGGTCGTATCGCCCCCGCGTGCCGGACGGCTCCCTGTGGCGGGCCCCGGGTCAGGGCGACGGGATGGATTCGCGGTCGGGACTTTCGCGGTCAGGGCATCGGTGCTTTCCGGTGCCCGGAGACCTCGTACGGAGGAAGAGAGGAGAGTCGCCGCGGTGGCCAGCACTATCAGGAGCGCGCAGCCGGCCAGGGCGGGGCCGGTACCGACGGCGTCCGCCACCGGGCCGGCGGCGAGGAGGCCGAGGGGCGCGAAGGCCAGGGAGCCGAACCACTCGTAGGAGCTGACTCGGGAGAGGGCCTCCTCGGGGATCTCGCGCTGGATGGTGGTCGCCCAGAGCACGGCGAAGACGTCCGAGGCGATTCCGGAGCAGAACATGGCCGTGGCGATCGACCACACCGGCGCCTGCCAGGCCAGCAGGGCGATCGGTACGGCGGCGGGGAAGGTGGCGAGGACGGCCACCAGCACCGGGCGTCTCACCCGGATCCTCGCGGCCAGGCCCGCGCCCGCGATGGTGCCCAGCGCCTGCGCCGCCACGATGACCGACCACGCCCGCGCGCCGCCCAGGTGCTCCTCGGCCACCAGCGGGCCCAGTACTCCGACGTTGGCGTTCAACGCGGCGACCACCACCGCGTACTGCGCGACCACAGGCCACAGCCACCGCCGGGAGGAGAACTCCTGCCACCCCTCCCGCAGATCGGCCCAGCCGGACGACGCCTTCGGCGGCCGTCCCGCCACACGCAGCCGCAGCACCAAGACCGCGCTGACCGCGAAGGAGAACGCGTTCAGCGCCAACGCCCAGCCCGCTCCGACCAGCGCGACCGTCACACCCGACAGCGCCAGGCCCAGGAGCAGGGACATGTTGGTGCCCACCCGCAGAAGCGCGTTGCCCTGCTGGAGTCGCTCCTTCGACACCAGGAGCGGCAGCACACCGTCCATCGCGGGGGAGAACAGAGCGGTCGCCGTTCCGGCGACGACGGCCAGGGCGCACATCGCCACCAGCGGAGCACGGCCCGTCAGGACCATGACCGACAGGCCCCCGTACGCCGCCATCCCGACCCAGTCGGCGAGAGCCATCAGCCGAACCCGGGACATACGGTCCGCGATCACCCCGCCGGCCAGGATGAACACCAGCTGAGGCAACGCCTGGCAGGCCAGCACCAGCGACAGCCGTCCCGGACTCGCACCGGGCAGAGCCAGCACGGCGAACCCGAGCGCCACCCGTGCGAAGCCGTTGCCCAGAACCGAGATGATCCGCGCCGAGGCGAGCAGGACGAACTGCCGGTCCCGCCAGAGCGGTACCGCATCCGAGGTGACCGTCACAGCGGCCGACCCTATGGCGACGCGGTCGGCCTGGGCTACGAACCTGCCAGTGTTCGAGCCGACGGACGCGGGGCGCTCGCGAGGAGGCCGAGCGGTCCCGTACCGCCCACGGGAACCGGCCATGGGCCGGTGGCGTCCCCGAAGACATCGCTCAGCGGGGATTGCGCGCGGAAGCCCCAGGCGGAGAGCATTCCCGGAAGTTCACTGAAGTCCGTCGAACGACACCGAAAGCTCATGGTTTTCGCCGACTTGGACGGAAGGAACGAACGACCTTCCGCGACGAGGAGGAGTGAGGCCCGGACCGAGGTCAGGTCCCCGGGCCGACGAAACCGCGTCCCGTACGGAAAACACCACACGAGGAAGAACCTTGGCCCAGCAACGCGCACGCTCGACGGACCGCGCGAACAGACTCGGCGGGGCCGCGCTCGTCTCGCTCGGTACCGCCTACCTGATGGCCGCCGTCTTCTGGTACGAACCCGCGCCGCGGTGGAGCGTCCTGATACCCCTGGGCCTCGCCGCGCTGCTCGCGGCCGGATGGGCCCTGGTCTCACGCGCCGCGCCACCCGTACCGGACCCCCAGGGCCCGCTACCGGTCCCGGCCGCACCGGACACCGACAGCCCACCGCCGATCCCGGCCGAACTGCCCTTCTACAACCGGCAGAAGGGAGCCGCCGCATCCACCTTCCTGGCGATATGGGCACCCTTCTTCACCGCTCTGGCGGTATTGAGCATCGCCCACATCCCGGGCACCGACCCCGACGGGCCGGTCGTCACCGCCCTGCTGCTCACCGGCGCCCTGGGATTCCTCTGCCTCTGCGCCGTCATCTTCTGGTCGGAATTCCTCGGCCGGACGGTCCGGCCCCCGTACACCCGGCTGGGCACCGACGCGGCCGCGGGCAGGGTGCGCGCGATACGCGTCCGCGTTGACGCGGCCGTGTCCGACCTGCGCCCGCTCGGGAGCCGAGGCCGCTGGAACGACGTCCACGGGACCTATCTCGCGCTCACGCCGCACGAGCCCGGACCCGACGGAACGCCCGGTGAGGAACTGCGCTTCGGCCCGATGCAGGGAATGTTCTCCCATCGCGACGAAATCGCCAGGCGCCACTTCATGCACTCCATCCCCCACCTCGTCGGCGAGAACGCCTGGCTCTGCTGGCCGAAGAACTGGGACGCGATCCACCAGAGCGAGTACCGGATGCGGACCCGGGTCATGCCGACGGTCCTGGTGACCGACGCCGGCCACATCGTCTGGGGACGTACCGGCGAGCACGAGTGGATCCCCCATCTACCCGAACGACGCGCCCCGCTGCGCCAGACCGACCCCGGCCGCACGGTCGCTCCAGCCCCCCGCCCCTCCCGCTACGACCCCTCCAAGACCCCCAAGCTGCTGCTCGCCCTCGCGTTCGCGGTCCTGCTGACCGCGCTCTGCCTCACCGGCACCCTCACCGGCTGGGCGGCCGTGACCGTCGCGCTCGTGCTCACCGTCTACATCCCGTACGTCTCCCGGCGGTTCGCTCCCTACGAGGGCCCCGGCGCGGCCTGGTGGACCGTCCGCGACGAAGAGGAATGACGCGCCGCCCCACGGATGACAGCGCGCGCGGAAACCGATCCACGCCTCCGCGCGGCTTCGGCGGCACGCCTCAGAGCGGCCCCGGTAGGTGGAGCGGCATGGCCCTGACGACCGGTCACTTTCGCCAGAACAGGTGATGCGTCACCCCGCTCGGGCTGGGAACCACCTCCAGGTGGAACCGGTCGAGCAGCTCGTCGGGGGACTCCCAGAGGCGTACTCCGGACCCGAGCTTCACCGGCGAGACCACCACGTGCAGGGTGTCGACGAGGTCGGCGTCGAGGAACTGACGGATGGTGGTGGCCCCGCCGCCGAGTCGGACGTCCTTGCCCCGCGCCGCCTCCCGGGCCTGTTCGAGGACCGTAGCGGGGTCGCCGTCCACGAAGTGGAAGGTGGTGTCCGACAGCGTGAACGAAGGACGCTTGTGGTGGGTCAGGACGAATACCGGGGTGTGGAACGGGGGTTCGTCACCCCACCAGCCCTGCCACTCATGGTCGAGCCAGGGCCCGCGCTGGGGCCCGAACTTGTTACGGCCCATGATCTCGGCACCGATGTTGCGGGCGAAGTCCCGCACGAGATAGTCGTCCAGCCCCCGGCTCCCTCCGGGTTCGGCGCGCATGGGCCAGCTCGCCGTGGCGCCGGCCCAGGCGAACAGCCTCTCGGGATCGACATGACCGAATGGCCTCTCCAGGGTCTGGTCCTCACCGGCACCGATCCCGTCACTCGAGACGTTGAAGTTCTGGACTCTCAGTAGCTGAGCCATGTGTTCCTCCTGTGTTGTCGACAACGGTGGTGAGACTCGCCGGGCCTGGAAGACTCATCGCCGCGTCCCACCGAAAGCTATGAGGTCTACCCCGTTCGGGTCGGCGACTTCGAGGTCGTGGACAGCTCGGGCCGGATGCCGCTGCCGCCGTGCCGCTGCCGTGCCGTCCCGCGCGACACCGGCTGACCCGCCGGTCCCGTACACGCGACAGGCCCGCCGCTTCGCGCAGTGCGAAGCGGCGGGCCTGCGGGGCTGGGCCAGTGACGGCCTGGGTCAGTGCCGGGCCGGGTCAGTGCCGGGCGGAACGCCGACGGTGGACGGCGAACAGGACGCCGCCACCGACCACCGCGAGCGCGGCGGCGATACCCGCGATCACACCCGTGCCGCTGCTGCCGGTCTCGGCCAGCGGGCGGCCCGTGGGCGAGACCGACACGCTCGGGGTGGCGGACGGAGTCGCCCCACCGGTGGTGGCACCCGCCGCGCCCCCTCCGGTGCTGTCGCCACCGCCGCTGGTGCCGTTGCTCCCGCCCGTGCTGCTGCCACCGCCGCTGGTGCCGTTGCTCCCGCTGGTGCCGTTGCTCCCGCCGGCGCTGGTGCCACCGCCGCTGGTGCCGGCGTCATCGTCGGCGTTCCACTGTGCGACGGCCTCGGCACTCGTCGTGGCTCCGCTCGGCGCCACGAGGATGATCGACTGAGCGTGGTTCGCCGTGGTGGGCGTGCCTCCGGGCGTAGTGGGAACCGAGACGACCTTGCCGTTGACCGCCGAACCCGCGGCCGTCGCCTTGATCGTCGCGGTCCCGGACTTGTTCGTGCCTCGGAGATCGAGGTACAGGGCCTGGCCGTCGACGACGGAGTCAGGGTCGAGAGCGGTCCCATTCGCATCGGTCAGCGTCGCCGCGGGGTCGACGGAGACGCTCACCTTGGGCTGATTGGTCGTCACGACGAACGGGCCGACGATCGTTCCGGCTTCCTGCGGAGTGGTCGGCGCGGAGATCGAGATCGTGGTCGTGGCCGCCGTCGTCCCGGTGCTCGCGTTCGCACCCTCGAGGAGGTGCCAGTAGGCGGCTTCCGAGTCGGCGTTCTCCCATGACCAGGCCGCGTCGAAGTCGAGATCGGTGTATCGCCAGATCGCGTACTGCGTCGCCTCGATCGCGTCATTGCGTGCGATCCCGGGCACTCCTGCCGCGGTTCCGAACTCTTCGAGGCTCAGGGCGGGATAGCTGTGGGCGAGCACCCAGAGGACCTTGCTCTGGATCGCCGGATCGGTGAAGTGGTTGGCTCCGAGATAGCTCCCGAGATCGCCCACCGTGCCCTTGATTTTCGTCAGCGGGTTCACATCGTGCTCGATGCAGTACGCCCAGAGCTCCGGCTCACCCGGATTTCCGGGGTCCGCCGGTGTGTCCGCGTGGACGGAGAAGATTCCAGTGCCGCTGTATCCCTCTCGGCCACCGATGTACACCGTGCCGCCCTCCTGCGGAGACGCGGCGACGCCGGCGGCCGTAGCCGTTCCAGGCGTGAAGAGCACGACGGACGCGAGGAGACCCGTCGTCACCGCACGCACAACCCGTGTCGATTTTCCTATTACCCTATTTACTACTCTCACGCTCAGCCCTTTCGTTCCACGGAGAGCCACGTCGGCACTGGCACTCAAAGGGCCCACGCCATCGACTCATGCAACGGACACGATATCGATTCCTTTGAACTGCGTATCGCATTTACAGAATTGATCTGACGCCATTTTTCGTGAACACCCACGGCTTCACCGCCACCCACCCGGCCCCCCAAACCGCAGACGAACTCCGCTACTTGAAGTTAACGGCTCCGCCCTCGCGTCGGCCAGGAAAAACGCATTCATAAAAAAGGATAATCTGCGGCAGGCTCCGGACCTGCAACGCGCACGGAATGGCTCCCCAAAAGGAATGGCGCGACCTCGTCGACCGCCAAGACGTCCGGATTCCGCCGGCCACTCTCACAGCACGCCTCGAAGCCGTCGGCGAAGAGCGCCATTTCGAAGAGCGCCGATACAGCACCGGCACATGTGCCGAGTCGCTCGGGATTCGCCACCACGGGCGAAACCCGGTGGCTGTTCGGGCCCGGCCCCGCATACGTTCGGCCGCATGGCTGACGACTGCTTCGCGCATCCACGGCTCGCCGCGATCTACGATCCGCTCGACCCCGACCGCAGCGATCTCGACGCATACCTGCGGATCGCGGAAGAGTTCGGGACACACCGAGTGCTGGACATCGGCTGCGGCACAGGGGTGTTCGCACTCCTTCTGGCCGACCGTGGGATCGAGGTCGTCGGCGTCGATCCCGCCCTGGCGTCCATCGACGTCGCCCGGACGAAGCCGGGTAGCGAGCGAGTGCGCTGGATCCGCGGTGACGCGACAGACCTCCCACCGCTGCGAGTCGACCTCGCGACGATGACGGGGAACGTCGCCCAGGCAATCGCCGACCCTCATACGTGGCAGGCGACGCTGCGGGGATCCTACGAAGCGCTACGGCCCGGCGGGCGTCTGGTCTTCGAGACCCGCGACCCGGCCGGACGCGCCTGGGAAGAGTGGACCCGCGAGAGCTCCTACCGCGTGACGGAGATCCCCGGCGTCGGCTCCGTCGAGACCTGGGTCCAGCTGATCGACGTGAGCTTGCCCCTGGTGACATTCCGCTGGACCTACGGGTTCGCGGCGGACGGACAGGTGCTGACGTCGGATTCGACGTTGCGCTTCCGAGAACTCGAGGAAGTCGAGCGGGACCTGGTCGCACACGGCTACGTGGTCGAGGAGATCCGCGACGCGCCCGACCGTCCGGGAAGGGAGTTCGTCTTCCTGGCACGACGTCCGTGCACGACGTCGTGCACGACGTCCGTGAAGCCGGCAAGGGTCTGAGGTTCCCCCCGGAACCTCAGACCCTACGCCACGCGGTCACATCTCACCGGCTCAGCCGCTGGAAGCGGCGGACCGCCAGCGGCAGGAAGATCGCCGTCACCACCAGGGGCCAGACCACCGCCATCAGGATCGCGTTCTCCTGGATCCAGCTTCCGTCGCTCGCGACCGGGTTGCCGAACAGATCACGGGCCGCCGTCGCCGTGGACGAGATCGGGTTCCAGGCCGCGACCGCGCCCAGCCAGTCCGGCATCGTGGACGGGGGCACGAAGATGCTGGAGATCATCGTGAGCGGGAAGACCACCGCGTAGAGGCCGCCGGCGGCGTCCGGGGTGGGGATCATCAGGCCGAGCCAGACGCCGACCCAGATCAGGCTGAACCGGAGGAGGATCAGCAGCGCGAAGGCCCCCACCGTGGCCATGACACCGCCGCCGACGCGCCAGCCGGTCGCGACGGCCGTCGCCGCGAGGATGGTGAGTTCCGCGACCGCGACGAGGAGATCGGTGACGCCCCGGCCCGAGACCACGGCGGAGGGCGCCATCGGCATCGACCGGAAACGGTCGATGACCCCCTTCTGGGAGTCGTAGACCACGGTGATGGCCGTGTTCATGAAGCCGAAGGTCATCGTCATCACGAACATGCCGGGCATCAGGTAGTCGCGGTAGTCCCCGCCGCCGGGCGGCTTCATCGCGCCGCCGAACACGTACGCGTACAGCAGGACCGAGAGGATCGGGAAGCCGAGCTGCCAGACGATGTTGACGGGCTGGCGCTGGTAGTGGGTCAGGCCCCGGCGTACGACGTTCCAGCAGTCCATCACCGCCCAGTAGGCGCGGCGCTCCGGTCCGGTGTCCGGTCGGTCGTCCGCCACGGGCGCTCCGGCGTTCCCCTTCTGCAGAGCGAGATCGCTCATGCCTTGCTCGCCTCCTTCTCCTTCTCCTTCGTCTCCGTACGGTGTCCGGTCAGGCGGAGGAAGACGTCGTCCAGGCTCGGCCTGCGCAGCCCGATGTCCTCGACCGCGACGCCCTCGTCCTGGAGGGTGCGGGCCACATCGGTGAGCGCGGCCACCCGGTCGTTCACGGGCGCGTGGACCCGGCGCTCGGCCTTGTCCATCTCGGGCACGCTCGCGGCGACGCGCGCCACCGCCTTCCAGGCCGCTTCGAGGCCGGCCGCGTCCTCGACGACGACCTCGATCCGGTCGCCGCCGACGGTGCTCTTCAGCCCGTCGGGGGAGTCGTCGGCGATCGCGCGGCCGTGGTCGATGACCGTGATACGGGAGGCGAGCTGGTCGGCCTCCTCCAGATACTGGGTGGTGAGCAGGACCGTCGTGCCGCCCGCCACCAGGTCCCGTACCGCCGTCCACACCTCGCCGCGGCCCCGCGGGTCGAGTCCGGTCGTCGGCTCGTCCAGAAAGAGGACGTCGGGCGTGAGGATCATCGAGGAGGCGAGGTCGAGACGGCGGCGCATGCCGCCGCTGTAGTCGCCGACGCCCTTGTCGGCGGCCTCCACCAGGTCGAACCGCTCCAGCAGCTCGGCGGCCCGCTGTGCGGCCCGCCGCCCGCCGAGGTGGAAGAGACGGCCGAACATCTCCAGGTTCTGCCGGCCCGTCATCACCTCGTCCACGGCCGCGTACTGGCCGGTGAGGCCGATCCGGCCGCGTACGCGGCGAGGCTCGCGCGCCACGTCCAGCCCGGCCACCCGCGCCCGGCCCCCGTCGAACCGGAGCAGGGTCGAAAGGACGCGCACGGCGGTGGTCTTGCCCGCGCCGTTCGGCCCGAGCAGGCCGTGCACGGTGCCCCGGCGGACGGCCAGGTCGAAGCCGTCAAGGGCGCGCTTCTCCCCGTACCGCTTCTCCAGGCCCTCGGCCTGTACGGCGTACTCATCCACGTGGTCTCCAGGGTTCTCGGCTCCGGGGGATCCCGGACGGACACAGAATCGCGTACAGTGTACCCACAAGAGAGTACATCGTACCCAATTCCTGTCCAGGGTGTTTTCGGAGAGCCGGAACGCGACGAATAGGCTGGGGTCATGACGAACGACGCGGATGGCAGCGGCGATATCACCCGCAGCCTGGAGCTGATGTGGGGTACGGGCGAACGCCCGAGTCGCGGCCCCAAGCCGGGCCTGACGCTCGACCGGATCGTGCAGGCCGCCATCGACGTCGCCGACACGGCGGGACTGGACGCGGTCTCGATGCGCCGTCTCTCCACCGAGCTGGGCACCGGCACGATGAGCCTCTACCGGTACGTCCCCGGTAAGGCCGAGCTGCTCTACCTGATGCTGGACCGGGTCAGCGATCCGGGCCCGTGGGAGCCGCCCGCCCCCGACGAGGTGATCGACTGGCGCGAGGCCGTCGACTCACTCGCGCGCGGCTATCTCGACCTCTACCGGAAGCATCCCTGGATGCTCAGGGTCAACCAGGCCCGGAGCGTGCTGGGTCCCAGTACGCTCCGGTCCCTCGAAGCCGCCCTCACCGGGCTCAGGGGCATGGGGCTCGGCGATGCCGAGGTGATCTCGGTGATCGTCGCCACGCAGAGTCTCGTCAGCGGCATCGTACGAATGGAATCCGACGCGGAAGCGGCCGCGCACGAGTCCGGCCTCAGCCACGACGACTTCTGGAAAGCGCAGGAGCCCTTCCTCACGAAGGCGATGCTGAGCGGGTCGTACCCGATGATGGCGGCTCTCGCCGAGGACACGTTCGACCAGGACTTCGACCACTTCGAGTTCGGGCTGCGGCGGCTGGTGGACGGGCTGGAGGTGCTGGTACGGGAGCGGGAGCGGGAGAGGCAACGGGCACGGACACGGGCGCGCGGGCGGGGGCGGAAGCGCGAGGCCGGAGGGGCCGAGGAGACCAGAGTGGCCGAGGAGGCCGGAGGGGCCCGCGAGACCGACGGAGCCGGTAAGTCCGGGGCCCCCGGCGCGTAGGGCCGCTCGTTCTCCGAGTCCTGCCGGGCGGGCGTGCGGTGACCGCCGTGTGCGGCGACCAGTACTCCCCCTGGGCCTGGCGGCCCGGGAGGTGCCCCCACGCCGCGTGCGGCGGAACAGCCCGGCCGGTCCACAACAAGGCTGGCCCCCCGGTCGCACGGCCGGTCCGCCGCCGTGCGGTCGCCGTACGGTCGCCGTGCGGTCGCCCTCGAAGCCGGGGCCCGCACGGCGGCTCGTGGTCCAAGGATGTGAGGAGGCGAGGTACGGGAAATCCCGGTGAGATCGGTCGGTCTTACCGGGGCTCCTCACCCGGCAGGAGTTCGGCCAGCAGTGTGCGGATGCGCCGCTCGATCTCGTCCCGGATCGGCCGAACCGCGTCGACACCCCGCCCCGCCGGGTCGTCGAGCTTCCAGTCGAGGTAGGTCTTGCCGGGGAAGACGGGACAGGTGTCGCCGCAGCCCATGGTGATCACCACGTCGGACGTCCGCACGGCCTCGGCGGTCAGCTCCTTCGGCGTCTGGGCGGACATGTCGATGCCGACCTCCGCCATCGCCCGCACGGCGGCCGGGTTGACGGTGTCGGCCGGCGCGGACCCGGCGGAGCGGACCTCGACCCGGCCCTCGGAGAGGTGGGTGAGGAAGGCGGCGGCCATCTGCGAGCGTCCGGCGTTGTGGACGCACACGAACAGCACGGACGGCTTGGACTCAGACACGGGCGGAATCCTCCGGGGCGACGGCCGGTCCGGCCGCCGGGGCGGGCTGGGGGAAGGAGGGGAAGAAGCGGCGGGCGGCCAGGGCGACGTAGACCAGGCCGATCAGGACGGGGACCTCGATGAGGGGGCCGACGACTCCGGCGAGGGCCTGGCCGGAGGTGGCGCCGAAGGTGGCGATGGCGACCGCGATGGCGAGTTCGAAGTTGTTGCCCGCGGCGGTGAACGCGAGCGTGGTGGCCTTCGGGTAGTCCAGCCCGGCCGCGCGGCCGACGGCCATGGACCCGGCCCACATCACGGCGAAGTACACCAGCAGGGGCAGCGCGATCCGGGCGACGTCCAGCGGCTTGGAGGTGATGGCGTCACCCTGGAGGGCGAAGAGGACGACGATGGTGAACAGCAGCCCGTACAGGGCGAACGGGCCGATCCTGGGGATCAGCTTCGTCTCGTACCAGTCGCGGCCGCGTGTCTTCTCGCCCAGGCGGCGGGTGAGGAACCCGGCCAGCAGCGGGATGCCGAGGAAGATCAGCACACTGCGGGCGATCTCCCACACGGACACGTCGAGCGCGGTCTGCTCCAGACCGAGCCAGCCGGGTAGCACGCTCAGGTAGAACCAGCCCAGCAGGCTGAACGCGAAGACCTGGAACACGGAGTTCAGAGCCACGAGAACGGCGGCGGCTTCGCGGTCGCCGCAGGCGAGGTCGTTCCAGATGATGACCATGGCGATGCAGCGGGCGAGGCCGACGATGATCAGACCGGTGCGGTACTCGGGCAGGTCCGGCAGGAAGAGCCAGGCGAGGGCGAACATCAGGGCCGGGCCGGCGATCCAGTTCAGGACCAGGGAGGGAATGAGCAGCCGCCGATCGCGGGTGACGGTGTCCAGGCGGTCGTAGCGGACCTTGGCGAGCACCGGGTACATCATCACGAGCAGGCCGAGCGCGATCGGCAGCGAGACGCCGGTGACGGTGACCTTCGCGAGCGCGTCACCGAGGCCGGGAACGAGGCGGCCGAGCCCGAGACCGGCGGCCATCGCCAGGACGATCCACACCGCGAGGAACCGGTCCAGGAACGACAGCCGGGCGGCCACCGTCCCGGCCGGTGCGGCGGTGTCGGTACCAGCACCAGTGCCGGTGCCGGTACCAGTGCCGGTGCTCACGAGGCGGTCCCGGCCGACGCGGACTGCGGAAGCGGCGCGTCGGCGGGGCGGGTGAGGATCTCGGCGAGGCGGTCGGTCATCTGCGGCAGCAGCCGGTAGTACACCCACGTCCCGCGCCGCTCGGAGTCGATCAGTCCGGCCTGTTTCAGCAGCTTGAGGTGGTGGGAGACCGTCGGCTGGGACAGGTCGAAGGCCGGGGTGAGGTCGCAGACGCAGACTTCCCCGCCCGCGCGGGAGGCGATCATCGACAGCAGCCTCAGCCGCACCGGATCGCCCAGCGCCTTGAACACCTTGGCCAGCGTCTGGGCCTGGTCCTCGTCCAGCGGCGCGGTCAGCAGCCCCGGACAGCATCCGTCGGCGCCGTCCTGGCCGAGCACCACAAACTCTTGTTTCGACATGCTTCTATGTTGACGTTTTTCGATTCAAGGCGCAAGGTTGCATCGACAGATATCGATTCAACCTGATCAGGGAGACCGCCATGTCCCGTGTGCAGCTCGCGCTCAACGTCGCCGACCTCGAAGGGTCGGTGGCCTTCTACTCCAAGCTCTTCGGCGTCGAGCCCGCCAAGCGCCGTCCCGGATACGCGAACTTCGCCCTCACCACCCCGCCGCTCAAGCTCGTCCTCATCGAGGGCGAGCCGGGGCAGGCCACCCGCCTGGACCATCTCGGCGTCGAGGTCGCCTCCACCGAGGAGGTCACCGCCGCCACCACCCGCCTCAAGGACGCCGGGCTCGCCACCTTCGAGGAGAACGACACCTCCTGCTGCTACGCGCTCCAGGACAAGGTGTGGGTGACCGGCCCCGGCAAGGAGCCGTGGGAGGTCTACGTCGTCAAGGCCGACGCCGACCAGCTCGGAAAGAGCCCCCTCTCCGGCGGCGACGCGTGCTGCGCCGGGCAGGAGGAGAGCGCCGAGCCCGCGGCGACGGCACAGCCGCAGCCAGAGCCCGCGCCGGCGGCCTCGGGTTGCGCCTGCGGATCAGCCGGTCCCGGCGGCACGTAACCGCCGTGCGCCCTGCCTCGCGTTCCGCGCGGCGGTCAGCGGGCCGGCACGGTCACGGCGCGGATCTCGCTGTACGGCGAGTAGTTCACGGCCGCGTCATACGTACGGGCCCTGTACTCATAGGTGCGCCCGTCGGCGGGCAGCGGGTCGCACACGGTGGCCGTGGCGGTGTCGAGGCGCGGATCGAAGGTCCGGTGCAGGACGACGGACCAGGTTTCCGCCCCCGCCACACGGCGTTCGATCGCGAAGCCGGTGAAGTCGCGGATCGGGGACGGCGTGTAGTCGACCGCTGTCGCCTGGACTCCGCTCGCGCACGAGCCCAGGGTCAGGTCGGGGGCGTACGCGGGAGCGATACCGTCGGGGACGGCGAGCCAGAACTCATTGTCCGCGGTGGCATCGAGCCAGCGCGGGTTGTAGGTGGTGGTGCCGCCGTCGTTGGTGACGAGGACGCGGTAGTGGCGGGTCTCGCCGTCGGAGACGACGGGGCCGGTGGTCCAGGTGTTGCCCTTGGTGGTGCCGAGCGGAACCCAGACGTAGGAGCCGTCCACCTTGTCGTTGCTCAGGACCGTGTAGCGGTTGAAGTGCGGCTCGGTGTTGAGGGGCCACTTCAGGGTGACCTTGCCGGTCGCCTTGTCATAGGCGCCGGTCAGTGAGGTCACGACGGGCAGGGGACGGACGATGGTGTCCGCGCTGCCCGTCGACACCCTGCCCGCCTTGTCCGAGGCGCGGACCTCGTAGTAGTAGGGCGTGCGGTCGTCGGGGTTGACGAGGGGGTCGGTGTGACTGCGGGCGGTGGTCGTGGCGACCCTCGTCCAGGTGCCGGAGCTGACGGGCCGCCGGTAGAGGGAGTAGCTCGCCAGGTCCATCTCCTTGTTGGCGGACCAGGAGACGGTCGTCTTGCGTGTCGTGGTGTTGTAGGCGGTCTTGACGCCGGTGGGAGTGAGCGGCTTCACCCTGTCGTACGCGGCCGATGTCCTTGGCGCATAGGTGAACTTGACCTTCGCGGCGCCGGTCCAGTTCACATAGTCGACGCGCAGGGTGTGCTTGCCGGAGGGAACGGTGAGGTTGACGCTCTTGGAGCGGGCGGCGTCACCGGTGCCCTTCCACAGGTCGATCTTGCGGGCACCGTCCAGGTAGACGCGGACCCCGTCGGTGGCGGAGACGGTGAAGGTGAAGGGGCCACCGGAGCCGAAGTCGCGGGTCACCGACCAGCGGACACCGAAGTTGTTCGACGGCACGCCGGAAACCGGGCTGCCGGACCAGCTCTCGCTGATGGCGGCGTCGCAAGCGGCCTTCACCGGGGAGCCGGAGAACGACGTGTTCTTGTAGAACGTCCGCTTGTAGACGTTGGTCGAGCAGGTGGCCTCGGCGGCTGCCGCCTGAGGGCCGGCGGCCAGCAGGCTGCCGAGGACGACGACGGACATCGCACCACCGGTTCCGGCGGTGACAAGACTCTTGTGCACGGGGACCTTTCAAGCCATGCGGGCAGGACGTACAGCACAGAGACTCGTGACGGAGGAGAAAAGTTGCACCGCACATCCGATGATACGAAGGGGCCGGACCCATGGACCGCTCGCATGGCCACTGCCTCAGCCCGCTGGGCCTCCCACCGAACGGGCAGACGGCGGAGCGGGACGGCGGCGCGTCACCCCCGGCGCAGCAGCCTTTTGACGCCGAGGACCAGCGCGGTGGCCCCCGCCAGCACGATCACCCCGTAGGTGAAATTGCTCCGGTCACCGTCGCCGCCGCCCGCCCCGGCCACGGAACCACCCTCCCCGGAGGGCGACTTGCCGTCCTCGCCGCCGCCTTCGACGGCGACCCGGCGCACCTCGCTCCGCTCGCCCTCGGACCCGAACATCACGGCCTTGCCGTCGGCCGTGTACGTGACGGACTCCGACTGCCCCTGGATGGGAGCCCTCACCCGCTCGTCCGCGCCGAGGCGGCCGTTCTCCCACTCATAGACGCGGGCGGAGAAGTACGAGCGCAGCACCAGCCGCGTCCCGTCGGGCGAGAACGCGCCGTCCGTCACCCACGGCACCTCGCCCACCCGCCGGAAAGTGTTCGTGCCGGAGGCGGTGAGCTTCGCCGGACCCTCGTACAGTCCGCCGCCCTCCTCGTTCTTGGACGCGATGTAGGCCCGGCCGGTCGTTGGGTGGACCATCAGCGCCTCGGCGTTCCTCGGCCCGTCCGCGTACTTCACCGTGTACTGCGTCGCCCGTACGGTCATGTCCCCCAGCGTCTTGGGCTCGGGGAAGGCGTAGATCCAGACGTGGCTCCAGCTGCCGTTGAGGTTGTCGCCGATGTCGCCGACGTAGATCCTCCCGTCGGGGCCGATGGAGATCGCCTCCATGTCCCGCGGCTTGCCCACACCGCGCAGGGTCACGGTGGCGACGGTCTCCCCGGTCGTCGAGTCGACCGCGAAGACGCGCGGCTCGTCCTGGTCGTTGTGCGTCCAGTAGACCCCCGGGTGGACCCGGCTGGCCGCGAGACCGCTGGACTCCTTGATCCTCGGGTCCTTGATCGTGAAGTCGGCGTCCCGCTCCCCGGCCACGGCGGGTGAAGCGGCTGCGAGCAGGAGGAAGAGGGCGGCGGCACCGGTGACGTACGGAAGCGAACGCATGCCCCAAGCCTGCCACTCCTCGCGGGCGAACCTCCCGATCGGCTCGGTGACGGAGGTCCGGGCGGAGCCGTCCGCCCGTGGCCGGCCCTGGCCGGACGGCTCCGACGGTACGGGAGGGGCCCACGGACCGGGCTGCGGCGAGATCCACAGCAGCCCGGCCCGCCGCTCATCCGGTCGCGCCCGCGCGACCGCCCGGCCCGTCTGCCCGTCCGCCCGTCCGCCCGTCCGCCCGTCCGCCCGTCCGCCCGTCCGCCTACGGCACCAGCTTCGGCGCGTACGTCACCCGGTCCAGCCGGTAGTACTCGGCGACGCACTGCGCGGGCCACGGCTTGGTCCCCTTCGCGCCGAACGGTTCCAGCATGCGCCCGACCTTCGTGGGCGTGTACGGCATGACCGTCTCGCCGCGCGCCGCGCCCTCGCGGAGGTAGGCGTCCTGGCGGTCCCACTTCTCGGCCCGTACGCGCATGTCCTGCGCCAGCGAGAGCAGGGGGAGCGTGAGGCCCGCGACGGTGAGGGCGCAGACGGCGGCGGCGCCCACGGCGGTGAGGCGCACGAGCACCGCGCCCCGCGCCCCGGACCGGCCTGTCCGCGCCCCTGCCTGCACCTGGGTCCCTGCCGCCGCCTGCGCCTCGGCCCCTGCCGTTGCCTGGGTCCGCGGCCCTGCGGCAGCCGTACGCAGCCGCAGCCAGCGGCCCAGGAACGCGCCCGCGGCCACCAGCAGCAGGACGTACATCAACAGGTAGTCGTTCCAGGTGCGTTCCGTCGTCACGACCGCCTTGCCGAAGACGGGGTAGGTGATGACCGTGCACAGATAGCCGGAGACGAGGAACGCCGCCGCGCCCAGCGGCAGCAGCAGCGCCGGGCGTGCCGGGAGGAGGACCCGTTCGCGGCCGGCCGTGCCCTTGGCGAGCAGGCCGAGCAGCACACCCGCGGCGACGGCCCCCGCGTACTGCCAGGTGGTGAAGACGGTCTCCAGGATGTGCGCATAGCCGCGCAGCGAGCCCATCAGGGACTCGGGGGCGAGCATGGAGACGCTCTCGGCGTCGTACCGGGTCCGGCGGTTGCGGGAGCCCGGAGAGGTCATCAGGATGATCGTGCCGACGGCGATCCCGGCCATGCCCGCCAGCGACCAGATCCGCGCGTAGCGGCGTACGCGCTCGACGAAGATCCACCGGGCGAACAGCACGACTCCGGCGAGCACCACGAGGGCGACGACGGACGCCTCCTCGGAGAGGGTGCCCATGAAGACGCCCGCGAGGACCACGACCACCAGCGCGGTGATCCGCCCCCGCCTGCCGTGTGCCCGCATCAGCGGAATCGCCGCGGCGACGGCGAGGACCGGCGCGAGGGTGTGGGAGACGGAGGCGGCGGGCCAGTAGAACGTCTTGTACGTGTTGGGCGTGGCGAACAGGAACACCGCGGCGATCATGGACGCGACCAGCAGCGGTACGCCGCGCGGGACCCGCTGGCCGGTTCGGCGCAGCAGTTGGGCGGTGACGGCCCACAGCAGACCCAGCATCAGGACGCCGCTGACGAGGCCGTACCACTGATGTCCGCCGACCGGGAACTTCGTATAGGCGCCGACGAGGATCCCGTTGGCGAGGCGGCCGTTGTCGGTGAGGTAGAACGTGCTGACCAGGCCCCAGATGCCGTCCTCGCGGACCTGCGGCAGGAAGCACCACTCGTCGGCGCTCGGCCGGACGTGCCGGCCGAACCAGATCGCCCTGGCGAGCAGTCCGAGCGGCAGCAGCGCGAGGGCGAAGGGCCAGAGGGAGAGCAGAGCGGCGAACCGGCCCCGCCGCGGGGACCGGGGCCCGGCGTCGCCGCCGCCCGGTCCACCGATTCCTGACTTTATGTCATCTGATGTGCTGTCATCTGATTGCCCGACATCCGACTTGCTCGTAACCGAATTGCTCGTACCCGACTTGTTCATACCTGGCTTGTTCTCGCCTGACCTGCTCATACCTGACTTGCTGTCACCTGCGTTGGCGTCGGACACGTCGACCGTCACGTCACCGCCGCCCTTCCCGCAGACCGGTCGCGGCGGCGACGGTGTTGTTGGGCGTGGGCATGGTGGTCTCGTCCGTCTCCCGGATCACGTAGTGCGGCCTGCGTTTTGACTCGTGGTAGATGCGCCCCACGTACTCCCCGATCACACCGAGCGTCGCGATCTGTATGCCGCCCAGGCCGACCATGGCGGTGATGAGGGTCGCGTATCCGGGGGTGTCGACCCCGTTCACGAGGACGTTCAGGACGATCCAGAAGGCGTACGCCAGCGCGGAGAGCACCAGCCAGAGCCCGGTGTGGATGGCCAGCCGCAGCGGGCGGCTGTTGAAGGAGAGCAGCCCGTCGATGCCGTAGTTGAGGAGCCGTCGGCCGCCCCACTTGGACTGGCCGGCCGCGCGCTGCACGTTCTCGTACGTGAAGCTGACGGTGTCGAACCCGATCCAGGAGAACAGGCCCTTGGAGAACCGATTACTCTCCGGCAGGGTCAGCAGCGCGTTCACCGCGCGCCGCGACAGCAGACGGAAGTCGCCCGCGCCGTCGATGACTTCGACGTCCATGAAGCGGCGCACCAGCCGGTAGTACGCCTGGCTGAGCGCGGTCCGCACCATGCCCTCGCCGGCCCGGTCGCGCTGGGCGATGACCTGGTCGTAGCCCTGCTTCTGCAGTTCCAGCATCCTGGGGATCAGCGTCGGCGGGTGCTGGAGGTCGGCGTCCATGAGGACCACCACCTCGCCACGGGACATGCGCAGCCCCGCGAGCATGGCCGACTCCTTGCCGAAGTTGCGGCTGAAAGACGTGTAGCGCGCCGGGGATCCGGCGGAGCAGAGCGCTCGCAGCCGGTCGCGGGTGCCGTCGCTGCTGCCGTCGTCGACGTAGCAGATCTCGAAGGTCTCCCCGGTCGGATCGAGCGCGGCGACCAGCTCGGTGTGAAAAGTCTCGATCACCTCCCTCTCGTTGAAGCACGGCACGACGACGGAGATCTGTGGCATCGCTGCTTCCTGGCTGCTTTCGTGGTCGTGTGATGGCGGCGGCTGCCCGGCGCGTGTGCGGATCACCGGGGAAGCAGGTCCCGTTGGCGCGGCCGGAACCAGGTTGTTGTCACCGGCCGCGCGCGTCAACCACCACGGCCGTAAGTGACCCGGTGGAGTACGAGGATGTCACCTTGTCATCCCCGTGCCGGACGCAGGGGCCCCAATTTCATGATCTTCTACATCCGCCGCATGACATGTGCCGCATCAAGGAAGTTATCCCGCGCTACGATCGCTCATCGCGACCCGCTTGCCACAAACCTTGCTTTGAGGTTGCTTTGAGGCGTTGGCTACGGATTCATGGAATACACACAGCTCGGACGCACCGGACTCAAGGTCAGCCGTCTCGTCCTGGGGACGATGAACTTCGGTCCCCACACCACCGAGGCCGAAAGCCACGCGATCATGGACAGCGCGCTGGAGGCGGGGGTCAACTTCGTCGACACGGCCAACGTCTACGGCTGGGGCGAGAACAAGGGCCGTACGGAATCGATCATCGGCAGCTGGTTCGCCAAGGGAGGCGACCGGCGGGACAAGGTCGTGCTCGGCACCAAGGTGTACGGGAACATGGCCGTCGGCGACCCGTGGCCCAACCACGACAAGCTCTCCGCGCTCAACATCCGCCGCGCGGTCGAGGCGAGCCTGAGACGGCTCGGCACCGACTACATCGATCTGTACCAGTTTCATCACGTCGACCGAAACACTCCGTTCGAGGAGATCTGGCAGGCGATCGACACCCTGATCCAGCAGGGCAAGATCCTCTACGCGGGATCGTCCAACTTCCCCGGCTGGAAGATCGCCCAGGCCAACGAGGCCGCCCGGCGGAGGGGCTCGTACGGACTGGTCAGCGAGCAGTGTCTGTACAACATGTTCGAGCGGCGCGCCGAGATGGAGATCATCCCCGCCGCCCAGGAGTACGGACTCGGGGTCATCGCCTGGTCTCCCCTGCACGGCGGGCTCCTCGGCGGGGTACTGAAGAAGGAGAACCAGGGCACGCGCCGCGCGGCCGGGCTCGCCGGGCAGACGCTGGCCCAGGCGGGCGTGCGGGAGCGGATCCAGTCGTACGAGGATCTGCTGGACAAGCACGGGCTGGAACCCGGCGAGGTCGCGCTCGCCTGGCTGCTGACCCGGCCGGGGGTCACCGGGCCGATCGTCGGGCCCCGTACGGCGGACCAGCTGGCGAGCGCCCTGCGCGCGGTCAAGCTGAAGCTGAGCGAGGAACTGCTCGCCTCGCTGGAGGAGATCTTCCCCGGGACGGGTCCGTCGCCCGAGGCGTTCGCCTGGTGAGACAGGGGCGGGACGGCGGCCGTACGCCCGGTCGGCCGCCGGTGAGCCCCGACGGCTGAGGCGCCGTGGTCGGTCGGTTTGGCTACAGACCGGCCACGGAAGCCACCGCGATGATCGCGAACATCAGTAGAAGCACACCGGCCATGATCCGGTTCCTGGTCTTTGTTTTCACACCACGAGGCTATGCCATGCCTCGCTCCGATCATCCGACCGCCCATCCGACCGCCCGGTCCGGTACGAATAGTCATGGTGATCCGGCGGATGAGCCCGGAACGGCGTGCGGGGCGGGCTCCGGTCTCCCTGGCCGGAGACCGTATGCCCGCCCCACACGAAGCCCGCCCCGCACGATCGATGTGCCGCGCGTGATCGATGCGCCGCGCGTGATCGATGCGCCGAGGACGTCAGCCCGCGAGGCTGAATTCGCCGCCGCCCGCGATCAGCGACACGCTGCTGAGACTGTTCACGGGGGTGGCGAGGGTGCTGCGGTTGGTGGCCGTGCCATCGCCGAGCTGGCCGTTGTTGTTGTAGCCGACCGTGCTCACCTTGCCGTCCCGGTCGAGGACCAGGGTGTGGTAGCCGCCGGCGGAGATGGCGCGGATATTGGCCGCGCCGTCCAGGGTGATGGCGGTGGTGCGGTTGGTGGTGGTGCCGTCGCCGAGCTGGCCCTGCGCGTTGTAGCCCCAGTTCTTCACGGTGCCGTCCGCGAGCCGGGCGACGCTGTGGTAGACGCCGGCGCTGATCTCCCGAGCGGTGGCGATGTTGTCGGCCTTGACCGCCGTGAGGCGCTGGGTGGTCGTGTTGTCGCCGAGCTGGCCTTCGGAGTTGCGGCCCCAGGACCAGACCGTGCCGTCGGCCAGACGGGCGAGGCTGTGGGCGTAGCCGCCCGCGACGCTGCGGACGTTGGCGAGGCCCGTCGCGGTGACCGGGGTGGTGCGGGTGGCCACGGTGCCGTCGCCGAGCTGGCCGTTGCCGTTGGAACCCCAGGTCTTGACGGTGCCGTCGGAGAGCACGGCGATGCTGTGGAAGGCTCCGGCGGCGATGGCCTCCACATTGGTCAGGCCGGAGACGGTGACCGGGGTGGTGCGGTTGGCGGTGGTGTTGTCGCCGAGCTGACCCGAGGTGTTGAGCCCCCAGGCGCGTACCGTGCCGTCGGCGAGCAGCGCCAGGCTGTGCTGCTGACCGGCGGCGACCGCGACCACGCCGCGGAGCCCGGTGACGGTGGACGCCTGCTCCTGGGCGGCGGTGTTCCCGATGCCGAGCTGGCCCTCGGCGTTGCGCCCCCAGCTCTCCACCGTCCCGTTGGAGAGCAGCGAGAGGCTGTGGTAGTAACCGGCGGCCAGGCTGTCGATGTCGCTGCCCGTGGCTCCGGGAATGGTCACGGGCTTGTACTTCGCGCCGGTGAGGGTGCCGCCGAGCTGGTAGTTGTCGTTGGCGCCCCAGCCCTTGATCCGACCCTCTTGGGCGGTGGCGGTGGCGGCGGGCATCGCCCAGGCGGCGAAAGCCGTCACCGCCGCGAGCAGACCCGAGACGACGGCGGCACCACGCCGCCGCCGGAAGGGAAGTGAATGCATATCGGTCCTTTGAATGATCATGTGGGACAGCTGGTCAGGGGAGGTCTGACCTGTCGCGCACGGAGAATCCGGACCTGCTCATCTCTATCGTTCCCGGCTCGGGTTCACGGTGCGCAGAGCCGCCCTGCCCGGCACCTTCACCCGCCCAGCCCCAGACCTGATACCGGCCCCGGTCCGAGCCCCGGTCCTGGTCCCGGCGGATCACGCCGAACGCCGTCGGCAGCCGCTGCCGAGGCCGTCCGGAACGGTGGGCGAAGCGCCCGTCTCGCGCCCGACTCGCGCCTAACTCCGCCGTTCGGCGGAGCCCGCGCCCAGGGCCCACGTTCCGACCGTTTCGTACCGGGGCTCTTCCCCCTTGACCCCGCTCACCGGCAGATTGCTGCGCACCAGCGCCAGTTCGGCCACCTCCCAGGGCGTGCCCTCGAAGCGGTCCAGCTCCTCGGCGTACGGCCGCAGGGACGCGTGCGTACGGTTGCGGGCGACCGTGAGATGCGCGGCGTAGCGCCGGTGCTCCTCCATCGCGATCCCGCTCCGCCGCGCCGCCGCGTCCGCCCGCTCCGCGAGCAGCCTCATCTCGTCGAACCCACCCGCTGCCCCGGCCCACAGCGCCCGGTTCGCGAAGTGCCCGCCCCCGTGGATCCGAAGCCCGAACGCCTCACTCCGCCGCGCCGCCCTCCCGAGCCGCTCCGTCAGCTCCGGCAGGAGTCTCTCGTCGACCTCCCCCATGAACGCGAGCGTGTAGTGCCACCCGCCCCGCCCGGTCCAACGCAGCCGGTCCGCGCCCTCCATCTCCCTCAACCGGTCCACGGCGACACCGAGTTCGGCGAGGGCGTCGGCGGGCGGCAGCACGGCGGCGAAGAGTCTCATACGTCCGAGTCTGTCGCACGCGGGGGCTCAGGGGCAGGCGGTGTTTCGTCGTCGGGGGTGGGGCCTGGGGTGAGGAGGGGGGCGCAGTGGGGACATGCGTAGTGAAGCGAGCGTTCGGCCCAGCGAAGGGGTACGGGGGCGAGGGTGGGGCGACCGCAGTGGGCGCAGTCGGCGGTGAGGATGTCGGGTACGGGGACGGTGAGCCCGTCGACGGTCATCCGGGCGCTCCCGGAAACACGCCCAGGTCCAGCCCCCGGGCCATGTGGACGAGAACCCGGCGGGGCCGGGGTCGTACGGTCCGGAGCCGCAAGGTGTCGTCGAGAGGTACGTAAGAAGACGTTGTCCTATCGATCTTGAGTGCGGTGTGATCGAAAGTGGCCCTCGGGGCGGGTGATTCTGTCGTGGCTGTGCATGAAGACAGGGCCT
>NZ_JBSGAW010000010.1:0-227038 GCF_053600955.1 Streptomyces sp. NPDC004838 | reverse complement strand
GATGCAGATCAGGTCGGTGCGCGGCACCATCACCTCGCGGACGAGGGTGTCGCCCAGCTCGAAGACGGAATGCACCATCCGGCGTTCCTCGCCGCCTCTTTCCCCGGTTCGCGGTCCGCTCACTGCGGCGACGGGGCCCTGGCCTGGAACGGGGCTCGTCGCCGTCGGCTTTCTCAGGCCCGCGGCTCACGCCCCGCGGCGACCTTGTCGCGCGACCCGGATCCCCCGCCCGGCCCGGAGCCGACCCCCGGACCGGAGTCGTGATCCGCCGAGTGGGCGGAATGAGCGAGGTGTGCGGCGGCAGGCACGCCGGCGGGTATCTCCCCCTCACTCAGCCCGAATCGCTCATGGAACCGGCGCAGCGGACCAGGCGCCCACCAGGTCCACCTGCCCATCAGCTTCATCACCGACGGCACCAGCAGACCGCGCACCACCATGGCGTCCATCAGCACGGCCAGCGCGATGCCGAGACCCAGCATCTTGGTGTTGGTCACCCGTGAGGTGCCTATGGCCACCATCACCACCGCGAGAATCAGAGCAGCCGCGGTGATCAGCCCGCCGGTGCGCTGGAGCCCGAACCGCACCGCCTGGTCGTGGTCGTGCGTACGGTCGTACTCCTCCTTGATCCGGGAGAGCAGGAAGACGCCGTAATCCATCGAGAGCCCGAAGGCGACGCAGAACATCAGCACGGGCAGATTGGTCTCGATGTCCCCGGTCGCGGTGAAGCCCAGCAGCCCGGAGAGATTGCCGTCCTGGAAGATCCAGACCATCGCACCGAACATGGCCGTCAGGCTCAGGCCGTTGAGCACCACGGCCTGGATGGGGATCATCACGCTGCCGGTGAGCAGGAAGACGAGCAGCAGAGTCACCACGATGATGATCCCGAGCGCCAGTGGCAGCCCGGCCCCGATCGCGGCCTTGGAGTCCTCCAGGACCGCCGCCCGGCCCGTCACCGAGGTCTCGAACGGCGCCGATATCTCACGGATGTCGTGCACCAGGCGCTGAGCGCCCTCGCCCACCGCCTCCCCCTCGGGCTGCACCGTGAAGTAGGCGACGCCGTCCGCGGTGATCGGCCCGTCCACCCGCATCACCCCCGGAATCGCCGCGATCCGGTCGCGGTACTCGGCGTACTCCGCGGGTGTCGTACGGGCCCCCTCCCTGTCCTCGGCGAACACCTCGACGCCACCGTCCGGGCTGCCGGGGAAACCGTCCCGGATGTGCTGCTGGACCACATGGGACTGGGCGGTCGACGGCAGTTGGCGGTCGTCGGGCGTACCGAACTTGACGCCGAGGAAGGGCAGGCCCAGCAGCACCAGAGCGGCCACGGTGGTGAAGGCGAACAGCGGGGCGCGGCACATCACCAGATCCGCGAGCCGGGCCCAGCCCGCACCCTTCTCGCGGGCCCCTTCGGGGCTGCTGCCGGTGTCGCCCTCCCCCGCCGCACCGGCCTTCGTCGACGACGCGGCCTCGGCGCGGCCGTCGCCTGGCGCCCGCTTGCGCCCGCGCCTGAAGAGAGTGCGTATGTCCAGCGCGTTGATCCGATGGCCCAGCAGCATGAGCGCGGCCGGCAGGAGAATCAGCGCGGCAGCGGCGGCGAGGAGGACCACCGCGATTCCCGCGTAGGCGAAGGAGCGCAGGAAGTACTGAGGGAAGACCAACATCGCGGCCAGGGACACGGCCACGGTCAGAGCGGAGAACACCACCGTGCGCCCCGCGGTGCGCAGGGTCGTGCCCACCGCGTCCCGCACCTCGGCCCCTGCTTCCAGTTCCTCCCGGAATCTGCGCACGATGAACAGGGCGTAGTCGATGGCGAGTCCGAGCCCCAGGGCGGTGGTGAGGTTCTGTGCGAAGACCGAGACCTCCGCGAATTCGGTGATGCCTCGCAGGACCGCGTTCGTCCCCAGGATGGCGACGATGCCGACGCCGAGCGGCAGGACCGCGGCGACCACGCTGCCGAAGACCAGGATCAGCAGGACAAGCGTCACCGGCAGGGCGATCAGCTCGGCCCGCAGCAGGTCTTCCTGAATGGTCGTCGTCATCTCGTGCGCGACGGCGACGGGGCCGCCGAGCGAGACCTCCACCGCGCCCTGCTGCCCCCGGAAGTCGGGCGCCATCCGCTCAAGGGTCTCGGCCCTGGCCTTCTCATCGCCCAGAACGCGGGCCACGATCAGGGCTTCGCCGCCGTCCTCCGAGCGCAGCGCCGGGGACGGGGTCTGCCAGTACGACCCGACGCCCGTGACGCCCTTCTCGGCGGCGAGCCGCTCCGCCAGTCGGCGTCCCTCGGCCGCGACCGCCGGGCTGTCCACACCCTCCTCGCCGCTCTGGACAAGTAGGAGCAGATTCGGCTGGGATGCGGGGAACTCACGCTCCAGAGCCTCGGTCGCATAGGTCGACTCGGCGGCCGGATCCTCCCAGCCGCCGCTGCCCATACGGTCGGCGACTCCGCTGCCGGCGAATACGGCGAGAGTCGTGATGATCAGGGCTGCCAGCAGCGCGAGGCGCGGGCGGGCGGTGACGAATCGCGTCCATCCCCCCACCCGCGGCGCGTCCCCGGCACGGGACGGGCTCCCTGCCGGAGGTGGGCTGTTGACTTCGGACATAGTGCGGTGTCCCCTTCACCGTGACCCATGCTCATGTCCGGACTTGCGAGCAGGCAGCATGGGTATATCGATCGCCAAGACATCGGCAAACACGAGCGATCGCTCGCATTAATCTAGAATGCGAGCGACCACTCGCATTTGTCAACCGCACCAGGAAGCTGGGGATTTCAGTGCCGGAGCCGACAAGGCGCGAGCGGACGGATTCGGGTCCGAAGCCACCGAGGACCGGGAAGCAGGCACCCGGAAAGCAGGAACTCCCGGCCCCCGCCCCCGCCACGCCCGCCGAAGCCGCCACCGGGACGGCCGGGGTCGCCCCCACCCGGTCGGCCGCCACTCACCGAGCGCCGGCCGCGGCCCGCGGAGCCACCACCGAAGAGGAACCCGGGCACGGAGAAGCAGGGAACGGAGGAGCAGGGAAAGGAACGGACCCCGAAACGGGAACGGGCCGAGCGGAAGAGGCAGAACCAGCAGAGACAGAGCCGGGGGAAGGAGCGGGGCCGGCGGAAGGAACAGGGCAGGCGGAAGGCACGGAACCCGAGGCGGGAATCGCGCACGCCAGGCCGCGCCGTCGCCAGGCCCGCGGCGAGCGCCGCATCGCCCAGCTCCTGGAAGCCGCCGCGTCCGTCTTCTGCTCCACCGGCTACACCGCGGCCAGTACCAACGCCATCGCCCGCGAGGCGGGCGTCTCCCCCGGCACCCTTTACCAGTACTTCCCGAACAAGGAAGCCATCGCCATCGAGCTCGGCGGTCGCCTGCTCGAAAGGTGGAGCGAGTCGCACGGCACGGCCCTCGTCGCCGTCGGCCTCGACCTCCCCCTCGACGCACTGCTCGACGCGGTCCTCGATCCGCTCTTCGCGTTCAACTACGAGAACCCCGCCCTCGCCGTACTGATCCAGAGCCCGGACGCACCCGGCCAGGTCGCCCAGGAGTTCGAGGCGATCCACACGGGACTGCTCACCCGCCTCGAAGAGATCCTCGGGGGCGATCTCCCCGACTCCACCCCTCTCGAACTCTCCCTCATCGCCAACACGGCCTTCGCCATCTTCAAGGCCGGCCTCGACCTGGCCCTCACCCACGAGGGCGCGGAGCGGGAGGCGTACGCCGCGGAGATCAAGAGGGCCATGTTCCGGTATCTGGAGCCGCTCTTCCCCGAGCACGGGAAGGGCACATGCGCCCGCATCTCGGCGCAGTCGGATTCCCCCAGCTCCATCAATACCCCCTAGGGGTATAGTATGGTGAGCAGCGCAGGCCCGGCAGCCTCCACAACCCGTGGCATGTCTGGAATGCGATGAATGCTGCCCCATGCCCTACGAGGAGAACGACATGACCGCGAAGTCCGAGATCGAGATCACCGAGACCGCTTCCGCCTCCAGCTGCTGCGGTGGCAGCACGTGCGGCACAGACGCGGCCGATGTCCAGACCGAGGGTTCCGTCACCACCGTCTACAAGGTCGCGGGAATGACCTGCGGCCACTGCGAGGGCGCCATCTCCAAGGAGATCTCCGCGCTGGCGGGCGTCTCCTCGGTGAGGGCCGTGGCCGCCACCGGTCTCGTCACCGTGTCGTCCGAGGCCCCGCTCGACGAGTCCGCCGTCCGCGACGCGGTAGACGAGGCCGGATACGAACTGGTCGGCCCGGCCTGAGCCCCGCCGCCCGCACCGGTCTCCGACGCGGGCCCGGCGACGACACCGACACCTCGGCCCCGGTCCGCCGACCGGGGCCGAAGGTGCCCCTCCGCCTCCCCACCCGGCATCCCGGTTTCACAACCCGAGCGGAGGGCGGGCGCGACACCGCGCGCCTCGACGGCGACGGGCACCACGCACGGGACGCACCCGCGATGCCGTACCGCGTCCGCCCTCCGCACGAGCCATGGCTCCCGGCGCTCCATACCGCCAGGGCCCGCAAGGCCGTCCGCGGGGCCGAGAATCGGCGGGCGTCGTTCTGGACCTTCCGACCCCCGGAGGGTCCAGGAGGGGGCGTTCCGACCCCCGGAGGGCCCAGGAGGGGCGCACCGAGCCGCCTCGCGGCGACGGAGGCATCGACCCCGGTGACGCTTCGCGGGCACAGGCGTACGCCGGGACACAGCCGCCACGGACGCAATTCGGGCACGGCTTGGGCACGACTCGGAAACGGACGCCGTGATCGAAGCGGGTGCGCCCGCTCCGTACGGAGCGGGCCGGTGCCACGGCGGATGCGATCCCGTCTCGCACGGTGGACGCCCGGCATGATCGAACGGAATATTTTCGCGATTTTCGGCTACCGGGCCGCCACATGGGCTCGGATGACATCCATGCTGATCAACCCCATGATCATCGAATTTGAGGTGGTCTTTTCGTCCGCCTTTGCGGGGACAGGGGACCGGCGATTCCGTCTCGGTGTGTGGCTACATGTGACGCACAAGACCTTCACAAAGAGACCTAGATCACAGATATTGAGGGGTAACCATCGGGGCCTCTCGCGGGTCTAAATGGACGATGCCAGGAACGTCTTGGGGGACGTTCGCGGGATGTCTTGGGGGACATCTCAGGCAAGCGTTGGCCGGGGCACGTGCCCGGGGAGCTTTGAGCGGCCCTCCCGTGCGTACGTACCCCGGCAGACCGCGTGAGCTTCTGCGGTTGCAGACACCCGGCCGGATCCCGTGGGGGGAATCCGCTCCGGGGATATGGGAAGCGCCCCGCTCGCCGACCCGTGGGGGGATCGGCGGTGGGGCGCTTTCCGCTTTGCTGTGGGGCTCCTTCGCCGTCGGACGTGACAATCCGCCGTCCGGCGTCGCGCCGGGCCTCGCGGGAACGGTCAGCGGGCCTCGACCGGCACGAAGTCGCGCAGGACCTCACCCGTGTAGATCTGGCGCGGACGGCCGATGCGAGATCCCGGCTCCTTGATCATCTCGTGCCACTGGGCGATCCAGCCGGGCAGGCGGCCGAGCGCGAAGAGCACGGTGAACATCTCGGTCGGGAAGCCCATGGCCCGGTAGATCAGACCGGTGTAGAAGTCGACGTTCGGGTAGAGCTTGCGCTCGACGAAGTAGTCGTCGGCCAGCGCGTGCTCTTCCAGCGTCAGGGCGATGTCGAGCAGTTCGTCGGACTTGCCGAGCGCCGAGAGGACATCGTGCGCCGCCGCCTTGATGATCTTCGCCCGGGGGTCGAAGTTCTTGTAGACGCGGTGCCCGAAGCCCATGAGCTTCACGCCGTCTTCCTTGTTCTTCACCTTGCGGATGAAGGTGTCGACGTCGCCGCCGGTCGCCTGGATGCCCTCCAGCATCTCCAGCACCGACTGGTTGGCACCGCCGTGCAGCGGGCCCCAGAGGGCGGAGATGCCGGCCGAGATCGAGGCGAACATGTTCGCCTGCGAGGAGCCCACCAGGCGCACGGTGGAGGTCGAACAGTTCTGCTCGTGGTCCGCGTGCAGGATGAGCAGCTTGTCGAGCGCCGAGACGACGACCGGGTCCAGGTCGTACTCCTGCGCGGGGACCGAGAAGGTCATGCGCAGGAAGTTCTCGACGTACCCGAGGTCGTTGCGCGGGTAGACGAACGGGTGACCGATCGACTTCTTGTACGCGTACGCCGCGATCGTGGGCAGCTTGGCGAGCAGCCGGATCGTGGAGAGGTGACGCTGATTGTCGTCGAACGGGTTGTGGCTGTCCTGGTAGAACGTGGAGAGCGCGCTGACCACGGAGGACAGCATGGCCATGGGGTGCGCGTCACGGGGGAAGCCGTCGAAGAACCGCTTGACGTCCTCGTGGAGCAGGGTGTGGTGGGTGATCTCGCCCTTGAAGGCCGCCAGCTCGTCGACCGTCGGAAGCTCTCCGTTGATGAGCAGATAGGCCACCTCGGCGAAGGTGGAACGCTCCGCGAGCTGCTCGATGGGGTAGCCGCGGTAGCGGAGAATCCCCTTCTCGCCGTCGAGGTAGGTGATCGCGGATTTGTAGGCGGCCGTGTTGCCGTAGCCGCTGTCCAAGGTCACGAGCCCGGTTTGGGCTCGGAGCTTTCCGATGTCGAAGCCCTTGTCGCCGACGGTGCTCTCGACCACCGGGTAGGTGTACTCGCCGTCCGCGTACCGCAGTACTACAGAGTTGTCGCTCACGTCATCCCTCACCGACGTAGTGCCTCTTCTTCGAGGTGCCCTGACTGTCTCTACCATCCCCCATTTGGCGCATGAGAGTGCACTCGGGGTCGACCATTGGGCCCATTGGAGGCACTGAGTGCCGCCAACCTGCTCATCCTGCCCCGTTCGCCCCGATTCCGGAAGTCGGGGTGTCATTTCCCACCCCGTGGGAAGGGCGGCTCATCCGGCCGGGCGAGCCGCTCCGCGTCACCCTCCGGCGAGCCGGTGATCCAGCGCCGTGAAGCGTCTGCCTGCGGAAACCGTGCGCACCGCCTGCCCTATCGCCTTCCGCGAACCGACGAGAACCACAAGTTTCTTGGCCCGGGTGACTGCCGTGTACAGAAGATTCCGCTGGAGCATCATCCACGCTCCGGTCGTGACCGGGATCACCACCGCCGGGTACTCACTGCCCTGCGAACGATGAATGGTCACTGCATACGCATGGGCCAGTTCGTCCAGTTCGTCGAAGTCGTACGGCACCTCCTCGTCCTCGTCCGTCAGCACGGTCAGACGCTGATCGTCCAGGTGAAGGGAGGTGACCACGCCGACCGTGCCGTTGAAGACGCCGTTCTTTCCCTTCTCATAGTTGTTGCGGATCTGGGTGACCTTGTCGCCGACGCGGAAAACACGGCCGCCGAAACGCTTCTCGGCCACATCGGGCCGTGCGGGGGTAATCGCCTGCTGGAGCAGGCCGTTGAGGGTGCCGGCACCCGCCGGACCCCGGTGCATCGGAGCAAGGACCTGCACATCTCTGCGTGGGTCGAGACCGAACTTGGCCGGAATTCTCTTCGCAGCTACTTCCACGGTGAGCCGTCCCGCGTCCTCCGTCTCGTCCTCCACGAAGAGAAAGAAGTCGGCGAGGCCCGTCGTAATGGGCTGTTGGCCGGAGTTGATCCGGTGCGCGTTGGTGACGACGCCGGACTGCTGGGCCTGCCGGAAGATCCGGGTCAGCCGGACGCTCGGCACCGGACTGCTGTCGGCGAGGAGATCGCGCAGCACCTCGCCCGCCCCCACACTCGGCAATTGGTCCACATCGCCCACCAGCAGCAGATGCGCGCCGGGGGCGACCGCCTTGACCAGCTTGTTGGCCAGCAGCAGATCGAGCATGGACGCCTCGTCCACCACGACGAGATCCGCGTCCAGCGGCCGGTCGCGGTCGTACGCGGCGTCACCGCCGGGCCTCAGCTCCAGCAGGCGGTGCACGGTCGACGCCTCGGCCCCGGTCAGTTCGGAGAGCCGCTTGGCCGCGCGGCCGGTGGGGGCGGCGAGCACGACCTTGGCCTTCTTGGCCCTGGCCAACTCGACCACCGAACGCACCGTGAAGGACTTCCCGCACCCCGGTCCGCCCGTCAGCACGGCGACCCGGCTGGTCAGGGCGAGCCGGACCGCGGCCTCCTGCTCGGGGGCCAGTTCGGCGCCCGTGCGCTCCGCGAGCCAGGCCAGCGCCTTGCCCCAGTCGACGTCCTGGAAGGCGGGCAGCCTGTCGTCGGGGGCCCGCGACAGCCGGGCCAGCTGGGCGGCGAGAGATATCTCCGCCCGGTGGAACGGCACGAGATAGACAGCCGTGAGCGCCTCCCCTCCGTCGGGCGCCGGAACCCGCTCCCGTACGACTCCCTCCTCGTCCTCCGCCAGCTCGGCCAGACACTCGATGACCAGGCCGGTGTCCACCTGGAGGAGCTTCACGGCGTCGGCGATCAGCTGTTCCTCGGGCAGGAAGCAGTGTCCCTGGTCCGTGGATTGCGACAGGGCGTACTGAAGGCCCGCCTTGACCCGCTCCGGGCTGTCGTGGGGTATGCCGACCGCCTGGGCGATCCTGTCCGCGGTGAGGAAACCGATGCCCCACACATCGGCCGCCAGGCGGTAGGGCTGGTTCTTCACGACCGAGATCGAGGCGTTCTCGTACTTCTTGTAGATACGGACCGCGATGGAGGTGGAGACGCCGACACCCTGGAGGAAGACCATGACCTCCTTGATGGCCTTCTGTTCCTCCCAGGCCGCGCCGATCAGCTTCGTCCGCTTCGGGCCGAGGCCGGGGACCTCGATGAGTCTCTTCGGCTCCTGCTCGATGACGTCGAGGGTGTCGATGCCGAAGTGGTCGACGATCCGCTCGGCGATCCGGGGGCCGATGCCCTTGATCAGACCGGAGCCGAGATAGCGCCGTATGCCCTGGATCGTGGCCGGAAGGACCGTCGTGTAGTTCTCGACCGTGAACTGCTTGCCGAACTGGGGGTGGGAGCCCCAGCGGCCTTCCATACGCAGGGACTCGCCCGGCTGCGCGCCGAGCAACGAGCCGACCACCGTGAGGAGGTCTCCGGAGCCGCGGCCGGTGTCGACCCGGGCGACGGTGTACCCGTTCTCCTCGTTGGCGTAGGTGATCCGCTCCAGGACGCCTTCGAGCACTGCCAGATTGGACATGCCCAGACGCTACCGCCGAGGTCGGACACGTGAGGATTCCTGTGGACAACCCACTTCCGGCCGCCTGTGGACAACTCCGGGGCCGGCAGCCGGTGTCCCTACAGTGAGATCACGGGCCCGGACGTCGAGGGACCCGGCCCGGACGGACGCTGTCCGGGCCGGCCGAGCCCACTGCATCCCCCGAATTCCCCGGATCTCCCGGATTCCCGAAGGAGCCTTGATGACGGATACAGCACACCCGACGCACGGAGGATCGCGGGACCGCGGGCGGTTAGTTCCGCGGAGGCCCACCTTCCACCGCGGGGAAGTCCCCCGATACCAGGACGCGCCCGTCCGCCGCGTACGCCGTGACGCTGAAGTCCTTCCAGCCGTCGCCGACGAAGGCGTGGTAGACCCCCCAGCCGCTGTCCCCGCGCAGGCGCAAGATCCCGGCCCGGTGCTCCTTGCCGTCGGCCGTACGCACCACGATCACCGCGGGCGCCGTTCTCGTACGGAACGCTCCGACGACGAGCTCCCATTCGGAGCCGGAGCCGGCGCTGAGGCTCTCCGGCCTGATGCTGTCGCCGCCGCCTCTCCGCCGTGCCTCGTCGATATCGGCCAGCAGGTCGCCCTCGCCGTAGACGAAGTTCTGCCGCCCCTCCGGCAGCAGCGCGATCCGGACACCCCCTCCGATATCGACCACCTCGTACGACTCCACGATCCGCGTGCTCCCCGGTTCCGGGGAGACGGAGGGAACAGGGCGCGGCACAGCCGTCGTCGGCGAAGCCGGAGGCGCTTCCCCGTCGGGGCCCGGCGCGGTGAAGTACGAGACGTACGCGACCAGACAGACGAGTGCCGCGAGCACGACGGTGACGCCCGACCCCGCGACGGTACGGCGGCGGCGCGCGGCCCGGCCACGGCGTACCACCTCTTCGACCGGGACCCGGCCGACCGGGTAAAGGTCCGCCTCGCGGCGCAGCGCGCGGGAGAGCCCTTCGTCGGTGCCGATGCCGGATCGGTCATCACCAGTCCAAGGGGTTGTGCCGCGCCCGTCGGAGCCGGAGGCTCCGCCGGAGCCACCGGTGTGCTCTGGGCGCTCGGCTCCGGTCATCGCCGGACCTCCTCGGATCTCGGTCCGCCCGCGCTCGGCGTCGTGCACACACGGCCCGTTCCCCCACCCGTCTCCCCGCCCCGGCCCGCGTCCCTCATGCCGGGCTGGTCGCGCAGCTTGCGCAGTGCGCGGGCCACATGGCTGCGGACCGTTCCCACGCGGGTACCCAGTATCCGGGCCACATCCGATTCGCTGCGGTCCTCCAGATACCGCAGGACGATCACCGCACGCTGTCTGGGAGGAAGCCGGTGAAGAGCCTCCGCGAGCACACTGCGCTCGGCGATGCCGTCCGTACGGTCGGGTGCGGCCGTTTCGGGGAAGCGGGTGGTCAGCCACTCCCGTGCGCGCCGCCTCCGCAACCGGTCCACATTGGCGTTGATCATGATGCGCCAGACGTAGGCGTCGGGGTCGTCCGTGCCCTGGACGCGCTCCCATCGCACGTACGCCTTGGCCAGGCTCGCCTGCACCAGGTCCTCCGCGTCATGGTGATGTCCGGTCAGAAGGCGGGCGGTCCGGAGCATTCGCGGCCAGCGGCTGACCACGAATGCCCGGAACTCCGCCTCGGCGCTCGTCTTCAATCAGGGTCCTCTGTCAGCGGCCGCTGTGCGCCCAGGGGGTCCACGGTCAACGGGATATGTCGATCAGGACTGGACGGGATCCACCGTCAGCTTCGCGAGTACCTTCCCGTGGGCCGAGTAAGCGGTGATCCGGACCGACTTCGTCAGGGGGCCCGAGCCGGCGGCGTCAAGGTAGTACGTCCCCCAGCCGGGCTTTCCGGGCAGCCGCAGCATCGCGGCGGATCGCTCGGGACCCGTCCCGACCTTGATGGTCAGCCGTTCGGGTGTGGTGTCCGTGCGCCAGGCCCCGGTGAACAGGACGTCCTTGCCCTCGGTGGCGACGCCGGCGCTCAGGCTGTTCCGGCGGATGGAGTCGCCGACGTATCCGGGGGCCTTGGCCTGCTTGAGGCTTTCGGCGAAGCTCGCGTCGTCGTAGGCCACGACGTAGTTCTGCCTGCCCTCGACGAGGAGGGCCATGCGTGCGCCGTCCCGTCCGATCCCTACGGGCTGGTCGGCCTTGACGACGCGCGGCCGGGTGGCGACGGAGGCGCTGGGGGTCTTGACCGCGGCCGACGGCGCGGAGACGCCGACGATGGCGCCCGGCTGGGTCTGGGCCGGTGCGGGCGCTCTGTCGACGGCGATGGCCGTTCCGGCCCCCGCCGCCACCACAAACGCCATCGCCCCCACGGTGACGAGCCGCTTGGTCCTCATGAATCCCCCAGATTGGTCCTCGCGATCACCGCGACCGGTGAACGCCTACATCTGTCAGACGGCGTGCGGCCCCGGTGTCTATGTCAGGGAGGACGCGTCACTTTCGGGACTGCGAGTGGTGCGGGGGGTTGTTCGGTGCGGGGTGCCTGCGGGCGCAAGTGGTGCGGGGACTTGTTGCGTGCGGGTTGCCTGCGGCTGCAGGTGGTGCGGGGACTTGTTCGGTGCGGGTTGCCTGCGGCTGCGGGTGGTGCGGGGACTTGTTCGGTGCGGGTTGCCTGCGGCTGCGGGTGGTGCGGGGACTTGTTCGGTGCGGGTTGCTTGCTGCCGCAAGGGGCGTGAGGGCTTGTTCGGTTCGGGTTCGGGGGTCCTCCGGGCTCGACTCCTCGGGGTCGGCGGCGTACAGGTGTCTTGTACGGGAGCCCGGGTTTTGCCGCCGATCCCCTGCGGGGACGACCCTGCACACCCCCTCCCAGAGGCGGACAAGAACGGCCCACCCCCGGGGCTTGCCGGAGTTGCGAAACTCGAGTCCCTCGGGGCCAGGCAGGCACACGTGGTGCGGGCACTTGTCGGGTGCGGGTTGCCCGCTGCCGCGAGTGGTGCGGGCACTTGTCGGGTGCGGGTTGCTTGCTGCCGCAAGGAGTGTGGGGGCTTGTCGGGTGCGGGTTGCTTGCTGCCGCAAGGGGCGCGGGCACTCGTCTAGTGCGGGTTCGGGGGTCCTCCGGGCTCGACTGGCGGGTACCGGGAACTCGTGCTCTGGACCAATGACGTACTCGCCGGAGCCCGCAGGCTGTACCAGCGGGCCGGGTTCACACTCGTCGCGGAGAAACCGCATCGCTCGTACGGGGTGGATCTGGTCGGCCAGGACTGGCGGCTGTCGCTCCGGGAAGGAACACCCGGTTGAAGGCTCTCCTTCTCGGCTCCCGAAGTGCCGGCCACGACGCCCGACGTGCCGCCCGGTCAGAAGTCGCCGAGTGCGTCGGCCCCTCACCGCGGGGACTTGGCCGTACTGGATGCGACGGCGTCCGCGGGCCGCGGTCCTGACGGGTGCGCCGGCGGCGGGGCGGGGGCACCGGGCGCACCCGGAGAAACCGTTCGTGACAGCGAGGTGAGCGCGACCCCGCCGACCAGCAGCACCGCCGCGCCCCACCGCAGCGGGCTCACGGACTCGTCCAGAAGCAGCGCAGCCGATGACATCCCGAAGACCGGGACGAGCAGCGAGAACGGCGCGACGGAGGACGCGGGGTAGCGGCGCAGCAGATACCCCCAGGCGCCGAAGCCGAAGACGGTCGCGGCCCAGGCCACGCACACGATGGTCCCGACGCCGGTCCAGTCGAGGGAGCGCAGCGCCTCCAGATCGGCCCGCGGGCCCTCGAAGATCAGGGAGAGCCCGAGCAGCGGGAGCACCGGAACGGTCGAGACCCAGATCATGAAGGCGAAGGCGTCGGGCGGTGACGCCATACGGGTCAGGACGTTCGAGACACCCCAGCAGGCCGCGGCGGCGATGACGAGCAGGAACGCGGACAACGGCCCCGAGGCGCCTTCGTCGATCGCGGCCAGCGCGATGCCCGCCAGTGCGACTCCCATGCCGGCCACCCGGAGCCCACCGGGGCGTTCGGCCAGGACGACCGCGGCGATCAAGGCCGTGAAGACTGCCTGGATCTGGAGCACCAGCGACGAGAGTCCGGGCGGCATTCCTTGGTCCATGCCGACGAAGAGGAGGCCGAACTTGGCCACCCCGAGCGCGCAACCGACCCCCACGATCCACTTCCAGGCGACCGCGGGGCGTCTCACGAAGAAGATCGCGGGAAGTGCGGCGACCAGGAAGCGGAGGGCGGAGAAGAGCAGCGGCGGGAAGTGGCCGAGGCCGATGTCGATGACGACGAAGTTCACTCCCAGCACCGCGGTGACGAGAACGGCGAGAGCGATGTGTCCTGGACGCATGGAGTGAGGATCACCCGACCCGACCATGTAGCACCAGCGCAGGCTTCTTTATAGTTGGGTTGAGTATTGCTTACGAATCGATGCCCGCGCCGGAACGCGCCGCGGTCGGGCCGGAGGGGGTCGGGATGCTCGATCTGGGACGACTGCGGGCGCTGCACGCGGTCGCCGTCCACGGCTCGGTCGCCGCGGCGGCGACCGCCCTGGGATACACCCCGTCCGCCGTATCGCAGCAGATCACCAAGTTGGAGCGGGAGACGCGTACGACCCTGCTCGAACGTCGGGGACGGGGCGTCGCCCTCACCGAGGAGGCGCACCACCTCGCCGCGACCGCGCAAGAGTTGCTGACGATCGTCGAACGCGCGGAGACCGTGCTGGAGGAGCGGCGGGGGCAGCCGACCGGGCGGCTCACGATCGCCGCGTTCGCCTCGGCGGCGCGCGGGCTGCTGCCGGGCGTCCTCGCCGAGCTGGGGCGGCTGCATCCGGGGCTGGACGCGCGGCTGACGGAGGTCGATCCGCACCTCTCGATCGATCAGGTGTCCCGCGGCACGACCGATCTCGCGGTCGCCCACGACTGGGACATCGCACCGCTGCCCGCGCCGGAAGGGGTGGAGCAGGCGGTCATCGGCGACGATCTGTGCGATCTGCTGGTGCCTGAGAACCATCCGCTGGCGACGCGCGGATCGGTGCGGCGGGAGGAGCTGACGGGCGAGCGCTGGATCTGCCAGCCGCCGGGGACGGTCTGCCACGACTGGCTGATCCGTACGCTGCGGGCGGCGGGCTGCGAGCCGGATCTGGCCCATCAGGCGGAGGAGAACCACACCCAACTCGCCCTGGTGGCAGCGGGTCTGGGCATCGCCCTGATCCCCCGGCTGGGGCGCGGCCCCCTGCCGGCCGGAGTGGTGGCGGTGCGGCTGGACCCGGTGCCCAGACGGCGGCTGTACGCGCTGTGGCGGACGGGTGCGGCCAGACGTCCGGCGATCACGGCGACGGTGACGACCCTTCAGGAGCACTTCCTGCGCCTGGGATCGGCGGGCGGCCCCGTCGAGGCGGCGTAGCGCGACGGTCCCGTCGCCTTCTCGCGCCGATTTCCCGATGCCGGGCGTTCTCCGGAACCCCGCCTCCTGAACTCCCGTCTACCAGGCTGCCCTGTCGGCCGAGTTCCCGGTGCGGTGCCGGATTCCGCCTGCGGCGGATCGCCGGCGCTCCCTCTCCAGCCGCCCCGCGGTCGGCGGCACTCCGCCCCCGGACTGTCTCCCCCCGACGGTCCGGGTGGCGGTCTTCTCTCTCTCACTTCCCGCGCTTCCCGCACGTGCCGGTACGCGCCGGCACTTCCCGGGCGTTCTCGCCCCCGGCGCTCCGCCGCGATCCCCTGCGCCTGTGCCCCCGACAGTCCCCGGCGCTCTCCCGGCGTCCTCGCTCCCCGAGCGTTCTCTCACTCCTCGGGCCTCTTCGGATCCGGACTTTTCACTCGGCTGACCCCCTCCGATCCATTGGTCCAAACCATTGCCCGACAGGTCCACACCACCGCATCTTCACGACCTCCACAATTTTCACAACGTCCACGTTTCACGTGTTGCAACGCCGATGACCTCGTGTTTTTTCCGTGCGAGTCTTATTGCCCTCCCCGCTCCCTGACAGTTACTTTCAGACCCGTCCCGGCATCCTTGGACATTTCCTTCAACTCCCTTGTCTGCAAGGCTGGAAGGAGCACCCCACATGCACAACCAGCACGTTTCCAGACGCACTCTGCTCGCCGCGACCGCGGTCGCGACAGCAGCCGTCACCGCCGGCGCCGCGCCGGCCTTCGCGGCGCGCACCCCACAGCAGCGCGCGATCAGCGACCGACCGCTGAAGCGGATCATTTCCCGCATGACCCTCGACGAGAAGGTCGGCCAGCTCTTCTCCACCTATGTCTTCGGCAGTTCGGCCACCGACCCGGCCCAGCGCGACGTCGACGACAACCTGAACCTCCTTCAGGTACGCAACGCCACGGAGCTGGTCGCCAAGTACCACCTGGGCGGCATCATCTACTTCGGCTGGGCACGGAACATCGTGAACCCCCGCCAGCTCGGCGAGATGTCCAACGCCATCCAGACCGCCGCGCTCGCCCAGCACTCCCCCGTGCCGGTGCTGCTCTCCATCGACCAGGAGCACGGCAGCATCGTCACCCGGCTCGGCCCGCCCGCGACGCAGTTCCCCGGCGCGATGGCGATGGGCGCCGGCGGCTCCCGCGGCGACGCCAAGACGGCGGCCCGCATCTCGGGCCTCGAACTGGCCGCCACCGGCGTCTACCAGAACTACGGCCCGGTCGCGGACGTCAACATCAACCCGCTCAACCCGGTCATCGGCATCCGCTCGTACGGCTCCGACCCGCAAGCGGCCTCCGGGATGGTCGCCGCCCAGGTCAGCGGCTACCAGAGTGCGGGCGTCTCGTCCTGTGTGAAGCACTTCCCGGGCCACGGCGACACCGGCACCGACAGCCACACCGCCCTCCCCCTCATCACGCACACACGTGAGGAGTGGAACCGGCTGGACGCCCCGCCGTTCCGGGCGGCCATCGCCGCCGGGGTCGACTCGATCATGACCGCGCACATCCAGGTCCCCGCGCTGGACCCGAGCAACGACCCGGCCACGCTCTCGCGGCCGATCCTGACCGGCATCCTCCGCGAGGAGCTGGGCTTCGACGGTCTGATCGTGTCCGACGCCCTCAACATGGAAGGCGTCCGCACCAAGTACGGCGACGACCGCGTGCCGATCCTCGCGCTGAAGGCGGGCGTGGACCAGCTTCTGTTCCCCTTCCGGCTCCACATCGCGTGGAACGCGGTCAAGAACGCCGTCCTCAGCGGCGAGCTGACCGAGGCCCGCCTGGAGGAATCGATCCTTCGCATCCTCCGGATCAAGCAGAAGGTGGGGCTGCTGGAGGACCCGCTGGTCTCGCTCAGCAAGATCGACCGGGTGGTCGGCAACCGCAGGCACCTCGACATCGCGGAGGAGATCACCGAGAAGACCACCACGCTCCTGGTCAACAAGAGGAACACCCTGCCGCTGCGCAAGCGCAAGCAGAAGAACGTCCTGGTCGTCGGCGCGAACCCGCTCCGTCCGAACGACACCGAGGCATGGACCACCGAGGTCGTCACGACGACCCTCAACGGGCTGGGCTTCTCCGCGACCGAACTGCCCACCCCCCGCGGCGAGGAGCCGACCGCGGCGCTGATCGAGCAGGCCGTGGCCGCCGCGAGCGGCAAGGACGTCATCGTGGTGGCGACCCAGAACGTCCTGGCCGCCAGTTCCCAGCGCACCCTGGTCTCCCGGCTGGTCGCCACGGGCGTCCCGGTCGTCGCCCTCCACGTCGGCAACCCGTACGACATCGCGCAGCTCGACGGCGTCGCCGCCTCGGTGGCCTCGTACGGCTGGACCGGGAACGAGGTGCGGACCGCCACCCGCGTGATCGCGGGCCGCGTCCAGCCCGAGGGACGGCTGCCGGTGCCGATCCAGCGCGCGGACAACCCGTCGCGGGTCCTGTTCCCGCTCGGCCACGGGCTGGAGTACGACGACTGACGGGCCACGCGGGTCTCGTACGCCCGGCCTCATGGCGGACGTACGGCCGACCCACGCGGACGGAGTGCCGTCCGGCTGACGTAGGGAAACCGGTCAGGCGTCGTCGGCGCACTCCGTCATCCGGCCCCGGCCACCCGACGCGGCTGGCGTGGTCCGCCCACGGCGGGCCACCCTGGTCCCACCGGCCGGGCGGCCGGAGCCACGACAGGGGTGAGGATGGGGCGCAGGCGGTCCGCGAGTGCGGTCGGCACGCTGGTACTGGGATCGGTTCTGGTACTGGCGCTGCTCGCCACGGGCTGCCGGCAAGCCGATGAAAGCCCCGCCGCGACCGCTTCCGGCATCACTTCCCCGACCCCCGGAAACGGTCTGGTCTTTCTCGGCCCCGGCGACTGCGGCTCACGCGGCGAGGACTTCCGTGAGGTGCCCTGCACCAGCGAGAGGGCGGTCGCGCGGGTGCTCGCCCGCCACGGCGGGCGGCCCGCGACCGGTCCCGTCTGCCCTGTGAACACGGACTTCGTGCTGCACATCTCCGAGAGCCGGGTGACGTCCGACGAGGACGGCGACGGGATCGTCGGGCAGGGATACGCCTGTATGCGCAATCTGGAACCACCGCATCCAGGCGATCCCGGTGGGGGCGGCGGCCCCCACACCGTCACCGGCGACTGCCTCTACGACGCGGACGAGGGGCAGGTGAAGGAGACGGCCTGCGACGGATCGGGCCGGCACACACCGGAGTTCAGGATCGCGTCGGCGGTGGCGAAGCGATCGCAGTGCCCACCGTCGACGGACCTGTATGTGCGGTTGCGCGGACCGCAGCCGGTGGGCTGCGCCCGCCGCGTATGACGCGAACGTCGTACACGGCGGGCGCGGCCGACCGTCGTACGAGGGCGGGCGCGGCCGACCGTCGTACGCGGCGGGCACGGACCCCTTCCGGCGGTCACGGACGCAGCGTCGGCTCCCGCTCGATGTCCCGCTTGTCGAGCCTCGCGTCGAACGCGGCCAGCGGCTTGGCCTTCGTCTCGTCCCGTTGGACCGCAGCCGGGGCGACATCGGCCCACTTCAGGATGGACGCGGTGGCCGCGGCCCTCTCGTCGGACACCAGAGCGGCCACATTGGCCCCGTGGTTGGCGCCGGGCGCGATGTACACATGGCTGTCCCGGCTGTCCTCGCCCGGACGGAACCGCTCCGCGCCCCAGGGGTCGTTGCTCCCGTAGACGAACATCATCCGGTCGGCGTTCTCGCGCACCCACCGGTCCACGTCCCGCATCGCGTTCTTCTTGAAGCGCATCGGGATCTCACGCGGCACGAAGTTCCGCGGCGGCTGGTACCCGTACCGGCTCAGGCCCCGCAGATGGGGCTGCTCGATGTCCGGCGAGCCCAGCTCCGTACCGGCCTGGTAGTAGTACGGCGTGTAGGGCGCGAGTCCCTGGTCCGTGTAGAACGAGAACCCGGAGATCGCCTCGACGGTGTCCCACAGCTCCTGGTCGGTCGCGGTCCCGGCGACCGGGATCGAGGCGCAGTCGGAGACCAGGCTGTACTGCCAGAAGACCCAGGCATAGTCGAGGACGACGGCCTCGAACGCGCGGTCCAACGAGCCGACCGTGTTGAAGGTGTAGCCGTTGTCCGCGGCGTACTGTGCGTAGATCTTCTTCAGCGGCTCACGGCGGATCAGGGCCTCGCGCTGCACGGCGTTCAGCTTGTCGCGGCACTCCTTGGTGCCGACCTTGGCGAAGAAGCGGTCGTAGGCCGAGTCCTCTCTGTCGTCCACGTCGTTGGGGGCGACGTAGGCGACGACGCCGTCCATGTCCCGCGGGTAGAAACGCTCGAAGTAGGTGGCGGTCATACCGCCCTTGGAGCCGCCGGTGGCAAGCCACTTCTTGTCGTAGATCTTCTTCAGCGCGGTGTGGACCCGGTGCTGATCGCTGGCGGCCTGCCAGATGTCGAGCTTGGACCAGTCGGCCGGATCCGGTCGGGACGGGGTGAAGAACCGGTACTCCAGGGAGACCTGGTTGCCGTCGATGATGGCCGTCGGCTCGCTGCGGCGCGGGTTGGTGTTCAGGCCGTAGCCGGAGGTGAAGAAGACGGTCGGACGGCTGGTGTCCTTGTGCAGCAGGGTGAGCCGCTGCTGGAAGGTTCCCTTCCGCGGATTGCGGTGATCGACCGGCTGGGTGTATTCGAGGACGAAGAACCTGTATCCGGGAGTCTGCCGCTCCTCGATCAGACTCATTCCGGGGATGGCGAGGACCCGGTCCTTGATGTCCGCGGTCGGCGGAGCGCTGATACCGCTTCCGGACGCGGGCCCGGCGGTGGTGACCGCCCCCGCCGTCGCGCCCGTCGCGCTCACGGTGCCGATGAGCAACGCGAGCGACAGCACTCCTGTGAGCGCCTTGCGCATGAACCCTCCCCTGGTTCCTTCTGTGGGTCGCCGTGAACCTAGCGGGCTCAACACCCGTCCCGCCAGACCTAGTTGTGCACGGCATGCACAGAAGTACGCAGAGTCGGACAGCCCTTCGAAACCGGCCGCGGGAACCGGCCACCGGGAGGACCGGCCCGCGCGCGGTCCGCTGGACCGTCCGCGATTCGGCCGGTCAGCAGGAGATCCAGCCGGTCGAACGGCCGATTCCCGCGATGGATCCGTACGCCCGCACACAGCGGTTGACGGCGGACACCCTGACGGGGCCCGCGTGCCGGCGGAAGGTCCCCTGGATGACGACGGCCCGGCTGCCGCGCGCCTGGAGGGAGACGAGCATCGCGCGCCGGGAACCGGGCTTCTTGGCGATGGTCACGGCACAGGCGGAGCGCCCGCTCCGGTAGACGCGCAGCTCGCCGGTGGCGAACCGGACCGTCCTCACCGGCCGTCCCGAGCAGAGGGAACGGGCCCCGGCGGACGCGAACGCGGATGCGGACAGGGATACGGATGCGGGCACGGCACCGGTGCCGACGCTTGCAGCAGCACCAGCACCGGCACGAGCACCAGCACCGGCTGCGCCCATGGAGGCGCGGGGGAAGCGCTCACCGTCGCGGGCGGAGTCCTGGCCCCCGGCGCGGGCGAGTTCATGGGCCGCGACCGACTCCGTGCCGGGCCCCGCCAGAAACGCGGCCGCGACCAGAAGAACGGCCGGAAACCACCTCATCCCCCGACGCCCCGGCCGCACTGCCCCACGACCGGCCCTCCCGGCACGACGCCCCGCGCGAACCGGCCCTCCCGCTCTCCCGGTGCGTCCGGGCTCTCCCACGGGCTCGGCCTCCCCCGCGTGCCCCGCTCGCTCCGCCTCCCCCGCTCGCTCCGTCCTCCCGGCCCCCGTACGACTCCACACGGCTGCTCCCCCTGACACTCGGCCGCGACCAGCCGATCAGCCGACCGGCCGACCGGTCTCCCGTTTCCCGTGCTTCCCGTGCTTCCCGTGCGCCACGCCTCCCGCGCGGCTTCCGCGCTCGGCGCTTCCCTCTCTTCCCGTACTTGTTCCTGTACTCGTTTCCTGTACTTGCGTACGACGCTCCGGGGGCCCGAAGGGTTGTCGAACGGCAGGGGGACGCGAGTTACACGACGGCGGGCGCTCCCTCGGGCTCGTCCTCGCCGGTGAACGTGCGCCACAGCACCGCGTACCGGCCGTCCCGCTCGAGGAGTTCGTCATGGGTGCCGTCCTCGGCGACCCGGCCGTCCGCCATCACCACGACCCGGTCGGCACGGGCGGCCGTCGTCAGACGGTGGGCGACGACGAGGGTGGTACGGCGGCCGGCCAGCCGGTCCGTGGCCTGGTTCACCTGGGCCTCGGTGGCCAGATCGAGCGCCGCGGTCGCCTCGTCCAGCAGGAGGATGTCCGGGTCGACCAGTTCGGCGCGGGCCAGGGCGATCAGCTGCCGCTGTCCGGCGGAGAGGTTCCGTCCGCGCTCGGAGACCTCGTGGAGATAGCCGCCGTCCAGGGTGGCGATCATGCCGTGCGCTCCCACCGCGCGGGCGGCGGCCTCCACCTCGGCGTCGCTCGCGCCGGGACGGCCGTACGCGATAGCGTCCCGTACCGTCCCCTCGAAGAGATACGCCTCCTGCGGCACGACGCCCAGCCGGTGCCGGTAGGCGGTCATGTCCAGCTCCCGCAGATCGACACCGTCCACCGTGACCCGGCCGTGGGTGGGGTCGTAGAAGCGGGCGACCAGCTTGACCAGGGTCGACTTGCCCGCGCCCGTCTCCCCGACGAAGGCGACGGTCTGGCCTGCGGGGATGCGCAGATCGATGCCCCTCAGAGCCTCCTCGTCGTCCCCGTACGCGAAGTCGACCCCTTCGAAGGCGATCTCGCCGGTCAGCGAGCGCACCTCGACGGGCCGGTTCGCGGTGGTGGTCGAGGGCTTCTCGGCCAGCAGTTCCTGGATGCGTCTGAGGGAGACCGCGGCCTGCTGGTAGCCGTCGAAGACCTGGGACAGCTGCTGTACGGGAGCGAAGAACAGGTCGATGTAGAGGAGGTAGGCGACCAGCGCTCCGGTGGTCAGGGTGCCCGCCTCGATCCGGTTTCCGCCGACGATCAGCACGGCCGCCGCCGCGACGGACGCCAGCAGCTGAACGAAGGGGAAGTAGACGGATATCAGCCACTGGCCGCGGATCCGGGCCTGCCGGTAGTGGTCGCTGCCCGCCACATAGCGATGGTTGCCGTCGCTCTCGCGGCGGAACGCCTGCACGATCCGCAGCCCCGAAACGGACTCCTGGAGGTCGGCGTTGACCACTGCGATGCGTTCACGGGCCAGTTCGTACGCCTTGACGCTCTGCCTGCGGAAGAAGTAGGTGCCGATGATCAGGGCCGGCAGGGTCGCGAAGACGACCAGCGCGAGCTGGACGTCGATGACGACCAGGACGACCAGGATGCCGAAGAAGGTGACGACGGAGACGAAGGCGGTGACCAGGCCGGTCTGGAGGAATGTCGACAGGGCGTCGACGTCGGTGGTCATCCGCGTCATGATCCGGCCGGTCAGCTCGCGCTCGTAGTAGTCGAGCCCGAGCCGCTGGAGCTGGGAGAAGATCCGCAGACGTACGGAGTACAGGACGCGTTCGCCGGTCCGGCCGGTCATCCGGGTCTCGCCGATCTGCGCCGCCCACTGCACGAGGACGGCGAGCAGGGCGAGGAGGGAGGCGGCCCACACCGCGCCGAGCGCGGCCTGTTCCACGCCCTGGTCGATGCCGTGCCGGATCAGTACGGGAAGGAGCAGGCCCATTCCGGCGTCGATCGCCACCAGGAGGAGGCTGATCAGCAGCACCGGCCCGAAGCCGCGCAGCAGAAGACGGAGTCCCCCGCCCTCGCCGTGGGACTGTTCGGCGCGGGTGGCCCGTGCCTCGTCGATGTCCGGGGTGTCGTCGGCCGGGGGCAGGGCGTCGACCTGGGCGAGCAGTTCGGGTGTCGCGTCGGGCTCCTTGGACCGTACGGCCGTGCCGTCCCGGACCCAGAGCCGGGGGGTGATGCCCTGCTCGACGTCCCACGCCGGGTCGTCGTACCCCTCGTCCCCTACGTCCCCTACGATCCGGTCGCCGTCCGGCTCCGCCTCCAGCGGCGGGGCGTGGCCCGGTGAGACCGCGCCCAGCTCGTCGGGGTCGGTGAGCAGTCTGCGGTAGAGGGCCGAGCGCTCGGTCAGCTCCTCGTGCGTGCCGATGTCGGCGAGCCGTCCGCCGTCCAGGACGGCGATCCGGTCGGCGAGGCCGAGGGTGGAGCGGCGGTGGGCGATCAGCAGGGTGGTGCGGCCGGCCATGACCGAGCGCAGGGCGTCGTGGATCTCGTGCTCGACCCGCGCGTCGACGGCGGAGGTGGCGTCGTCGAGGAGCAGGAGCCGGGGGTCGGTGAGGATGGCGCGGGCGAGGGCGATGCGCTGGCGCTGGCCGCCGGAGAGCGTGAGGCCGTGTTCGCCGACCTTCGTGTCGTAGCCGTCGGGCAGCTCGGCGATGAAGCGGTCGGCCTGGGCGGCGCGCGCGGCGGTCTCGATCTCGTCCCGGGTCGCGTCGGGCTTTCCGTAGGCGATGTTGGCGCGGACGGTGTCGGAGAAGAGGAAGCTGTCCTCCGGTACGAGTCCGATGGCGGCGCGGAGCGAGGAGAGGGTCAGTTCGCGGACGTCGTGTCCGCCGACGAGGACCGCGCCGTGGGTGACGTCGTAGAAGCGGGGCAGCAGCAGCGACACGGTGGACTTGCCGCTGCCGGAGGAGCCGACGACGGCGACGGTCTCGCCCTCGCCGATCTCCAGCGAGAAGCCTTCGAGGACGGGCCGCTCAGGGTCGTAGCCGAAGGTCACACCGTCGAATTCGACGGTGGCGGGGGCGTGTGTGGGGAGTTCCTTGGGGCCGTCGGCGAGGGTGGGTTCGGTGTCGATCAGCTCCAGGACGCGTTCGACGCCCGCGCGGGCCTGCTGGCCGACGGTGAGGACGACGGCGAGCATGCGGACGGGTCCGACGAGCTGGGCGAGATAGGTCGAGAAGGCGACGAAGGTGCCGAGGGTGATCTCACCGCGGGTGGCCAGCCAGCCGCCGACCGCGAGCATCGCGACCTGTCCGAGGGCGGGGACGGCCTGGAGGGCGGGTGTGTAGCGGGAGTTCAGCCGGATGGTCCGCAGCCGCCCGGCGAAGAGCCGGCGGCTGGCCTCGCGGAGTTTGCCGGTCTCCTGTTCCTCCTGGCCGAAGCCCTTGACGACGCGTACGCCGGATATCGCGCCGTCCACGACGCCGGCGACCTGGGCCGCCTGGCTCTGGGCGTACCAGGTGGCGGGGTGGAGGCGGGTGCGGCTGTGGCGGGCGATCCACCACAGGGCGGGGCCGACGGCGAGGGCGATCAGGGTGAGCGGCAGCGAGAGCCACGCCATGATCGCCAGGGAGATGAGGAAGAGCAGGACGTTCCCGATGGTCATCGGGAGCATGAACAGCAGACTCTGGATGAGCTGGAGGTCGCTGGTCGCGCGGCCGACGACCTGTCCGGTGGAGAGCTCGTCCTGGCGGCGTCCGTCGAGGCGGGTGATCGTCCCGTACATCTCGGTCCGCAGGTCGTGCTGGACGTCGAGGGCGAGTCTGCCGCCGTAGTAGCGGCGTATGTAGGTGAGGACGTAGACGACGAGGGCGGCGGCTATGAGGAGGCCGGTCCAGAGCGCGAGCGATCCGGTGCCGGCCCCGATGACGTCGTCGATGACGACCTTGGTGATGAGGGGGACGAGGGCCATGACGGCCATGCCGGCGAGGGAGGAGCCGAGGGCGAGGAGGACGTTGAGCCGGTACCGCCAGGCGTAGCCGGAGAGTCTCCGTGCCCAGCCCCGAGGCTGCTCGGCGCCCTTGGCCTGCCCGGAACCCTTTGGCTGCCCGGAGTCCTTGGCCGGCTTGGGGTCCTTGGCCTGTTCAGCCGGCTTCGCCGCCGCCACGTGATGCCTCCCGCTCGTGTTGCTGTTCCACCGGAAGGCACCAACACGGCGAGGCCCGGATTTCATCCCGCCGCGACGTCGCGTCGCGGATCGTCACGCAGGATGCGTGACGGATCACCCGGGGCGGGATGCGCCGACGGAGTTCGCGGACGGTATGCGCAGACGGGATACGCGGGCGGGATGCGGGGCGGGCGGTGTCAGCCCGTCGCCGGAATCGGCTCCTTCGCGGGCTTCTCCGGGGTGGCCGGCACGGCCTCGTGCGGGACGGCGGCCGGCGCGAAGGCGGTATGGGCGGGGGCCGCCGGATTGAGGGCCTTGTGGATGGCGCGCGAGACGGCCTGGATGGTGTTCACACCGTCGTTCATGGTCCGGTTGTTGTGGGTGAGGACGGTGATCGAGTAGTCGTGTTTCGTACCCGTGAACGCGCCGATGCTGTGGACGCGCCAGCCGTAGGTCTTACGCGGCAGCCAGCCGTTCTTGACCTGTACGGCGGCGGTGGCGGGAGCCCCGGCCGGGGTGCCCCAGCGCTGGGACGGGATCACCGCGCGCATCAGCTTGAGGACGTACGCGCGGGAGGCGTCCGTGAGGACCGTGCCCTTCGTGGTCAGCATTCCGAGGAGGCGCTGCTGGTCGCGGGCGGTGATCTGGGTGAGTCCCCAGTAGCCGTTCGAGCCGGGGACGGTCTGCGTCATACCGGTCGCGGTGAGAAAGCGCTGGATCTTCGTCGTGCCGAGCTGCCTCCACAGGGTGCTGGTGGAGTCGTTGTCCGACTTGGTGATCATGGCCGTCGCGAGACTCTTCTCACGTGTGGTGAGGGAGCGGTTGGCCTTCTGCGCGTCCAGGAGCAGAGCGCCGAGGACCGTGACCTTGACGATGCTCGCCGAGTCGAACTTCTGCGAGGCCCGCAGCTGGCAGGTCGTACCGGTCTTCCGGTCGACGGCGTAGATGGCGGTGACCGACTTGCGGTTCTTGAGCGCCGCGTTGACGTCCTTCGTCAACTTGGCCGCGAGACCCGGCTTGTTGGAGGTGCACGAGACCTGCGGCGTGGCCGCGGCGGCGGGCGTCGCGGACAGCGCCGCCGGTATGAGCGCGGCGGCGGCAAGGGCCGCGGCGACGGTCCGCGAGCGGCGTGGCCCACTGCCCGTTCCGTGCTGAGTCATGGAGGTTCCCCCGTCTGGTGTACGAGTCGTGTGAGGGTGCGGATTCCTGTGCGCCCGTCCCGTTGACGCCCGGAGAATCGAAGGGTTGCACGGATTTCGCACATTTCTGCGAACAGTTATCGAGAGGTGACCTGCGCCGATGCCGTCCCCCTGGACGCGTCAGCCGGACCGCGGGCCGCGACGGTGACGGCGGCCGCGACGGACCGGGAGATGCGCCGGAGATCCGGTCCGGCCGGGAGATGCGGTTCGGCCGAAAGATCCGCCGGAGATCCGGTTCAGGGATGCCGGTGGATCGCGCGGGAGACGGCCTCGATGGTCTCGACGCCGGACGCCATGGTGACGTTGTCCTCGGTGAGGACGACGATCGTACGACCGTGGCCGTTCCCCGTGAACGCGCCGATGCTGTGGACGCGCCAGCCGTGGGTGGCCCGCGGCAGCCAGCCGTTCTTGACCTGTACGGCGGCGGTGGCGGGAGCCCCGGCCGGGGTGCCCCAGCGCTGGGACGGGACGACCTCGCGCATGAGGGTGAGCGCGTACGACCGCGAGGCCGGGGTGAGCACGCTGTCGCCCGTGGTCAGCACTTCCAGCAGCCGGTGCTGGTCCCGTGCGGTGCTCCGGGTGAGCCCCCAGTGACCGCCCGAGCCGGGAACGGTGTCGTCCATCCCGGCCGCCCGCAGGAATCTCTTGATCCGGTCCGTGCCGAGCTGCCGCCACAGGGCGTCGGTCGAGGCGTTGTCGGAGCGCGTGATCATGGCCCTGGCAAGGCGGTCCTCGCGGGCCGTTGGCCTGCGTCCCCGCTCTTTCGCCTCCATGAGCAGCGCGCCGAGGACGGTCACCTTGACGACGCTCGCCGTGTCGAACGCGCGGTCGGCCTGTACCTCACAGCTGGTTCCGGCGGGCCGGTCGTCGAGATGGACGGCCGTCGTCGAGGGGCGGCCTTCGAGCGCGGTGATGATGTCCCTCAGCAGACCGAAGGCCAGCTCCACGTTCGAGGATGTGCAGGAGACCTGCGGCGTCGTGGCCGCGGCGGCGGGCGTCGCGACCACGACGGACGGTAGGAGCACGGTGGCCGCGGCCACGAAGGCAACGGTCGTACGGGTACGGGGGGTTCGGCGGTGAGCCATGGCGGAATTGACTCACGCTTTCCTGTGAGCGGTCCGGGCGAGCGGGTCGGCTTCCGGACCGCCCGCCTCGCGGACCACTCGCATGACACCGGCCTCACGGACCGCTCGCGACCACGGACGGGGGCGGTGCGGCGGCGAGGCGGGTTCAGGCGTCCCGCCGCCGGAGAGAGATCCCGCCCGCCAGGACCGCCGTTCCCGCCCAGAGGGCGAGTACCCCGAGCCCGGCCCATGGACCCAGCGGGCCCGTCGGGTCCTGGAGCAGGATCTGCTGACCGGCGCGATCGGGGAAGAAGTCCGCGATACCGCCGTCGTCGTCGATGTCACCGATGACGAACGACACCAGCACCGTGAACGGGATGAGGACGCCCATCACCGCGGCCCCGCTGCGCAGCAGCGTCGCGAGGCCCGCCGCGAACAGGGTGATCAGAGCCAGGTTGATCCCGCAGCCGATCACCGCGCGCGGGGCGCCCGGGTCGGCGAGGCTCAATCCGACGCCCTCGGCGTCGATGAGGTACTGGCCGACCAGGAAGCAGGTCAGACTCGTCACCATGCCCATCGCGAGGGACAGCGCGCCGATCACCGCCAGTTTCGCCGCATAGAAGACGCCCCGGCGCGGGACCGCGGCCAGGGAGACGCGGATCACGCCGGACTTGTACTCCCCCGCCACCGCGAGCGCGCCGAAGCAGACCGCCCCGACCATGCCGAAGTTGAGGCCGAAGAACGAGGACCGCAGGGGGTCGTAGTCGGGCTGGGCCATGTCCTCGGCCGTGAAGGTGCCGCTCATCAGCAGCGAGAAGGCGAGCGTCGCGACGAACACCGACGCGAGGGTGATGAGCAGGGACCGTACGGTACGGATCTTCAGCCACTCCGAGTGGAGGGCGGCGGAAATGGACACGGTCAGATCTCCTTGGCGGCTGAGCTGGCGGCTGACGCGGCGGCGGTCGCGTCGGCTCCGGCGGCGGTGAACTCGGTCTCGCCCGCGGTCAGGGCCAGATAGGCGTCCTCCAACGAGGGCTCCTCACCCGTCAGTTCGAGGATCGGAATGCCCTCCCGCGCGGCGAGCGGCCCGATGTCGTCCACTCGGGCCCCCTCGACGCTCCAGCTCCCGTCGTCCGCCTGGACGGGCTCGTACCCCTTGGCCGTCAGGGTCGTACGCAGCCGTTCGCCTTCCGTCGTACGCAACCGGACCCGGCGCGTCGTCCAGGTCTCGATGAACTCCGCCGTCCCGGTGTCCGCGAGGAGCCTGCCCCTGCCGAGGACGACGAGATGATCCGCGAAGGACGCGGTCTCGCCCATCAGATGGCTGGAGACCAGGACCGTCCTGCCCTCCTTCGCCAGATCCCGCAGCAGCCCGCGGATCCAGATGATCCCCTCGGGGTCGAGCCCGTTCGACGGCTCGTCCAGCATCAGCACCCGCGGGTCGCCGAGGAGGGACGCGGCGATGCCCAGGCGTTGGCGCATCCCGAGGGAGAAGGTCCTGATACGGCGGTCCGCGACGCTCGCGATGCCGGTCCGTTCGAGGACCTCGGTGACCCTGCCGACCGGGATCCGGCCGGCGGCGGCGATCACCCGGAGATGGTCACGGGCGGTACGGGAGCCCATCGCGGCCCGAGCGTCGAGCAGCGCGCCCACCGTGCGGAGCGGATCGTCGAGGTCCCGGTAGACGCGCCCCCCGACGGTGGCCGTGCCGGACGTCGGGCGGTCCAGTCCGAGGACCAGGCGCATGGTGGTGGATTTCCCGGCTCCGTTCGGGCCGAGGAAGCCGGTGACCCGGCCGGGGCGCACGGTGAACGTCAGCGCGTCCACGGCCCGTCTGCTGCCGTACTCCTTGGACAGGTTCGTGACATCGATGCTGGTCATGGCAGCAAGCCTGGGCTCCGGAGGCCGGGCCCGGCCTCCCCCGGCAGGGGAGAACGGCTCCCTCGCACGGGGGACCCGCACCGGGCTGGGGCACTGGCACGATGGCGGAATGCTCCGGTTGCTTCGCCCCCTGACCCGCGCCGTCACCTATACCCGGTGGCTGCATCTGTTCATGGGCGTGATCGTCATCGGCATGTGGATGCTGGTCTACCACGGGCGGCTCTACATCCCGATCCTGCTGCTGGGACTGGCGGGGTTCATTCCGGCGACCCGGCTCGCCGAGGGGCTCCAGGCGCGCGTGCTGCTCACCCGCCAGGGCTTCAAGGACTCCGCCTCCGGCATCTCGGCCGCACCCTCGGTCACGTGGGGCGATCGCTGGCGTACGGTCCTGTGGCTGGAGATCAGGCTGCTCCTGGGCAACACCGTCGGCTTCGCCACCGTCCAGTTGCCCGGCGTCTCCATCGATCTCGCGCGGGCCGCGGCCGGCAGCACCGGCCGGGTCTCCCTCACCGCGCTGGAGAGCGGCCACTGGTGGTACGCGCTGCTCGTCCCGCTGCCGATCGCCGCGCTTCTGGCGATCGTCGTCGGGGCCGGGGAGCTGATCACCCTCATCGCCCGGCGGCTGCTCGGCCCCTCCGCCCAAGAACGGCTCGCCGCCCTGGAGGAGCGCACCGAGCAATTGCTGGAGCGCAATCGCATCGCCCGTGAACTGCACGACTCCATCGGGCACGCGCTCACGGTCGCCGTAGTGCAGGCGGGCGCGGCCAAGGCAGCGGGCAGCGCGGAGTTCACCGACCGGGCGCTGACCGCCATCGAGGAGACCGGTCGGACGGCCCTGGAGGATCTGGAGCGGGTGCTCCTGGTGCTGCGGGAGTCCGGGCAGCCCGTGAGCAGCAGGCCGACGCTCAGCGACTCGGACCGGCTGCTGGAATCCGCGCGGGCGTCGGGCGCCGAGGTCGACGCGGAGGTGTCCGGTCCGGTCGGGGCCGTTCCGGGGCCGGTGTCCCGCGAGGGGTACCGCATCCTTCAGGAGGCGCTGACGAATGTGCTGCGGCACATGGGTCCGGTGCCGACGCGGGTGCGGATCGCCGTCGTCGGCGAGACGCTCCACCTGGAAGTGGTCAATCCCCTCGACCGTCCCACCGTTCCCAACGGCCGCGGCAGCGGGCTGCGCGGCATCCGGGAGCGGGCGGCGCTGCTGGGCGGGGAGGCCGTGACGGGTCCGTACGAGGGCGAGTGGCGGGTCCGGGTCGGGCTGCCGCTGAACGGTCCGGGCTGATCCGGCGCGTACCGCCCGCTTCCCCGCCGCATACGCTGGTCGGGTGCCGATCTCCGTACTCCTGGTCGACGACGAGCCTCTCGTACGCGCGGGCCTGCGCGCCGTGCTGGAGGCCCAGCCCGATATCGAGGTCGTCGGCGAGGCCGCGGACGGCGCCGCCGTGATCCCTCTGGTGCGGCGGTTGCGGCCCGATGTGGTGGCGATGGATGTGCGGATGCCGCTGCTCGACGGCATCGAGGCGACCCGCGCCGTCCTCAGAACCGTCGACGATCCGCCGAAGATCCTGGTCATCACGACCTTCGAGAACGACGAGTACGTGTACGAGGCGCTGCGCGCGGGCGCCGACGGCTTTCTGCTCAAGCGGGCCCGTCCCACGGAGATCGTGCACGCGGTACGGCTGGTGGCGGAGGGCGAGTCGCTGCTCTTTCCGGCGGCGGTGCGGGCCCTGGCGGCCGAGTACGGGAGCGGCGCGGCCCGTGCGGCGATGGAGCGGGCCGCGCTGACCGAGCGGGAGGCGGCGGTGCTGCGGCTGATGGCGAGCGGGCTGTCCAACGCGGAGATCGCGGACCGGCTCCATGTCGGCACGGAGACGGTGAAGACCCATGTGAGCGCGGTGCTCGGCAAACTGGGCGCGCGTGACCGTACGCAAGCGGTGATCGCCGCGTACGAGTCGGGTTTCGTCACGCCCGCCTGAGCGTTCCGGCGCCGCCCCGGCACGTGGACCGACGGCCGCAGAACCCGTCGCCCGTGCTGTGTTGTACGACCCCGGCCCATTCCTCTGGACAGCACCGATAACCAACGGGTAACTTAATATGAGCAAGCGCTTAGACATCCGATGAGTCAGAAGATCTGCCCAGACCAGCGCAGTCCACCAGACCACCGCCGTCCAGAGGGGGCGTTCGTGCGCCGCAGCGTTTACAACGAGGACCACGAGGCGTTCCGGGAGACCATCCGCGCCTTCATCGAGGCCGAGGTCACCCCGGTCTACGACGAGTGGTACGCGGCCGGCCAGGCGCCCCGCGACTTCTACTACAAACTCGGCGAGCTGGGCGTCTTCGGCATCGAGGTACCGGAGGAGTACGGCGGCGCGGGCCTGGAGACGTTCAAGTTCGAGGCCGTCATGGCCGAGGAGTGCGCCCGCGCGGGCGTGTCCTTCGGCGGCAGCGGTGTGCATGTGATGCTCTGCCTGCCGTACCTCAAGGCGTACGCCACGGACGAGCAGAAGAAGCGCTGGCTGCCGGACTTCGTCACCGGCGCGACGATGTACGCCATCGCCATGACCGAGCCCGGCACCGGCTCGGACCTCGCGGGCATGAAGACCACCGCCAAGCTCTCCGAGGACGGGACGCACTACGTCCTCAACGGCGCCAAGACCTTCATCACCGGCGGTGTGCACGCGGACCGGGTCATCGTCTGCGCCCGTACCGACGCCCCCACCCCCGAGGACCGCCGCCACGGCATCTCGCTCTTCGTCGTCGACACCGCGTCCGAGGGCTACGCCGTCGGCCGCAAGCTCGACAAGCTGGGCCTGAGGGTCTCCGACACGGCCGAGCTGTCCTTCAGCGACGTCAAGGTCCCGGTCGGGGACCTGCTCGGCGAGGAGAACAAGGGCTTCTCCTACCTCGGCCAGAACCTGCCGCAGGAGCGCCTCGGCATCGCCGTCGGCGCCTACGCGCAGGCCGCCGCCGCGATCCGCTTCGCCCAGAGCTACGTCGAGGAGCGCACCGTCTTCGGCAAGACCGTCGCCTCCTTCCAGAACACCAAGTTCGAGCTGGCCGCCTGCAAGGCCGAGGTGGACGCCGCCGAGGCCGTCGTGGACCGGGCGATGGACGCCCTCGACGCGGGCGAGCTGTCGGCCGCCGAGGCCGCCTCCGCGAAGCTGTTCTGCACCGAGGTGGCGCACCGCGTCATCGACAAGTGCCTCCAACTGCACGGCGGCTACGGCTATATGAACGAGTACCCGATCGCCCGGCTGTACGCGGACAACCGCGTCAACCGGATCTACGGCGGGACCAGCGAGGTCATGAAGTCGATCATCGCCAAGTCCATGGGTCTGTAGGAGCGGGCCGGCTCCGGATACCTTCGAACCATGAGTTCAGCACTTGACGAACTGCTCGATCTGCTCGATCTGGAGCGGATCGAGCAGGACATCTTCCGGGGTCGGTCGCGGCCCGCCGTCATCCCCCGTGTCTTCGGCGGGCAGGTCGCCGCCCAGGCCCTGGTCGCGGCGGGGCGCACCGTACCCGAGGAGCGCACTGCCCACTCCCTGCACGCGTACTTCCTGCGCATAGGGGACCCCGGCGCGCCGATCGTCTACACGGTCGACCGCATCCGCGACGGGCGTTCCTTCACCACGCGCCGCGTGGTCGCCGTCCAGCACGGCCAGCCGATCTTCCATCTGTCGGCGTCCTTCCAGACGTACGAGGAAGGTCTCGAACACCAGGCTTCGATGCCCGACACCCCAGCGCCCGAGACGCTGCCGACGGCGGCCGAGACCCTGCCCGACTACGCGGAGCACTTCATCGACGCGGGCGTGGCCGACCGCCTCCTCGAAGCGCGGGCGGCGATCGACCTCCGCTATGTCGACCCCCCGCCGTACGCCACCGTCGGCGAGATCCGCGAGCCCCGCTCCCAGGTCTGGTTCCGCGCCAACGGCAAGCTCGCGGACGAGCCGCTGCTGCACGTCTGTCTCGCCACCTATGTCTCCGACATGACCCTCCTCGACTCGGTCCTGCTGGCGCACGGCCGGGGCGGCTGGTCCGTCGGCGATGTCGTGGGCGCTTCGCTGGACCACGCGATGTGGTTCCACCGGCCCTTCCGCGCGGACGAATGGCTGCTGTACGACCAGGAGTCGCCGTCCGCTTCCGGCGGCCGGGGGCTCGCCCAGGCGCGGATCTACACCCGCGACGGCCGGCTGGCCATAACCGTGATCCAGGAGGGCGTGCTGCGCGTTCCGCGCTGAGCCCGCGCGCGTGCGGTCCGCCGTATGACCGAACCGGACGGATCCACCGGAGCCGGGGCGGAGATCGGGCCGGGGCTGATGCGGCGGGCTCGGGCGGAACGGCGGACGGCGGCGGCCCGTGCCGCGGTCAGGGCTACCGGAACCCGGGCCGCGCGGGAGCGGCACCCGGGCCGCGCGGTAACCCGGCCGCAGGAAACCGGCCGCCGGGCCGCCCCCGTGCCGCGCCGCTCAGGTCAGGCCGGCCGCGTCGAGCAGGTAGTCCGTCATCGGATCGTAGAACCGCGGGTCCGTGACATGGTCGTCGAGGGGCACGGTCACCTGGAGCGTCCCCTCCGCCTCCCCGATGAACAGCGCCGGGTCGTTGCAGTCGGCGTACCCCACCGCGTCCAGTCCGCGCTGGCCCGCGCAGCCCGCCCAGCCGTGGTCCGCCACCACCAGGTCCGGCTGCGGTTCGCCCTCGCGCTCCAGACCGTCCAGGATCGCGGCCATCGGCGCCGGGGAGTGGGTGTGCCACAGGGTGGCACCGCGCTCCAGCATCGCCACGTCCGCGACCTGGAAGACCATGCCCTCGTCCGCCATCAGCCCGCCCGGAATGCGGACGATCTCGCAGCCGGCCCGGCGCAGGGCGTCCGCGGTGCGGCGGTGCACGTCGAGCAGCCCGCCGGGGTGGCCGGTGGCGAAGAGGACCCGCTCCCGTCCGGCCGCGGCCTTCCTCAGCCTGGCGGCGAGCCGCTCCAGCGCGGCGACGGTCAGTTCGGGGTCGATGGTGTCCTGGCCGACGCGATGCTCGGGGTCGTCGACGACGCCGCAGCGCTCGGCCATCACGGCCAGTACGTCCTGCTCGTCCGTCCAGCGGTCGCCCAGCTCGAGGCCCAGCCAGTAGTGGCGGTCGCCGTTGGCGAGTTTGCGGTAGTGGGAGAGGTTGTTGTCGCGTGGAGTGGCGACGTCTCCGGCGATACGGGTGCGGACGAGGTGATCGACGAGGGCGGCACGGCTGGGTATCGGCATGTGCCCCATTGTGCCGCCACGTCTCCGGAACGGGCGGTTCGTCCCGGACGGTGGACGGTGCCCGGCCGAAGGAACCGAGCGCTGGGGCGGGGCGGGCCGCACCGGAACCGGGCCGGAAGCACACCTGAACCGGGCCGGCTCCGGGTCTCGACAGGAGAGCAGGAGCGGTCGCCCCCGTGCCGCACCTGCCGTACGTGCCGCACCTCACGCCGCCCCCGTGCCGCGCGTGCCGCACCTCACGCCGCATCTGCCGCGCCCGCCGCGTCCGCGCCGGACCTACGGCGTCCTCGCGCCGGACCTACGGCGTCAGCGACCGGAACGCCCCGTGCGCCAGCCGTCGAAGCAACGTTTCCGTGGCCGTCCGCGACGACGGTCCACCGCCCTGCGCGCCCAGATGAGGCGTTGAGTTCAGCAGGCCGAAGACGGCGTGGACCGACGCCCGCGCCTCCGCTTCGGGGACCTCGGGGTGCAGTTCCCGTACGGCCACGACCCATAGCTCGACGTACTGCCGCTGGAGCTGCCGCACGAGCTTGCGGTCGCTGTCGCGCAGCCGGTCCAGCTCGCGGTCGTGCAGGGTGATCAGGGGCCGGTCGTCGAGAGCGAAGTCGATATGGCCGTCGATCAGGGAGGAGAGCAGCGTCTCCGGGTCGCCGGCCGCCTCCTCCACCCGGAGCCGGCCGCCGCTCAGCAGCCGCTCGCTGATGCCGACGAGCAGTTCCGCGAGCATGGCGTCCTTGCCCGCGAAGTGGCGGTACAGGCCCGGACCGCTGATTCCTACCGCGGCTCCTATCTCATCGACCCCCACGCCGTGGAATCCGCGCTCCGCGAAGAGCCGAGCGGCCTCTTTGAGGATCTGCTCGCGGCGGGTCGGCGCGTCCGTCCTGGTGCTCATGGGAACCGATTCTAGACAACGCTGTTAGCGTTCGTTAACCTGTGGAGTGAGTTAACGTTAATTAACCGACGTTGTACGGGCGAGGGGGCTGACTCGATGCAGCAGGCACCCGTGCTGACCAGCACGGCAGACCCGGCTTCCGCGGCCTGGCAGGCCAATGAGGCGGCACACCAGGAGCTGGCGGACACCCTGCGGGCCAAGCTCGCGGAGGCCCGCCTCGGCGGTGGCGAGAGGGCCCGCGACCGGCACACCGCGCGGGGCAAGCTGCTGCCGCGCGACCGGGTGGACACGCTCCTGGACCCCGGCTCGCCCTTCCTGGAGCTGGCCCCCCTCGCGGCCCACGGGATGTACGGGGACCAGGCCCCGGCGGCCGGGGTCATCGCGGGCATCGGCCGGGTCAGCGGGCGCGAGACCGTGATCGTCGCCAACGACGCGACCGTCAAGGGCGGCACGTACTACCCGATGACGGTCAAGAAGCACCTCAGAGCGCAGGAGATCGCGCTGGAGAACCGGCTGCCGTGCGTCTATCTCGTGGACTCGGGCGGGGCCTTCCTGCCGATGCAGGACGAGGTGTTCCCGGACCGCGAGCACTTCGGCCGGATCTTCTACAACCAGGCCCGGATGTCGGGCGCCGGCATTCCGCAGATCGCGGCCGTCCTCGGCTCCTGCACGGCGGGCGGGGCGTATGTCCCGGCGATGAGCGATGAGGCCGTGATCGTGCGGAACCAGGGGACGATCTTCCTCGGGGGCCCGCCGCTGGTGAAGGCCGCGACCGGCGAGGTGGTCACCGCCGAGGAGCTGGGCGGCGGCGAGGTCCACTCCCGGATCTCCGGCGTCACCGACCATCTCGCCGAGGACGACGCCCACGCCCTGCGGATCGTGCGGAACATCGTGGCCACGCTCCCCGCGCGCGGCCCGCTCCCCTGGTCCGTCGAGCCTGCCGAGGAGCCCAAGGCCGATCCGGCCGGGCTGTACGGCGCGGTGCCGGTGGATTCCCGTACGCCCTACGACGTACGGGAGGTGATCGCCCGGATCGTCGACGCCTCCCGGTTCGCCGAGTTCAAGGCGGAGTTCGGGCAGACCCTGGTGACCGGCTTCGCCCGGATCCACGGCCACCCGGTCGGCATCGTCGCCAACAACGGCATCCTCTTCGCCGAATCGGCCCAGAAGGGCGCGCACTTCATCGAGCTGTGCGATCAGCGCGGCATCCCGCTCCTCTTCCTCCAGAACATCTCCGGCTTCATGGTCGGCAGGGACTACGAGGCGGGCGGCATCGCCAAGCACGGCGCCAAGATGGTCACGGCGGTGGCCTGCACCCGCGTCCCCAAGCTGACGGTCGTCGTCGGCGGTTCGTACGGTGCGGGGAACTACTCGATGTGCGGCCGCGCCTACTCCCCCCGCTTCCTGTGGATGTGGCCCAACGCCAAGATCTCGGTCATGGGCGGAGAGCAGGCCGCCTCGGTGCTGGCGACGGTCAAGCGGGACCAGTTGGAGGCGCGCGGGGAAGCCTGGTCCACCGAGGACGAGGAAGCGTTCAAGAACCCGATCCGCGGTCAGTACGAGCAGCAGGGCAGCGCCTACTACGCGACGGCCCGGCTCTGGGACGACGGCGTGATCGACCCGTTGGAGACCCGCCAGGTGCTGGGTCTGGCCCTGACCGCGTGCGCCAACGCGCCCCTGGGCGACCGTGGCTTCGGCGTCTTCCGGATGTGAGGGAATCCCCAGCGATGCAGACGATACGGACAGAGAACATGCGGTCAGGGCAGGCTCCGACAGGTTCGGCGGGGGCGACAGGGCAGTCCGAGCGGGCACGGCGGTCCGAGCCGCCACAGCGGCCAGGACAGGCAGGGCAGACAGGACAGGCGGGACAGACAAGGCAGGCGGGGCGGTCCATGTTCGACACGGTCCTCGTGGCCAACCGGGGCGAGATCGCCGTCCGCGTCATCCGTACGCTGCGGGCGATGGGCATCCGCTCGGTCGCCGTCTTCAGCGACGCGGACGCGGACGCCCGGCATGTACGGGAGGCGGACACGGCGGTCCGGATCGGCCCCCCGCCCGCCGCCGAGAGCTATCTGTCCGTGGAGCGCCTGCTGGACGCGGCCGTACGGACCGGGGCGGGCGCGGTCCACCCCGGCTACGGCTTCCTGGCGGAGAACGCGGCCTTCGCGCGGGCCTGCGCCGACGCCGGCCTGGCCTTCATCGGCCCGCCGCCCGAGGCGATCGCGCTCATGGGCGACAAGATCCGCGCCAAGGAGACGGTGCGGGCGGCCGGGGTCCCGGTCGTGCCCGGCTCGTCCGGCTCCGGACTCACCGATGAGCAGCTGGCGGCCGCGGCACGGGAGATCGGCATGCCGGTCCTGCTGAAACCGTCGGCGGGCGGCGGCGGGAAGGGCATGCGCCTGACACGGGTGGAGTCGGCACTGCTGGAGGAGATCGCGGCGGCCCGCCGCGAGGCCCGCTCCTCCTTCGGCGACGACACCCTCCTCGTGGAGCGCTGGATCGACCGGCCCCGGCATATCGAGATCCAGGTCCTGGCCGACGGTCACGGCGGGGTGGTCCACCTCGGCGAGCGCGAGTGCTCCCTCCAGCGCCGCCACCAGAAGGTCATCGAGGAGGCCCCGTCCGTCCTGCTGGACGAGGAGACCCGCGCGGCCATGGGCGAGGCAGCGGTACAGGCGGCGCGCTCGTGCGGCTACGCGGGCGCGGGCACGGTCGAGTTCATCGTCCCCGGCGACGACCCCTCGCAGTACTACTTCATGGAGATGAACACCCGCCTCCAGGTCGAGCACCCGGTCACCGAGCTGATCACCGGCCTCGACCTGGTCGAGTGGCAGCTGCGGGTCGCCGCGGGCGAGTCCCTGCCGTTCGGACAGGACGACATCAGGCTCACCGGCCATGCGATAGAGGCCCGTATCTGCGCCGAGGACCCTTCACGCGGCTTCCTCCCCTCCGGAGGCACGGTCCTCGCGCTCCATGAGCCGCAGGGCGACGGCGTGCGCACGGACTCCGGTCTGAGCGAGGGCTCGGAGGTCTCCAGCCTGTACGACCCGATGCTGTCGAAGGTCATCGCGTACGGCCCCGACCGCCCGACCGCCCTGCGCAGACTGCGCGCGGCCCTCGGGGAAACGGTCACCCTCGGCGTCCCGACGAACGCCGGCTTCCTGCGCAGACTGCTCGCCCACCCCTCGGTGACCGAGGGCGACCTGGACACGGGTCTGGTGGAGCGGGAGGCGGCCGGCCTGCTGCCGGACGGCGTCCCGGACGAGGTGTACGCGGCGGCGGCGGCCGTCCGCCAAGCCGCGCTCACGCCGAGCCCCGACCCGACCGGCTGGACGGACCCCTTCTCGGCCCCCAGCGGCTGGCGGCTCGGCGGCTTCCCCGCGCCGCTGGCGTTCCCGCTGCGAGTGGCGGGACTCGAACCCGCGACGGTCGAGGCGCCCGCGGCCTCGCGAGTCACCCCGGACGCGGTAGCCGTCACCGTCGACGGGATCACCCACACCTTCCGCCGGGCGGGCGACTGGCTGGGCCGCGACGGCGACTCCTGGCACGTGGTGGATCACGACCCGGTGGCCGCGTCCCTCACCGGCGCGACCCACGCGGGCGCGGACGCCCTCGCCGCGCCCATGCCGGGCACGGTCACCGTCGTGAAGGTGGCCGTCGGGGACACGGTGGACGCCGGTCAGAGCCTGCTCGTCGTCGAGGCGATGAAGATGGAGCACGTCATCTCCGCGCCGCACGCCGGGACGGTCACCGAACTGGACGCCGTTCCGGGGGCCACGGTCGCCATGGACCAGCTGCTGGCCGTGGTCGTTCCCCACCAGGAGGCGGACGACGCAGGAGGCGGACGATGAGTGACGGACTGCCCATGGAGGTACCCGCCCAGGACCTCCCGCCCCGGGTGCGGATCCATGAAGTGGGCCCGCGCGACGGACTGCAGAACGAGAAGACGGTCGTACCGACCGAGGTGAAGGCGGAGTTCGTGCGCCGTCTCGCCGACGCCGGACTGACGACCGTCGAGGCGACGAGCTTCGTCCACCCCGCCTGGGTGCCCCAGCTCGCCGACGCCGAGGAGCTGTTCCCGGCCGTCCGGGACATCGGGGGCGTCCGCCTCCCCGTCCTCGTGCCGAACGCGCGGGGGCTGGAGAGGGCGATGGCGCTCGGGGCCCGCGGCATCGCCGTGTTCGGCTCCGCGACCGAGACGTTCGCCCGGAAGAACCTCAACCGCACGATCGCCGAATCGCTCGCCATGTTCGAGCCGGTCGTCGCCCGCGCCAAGGACGACAAGATCCATGTGCGCGGCTATCTCTCGATGTGCTTCGGCGACCCCTGGGAGGGCCCGGTGCCGATCCATCAGGTGGTGCGGATCGCCAAGCAGCTGCGGGAGCTGGGCTGTGACGAACTGTCGCTCGGCGACACGATCGGCGTCGCGACCCCCGGCCATGTCCTCGATCTGCTCTCCGAGCTGAACGAGGAGGGCGTGCCCACCTCCGAGATCGGCGTGCACTTCCACGACACCTACGGTCAGGCGCTCGCCAACACCTATGCCGCGCTGGAGCACGGCGTCACCACCGTGGACGCCTCGGCGGGCGGCCTCGGCGGCTGCCCGTACGCGAAGAGCGCCACCGGAAACCTCGCCACCGAAGACCTCGTGTGGATGCTCCACGGCCTCGGCATCGAAACCGGGGTCGACCTCGGCCGGCTCACCGCCACCAGTGTGTGGATGGCCGAGCAGCTGGGCCGCCCCAGCCCCTCCCGCACTGTTCGCGCTCTCTCCCACAAGGAGTGACTCCCATGTCCCTGGATCACCGGCTCACCCCCGAGCACGAGGAACTCCGCCGCACGGTCGAGCAGTTCGCGCGCGAGGTGATTGCTCCGAAGATCGGCGATCTCTACGAGCGCCATGAGTTCCCGTACGAAATCGTCCGCGAGATGGGCCGGATGGGCCTGTTCGGGCTGCCGTTCCCCGAGGAGTACGGCGGTATGGGCGGCGACTATCTCGCCCTCGGCATCGCCCTGGAGGAGCTGGCGCGGGTCGATTCGTCCGTGGCGATCACCCTGGAGGCGGGGGTGTCCCTCGGCGCGATGCCCGTCTTCCGCTTCGGTACGGAGGAGCAGAAGCGCGAGTGGCTGCCGAGGCTCTGCGCGGGCGAACTGCTGGGCGCGTTCGGGCTCACCGAGCCGGCCGGCGGCTCCGACGCGAGCGGCACCCTGACCACGGCCGTCCGTGACGAGGCCGCGGGCGAGTGGGTGATCAACGGCTCCAAGTGCTTCATCACCAACGCCGGCACGGACATCACGGGCCTGGTGACGGTCACCGCGGTCACCGGACGCACCGAGGCGGGGAAGCCGCTGATCTCCTCGATCATCGTCCCCTCCGGCACCCCCGGCTTCACCGTCGCCCCGGCCTACTCCAAGGTCGGGTGGAACGCGTCGGACACGCGCGAGCTGTCCTTCGACGAGGTGCGGGTCCCGCTGGCGAATCTGCTCGGCGAAGAGGGCCGGGGGTACGCCCAGTTCCTCCGCATCCTCGACGAGGGCCGCATCGCGATCTCCGCGCTCGCGACGGGCCTCGCGCAGGGCTGCGTGGACGAGTCGGTGCGGTACGCCAAGGAACGGCACGCCTTCGGACGCCCGATCGGCGACAACCAGGCCATCCAGTTCAAGATCGCGGACATGGAGATGCGGGCGCACATGGCCCGCGTGGGCTGGCGGGACGCGGCCTCCCGGCTGGTGCGGGGAGAGCCGTTCAAGAAGGAGGCGGCGCTGGCGAAGCTCTACTCGTCGACGATCGCGGTGGACAACGCCCGAGACGCCACACAGATCCACGGCGGCTACGGCTTCATGAACGAGTACCCGGTGGCCCGGATGTGGCGCGACTCCAAGATCCTGGAAATCGGCGAGGGCACCAGCGAGGTCCAGCGGATGCTCATCGCCCGCGAACTGGGACTCACGGGCTGAGAGTTTCTTGTACGGCAGCGCACCGGACCGGCGGCGCGGCACGTCGTTCGGGCTCGTACCGTCCGCCGTGCCCGCCCCGCCCGACGCCTCGCCCTTGAGCAAGTCATCCGGCCTTGGCCAGGACACCTTCGGGGACCTGTAGTAGTCGACGCCCCGCGCGGCCAGCCTCGGCCCCTGTTCGGCGAGTCTCATCCGGTACTCCTCCCAGTCGCCGCCCCGCGACCACCCCTTCTCCGCGATCCCGAGCACCCGCGGGAACGCCATCCGCTCCAGTTCCGCGCTGGTGGTCAGCGTCTCCGACCACAGAGGGGCCTCGACGCCCAGCACCGCCTCCTCGGGAACTCCCTCGTCCGCGAAGTACTCCGACGGTTCCCAGCCGTAGGACCGGTCCACCTCGATCCGGCTGGCCCATTCGAGCCCCAGCTCGGTGTCGGCGTCGTACTTCATGTCGAGATAGGTCCGGTCCGCCGGCGACAGAATGAGTCGCGCGCCCTTCTTCACCGCCTCGGCCACCTGCTCGCGCTCGTCCCCCGGCGTCCTGCCGGTGCCCCAGTACTGGACCACCCCGCCGTCCACCACGTCCGCGCCCGCGATCTGGTGCCAGCCGATCACCGTCTTGCCGTGCCGGGCGACCGCCGCCTGCGCCCTGGCCATGAACGTCGCGTAGTCCTCGTCGCTCGTGTTGTCCGCCTCGTCGCCGCCGATATGGAGGTACGCGCCCGGTGTGATCGCCGCCAGTTCCCGGATCACGTCGTCCACGAAGTCGTACGTCACCGGCTTGCCCACGCAGAGCGAGCTGAAGCCGACGTCGATGCCGGTGTAGAGCGGCGGCGCGACGCCCCCGCAGTTCAGCTCGGCGTACGAGGCGAGTGCGGCAGTGGTGTGGCCCGGCATGTCGACCTCGGGAACGACCTCCATATAGCGGGAGGCCGCGTACGCGACGATCTCCTTGTACTGGGCCTTGGTGTAGTACCCGCCCGGCCCTTCGCCGACCGATGTGGAGCCGCCGTGGGTCGCGAGCCTCGGCCAGGAGTCGATGGCGATCCGCCAGCCCTGGTCGTCGGTGAGATGCAGATGCAACTTGTTGATCTTGTACACGGCGAGCTGGTCGACATAGCGCTTGACCTGGTCCACGGTGAAGAAGTGCCGGGCCACATCGAGCATCGCGCCGCGATAGGCGTACCGCGGGGTGTCGGTGACGGTCCCGCCGGGAACGCTCCACGGCCCGGCCTGCTCCGTCCGCTTCTCCACGGCGGCCGGAAGCAGCTGACGCAGGGTCTGCACCCCGTGGAAGAGCCCGGCGGGCGCACGCGCGACGACGGTGAGCGCGCCGCCCGAGGACTCCAGCCGGTAGCCCTCGTCTCCCAGGGGTTTCTCCGACGGCCGCAGCCGCAGCTGAACACCGTCGTCACCGGGACCCGGCGTCACGGACAGGGGGTATCCGGTCGACGGCCGCAGGATCCCGGCGAGGTACTCGCCGACCCGGCGCGCCTCGGGGTTGTCGTCGACCCGGATCACGGTGTCGGCGGTGAGGGTGTACGCCGTGCCACCGGGCTTCACGGAGGCGGGCGCGGGGACGACCCGGCCGAGCGCGTGCACGGGCGTACGGTCGCCGGACTTCGACCCGGAGCCGCCGTCAGCGGCGAAGCAGGCGGCGCCCGCCCCGGCGACGAGAAGCAGCGCACCGAAGAGACGGGGGAAGGTACCGGGCATTCTCACAGGCTGAACCCCTTCGACGGGCGTCGCGGCCACGGTGCGCGGCGGTGACGGTGCTCACCCTGGCTATCGTGCACCGGCACCCGTTCAAGGTCTAGACCTTTGCATCGCAGCACGGCGCACCCCGGCCGGGAGCGCGCGGCGATGCCGTACCCGGCGGCGACGGAACGGCGGACCCGGCCCCCGGCCGCCCCCGATCCACCCGCCCCGCGCGCCCCCTCCGGACCGAGAGGAACCGACAGGAACCGGCCGCCCCAGTCCGCCCGGACCGGAGCCCGCCCGGCCACCCGGCCGCGGATGAAAGAATCCCGGCATGGCGGAAATCATCCAGAAGGACGGCACCTGGACCTTCGACGGGGAGACGGTGCGCATCGTGCCCGGCTCCGACAAGAGCGTGGGTCTCTTGCGCAAGTCGCTCGGTGAACTCGCCGTACCCCTGGAAGCGATCTCCGGCATCTCCTTCGAACCGGGCAGAAAGTCCGGCCGGCTCCGCCTGCGGCTGCGCAACGGCGCCGACCCGCTGCTCCAGATCACCGGCGGCAAGCTGCGGGACAGTTCGGACCCGTACCAGCTGACCGTGGAGAACGACCGCACGGGAGTGGCCGAGTACCTCGTCGACGAGGTGCGGAACGCCCTGCTCCTGGAGCAGATCTCCGGCGATCCCGTCGACCGCTACCTCCTGCCCGGCCCCTCACTGCCGGTCAACGCCTCCGCGGGCGACGGCACGGCCGACTTCGACGGCGAGCAGATCCGGCTGTCGTGGAACTGGAAGACGGAGGAGTCCAAGGCGTCGGCCGGGACCCGCATGATCGAGCTGGCCGATGTGACGGCCGTGGAGTGGCAGCCGTCGGCCTCCCTGGAGAACGGCTTTCTGCGGTTCACCGTCGCCAAGGGCCGGACCTCGGCCCCGCCGAAGTACGACCCGCACTCGGTGGAGCTGTGGGGCTTCCGCAAGGACCCCCTGATGGCGCTGGTGGCGGCGGCCGTCGTGGCCCGTATGCCTCATCCGTACGCCCCCGAGGACGCGGGGCCCGCCGACACGGCAGCACCCCTCGCTCCCCCGCCTTCGCCCGCCCCCTCGCTCACGTCCGCTCCGGACCCCGCACCCGCGCCCGGCCCCGCGCCGTCCGCCGACCTGGACCATGACGCGATGCTCCGCCGACTGCGCGAACTGGGCGAGCTGCATCAGGCCGGGATACTCACCGATGACGAGTTCAGTACCGCCAAACGAGCCATCCTCAAGCGCCTGTGACGCGAATCCTGCCCGGAAGCGGGCAGAAATCTTGCAATCCTCCCGAATGAACCCTCAATATCGACAGGTGCTCGAACAACGCCAGCCCGGTCGTCCGCAACCCTCGGCTACAACGCACGACGACCTCATCGACCATCTGGTCCGCAGCACCGCGCTCCGGCGCGGCGAGGCGAACCGGGTGGTGCTCGACGTGCTGGCGTACTTCGACGAGAGAACCGAGGACTACGTCCGCCGCCGCCACCGTGAGCTGCAATCGGGCGGTCTGGCGAACTCCGAGATCTTCGAGCGGATCGCGGCCGAGCTGCCGCACCGCGCGGTCGCACCGCCGGAGCTGTCGCTCCGCCAGTTGCGCCGCCTCGTCTACGGCTGACAGGGCCGGCCGTAGCTCGGCACCGGTCTTTCATCTACGGAGGGTCAAACCTTATGTGCGGAATTGTCGGATACATCGGCAGGCGTGACGTGGCACCGCTGCTGCTGGAGGGGCTCCAGCGACTGGAGTACCGGGGGTACGACTCCGCGGGCATCGTGATCACGAGCCCCAAGTCCACCGGGCTGAAGATGGTCAAGGCCAAGGGCCGGGTCCGCGACCTGGAGGCCCGTGTTCCGAAGCGCTTCGCCGGCACCACCGGCATCGCCCACACCCGCTGGGCCACCCATGGCGCGCCGAGCGACGAGAACGCCCATCCGCACCTCTCCTCCGACGAACTGGTCGCGGTCGTCCACAACGGCATCATCGACAACGCCTCGGAGCTGCGCGCCAAGCTGGAGGCGGACGGCGTCGTCTTCGCCTCCGAGACCGACACCGAGGTCCTCACCCACCTCATCGCCCGCTCCCAGGCCGACACGCTGGAGGAGAAGGTCCGCCACGCGCTGAAGCTGGTCGAGGGCACGTACGGCATCGCCGTGATGCACGCCGACTTCAGCGACCGCATCGTCGTGGCCCGCAACGGCTCGCCCGTCGTCCTCGGCATCGGCGAGAAGGAGATGTTCGTCGCCTCGGACGTCGCCGCGCTGGTCGCCCACACCCGTCAGATCGTCACCCTCGACGACGGAGAGATGGCCACCCTCAAGGCCGACGACTTCCGTACGTACACCACCGAGGGCTCGACGACGACCGCCACGCCCACCACCGTGGAGTGGGAGGCCGAGTCGTACGACATGGGCGGCCACGACACGTATATGCACAAGGAGATCTCCGAGCAGGCCGACGCGGTGGACCGCGTGCTGCGCGGCCGGATCGACGACCGGTTCTCCACCGTGCACCTCGGCGGGCTCAACCTCGACGCCCGCGAGGCCCGTGGCATCCGCCGGGTCAAGATCCTCGGCTGCGGGACCTCCTACCACGCGGGAATGATCGGCGCGGGGCTCATCGAGTCCCTGGCCCGTATCCCCGCCGACGCCGAGCCGGCGTCCGAGTTCCGCTACCGCAACCCGGTCGTGGACCCCGACACGCTCTACATCGCCGTCTCCCAGTCCGGTGAGACCTATGACGTCCTCGCCGCCGTCCAGGAGCTGAAGCGCAAGGGCGCGCGCGTTCTCGGCGTGGTGAACGTGGTCGGCTCCGCGATCGCCCGCGAGGCCGACGGCGGTACGTACGTCCACGCCGGTCCCGAGGTCTGCGTCGTCTCCACGAAGTGCTTCACCAACACGGTCGTGGCCTTCGCCCTCCTCGCCCTGCACCTGGGCCGGATCCGCGATCTCTCCGTCTCCGAGGGCAAGCGCATCATCGACGGCCTGCGCCGGCTGCCCGAGCAGATCACCGAGATCCTGGAGTCCGAGGCCGACATCAAGAAGCTGGCGGAGGAGTACGCGGGCGCGCAGTCGATGATGTTCATCGGCCGGGTACGGGGTTACCCCGTCGCCCTGGAGGCTTCCCTGAAGCTCAAGGAGATCTCCTACATCCACGCCGAGGCGTACCCCGCCTCCGAACTGAAGCACGGCCCGCTCGCCCTGATCGAGCCCGCGCTGCCGACGGTCGCGATCGTGCCCGACGACGACCTGCTGGAGAAGAACCGGGCCGCCCTGGAGGAGATCAAGGCCCGCAGCGGGCGCATCCTCGCGGTGGCCCACCGCGAACAGGAGAAGGCCGACCACACGATCGTCGTCCCCAAGAACGAGAACGAACTCGACCCCATCCTGATGGGCATCCCGCTCCAGCTCTTCGCCTACCACACGGCGCTCGCCATGGGCCGCGACATCGACAAGCCCCGCAACCTGGCCAAGTCGGTCACCGTCGAATAGCCCCCACCCCGACCGCCCCACGTCCGAAAGCCCGAGCCCCACGGCCACCCAAGGCACGGGGGTTCGGGCCCATCCGGCTCCGGACCCATCCACCCCCACCGGCGACCGAGGCGCGGGGGCAGAGCCCCCGAACACGACCCGCACCACGCAAGATGCGGCAACTTGCCCAGGCCCAGGCGGAGCCCCACAAGAACCCGAGGCCCACGAAACCGGGCACATCCAGCCCCGCCGGCGATTGAGGCGCGGGGGCGCGGGGGCAGAGCCCCCCAACACGACCCGCACCACGCAAGGTGCCGCAACCTGCCCCGGCCCAGACATGGGCGCGGCCCGGCCGGCGAGGCCCCCGCATCCCAACACAGAAGGCCCCTCGCGCGTCGCCACCAGTGCGCGCGAGGGACCCCTGGCGCCGGCGCAGCCACCCGCACCGGCCTGCGCCGCCTCAGCCCGTGGCCGTCACTCCCCGGCCGGCAGCGCGTCCGGACAGCATGGGCCACTTCGCCAGCGCGGCCGTCGCGCCGTACCAGGCCGCCAGCCCCGTCACCACGGCGACCCAGCCGCCCGCCTTCGTCAGCCCGCTGTTCTCCGCGAGCGCCGCGATGCCGAGCAGCACCAGAGCGACCGTGAGGAGCCCGTACAGACCTTGGGTGAACAGCCCCGCGGACGCGGACGCGACCGTGAGAGTCAGGGCGAGCAGGGCCCACAGGAGCATGAAGAGACCCACGGCCTCCGCCGATGTCGGGTCGCCGACCCCGGTCCCCCAGGTGAACCAGAACGCGCCGAGACCGGAGAACGCCGTGCCCGAACCCGCGTTGCCCGCGCGGAATTCGAGCAGTCCGACGATGAACAGGGCGACACCGCCGACCCAGGTGGCGAGCGCGGACGCGTCCGCCGCCGACACGTTGTCGACGACCCCGGTGGTGCCGACGCCGAACGCCAGCAGCGTCAGCCCGAGGGCGAGGTGGCCGAGAGTTGAAGTAGTAGCGCTTCCCGCGGAGACGTCGTTGTCCACGGCGGGCTCCCTTCCTGTCTGTGCAGTTATGGGTGCAGTTGTCTGCGCGATGTGCGTGCCGAGCCCGTGCGAGGTCCGTGCGAGGTCCGTGCGATGCGCGTGCGGCTCCCGGTGGAGCAGCCATGCCCTCGCACTACGGCCCAACGACCGTTATGTACCCTTCACAAGCGCACAATTCACCTCTACGCACGAGTAGATTTCCGTGTACACGACGAAAGTTGACCGCGTATCACCCGCGCGGTCATCCGTGCGGATCCGCACCGTGCCGAAGAGAAGCCCCACCCGTACTGCGGGGAAGCCGGCTCGCACCGAAGGGAAGCTGACCCGGCCGTCAGGGAATGACGACGACGGGCCGCTGTGCCCGCCGCGCCAGCCGTCCGGCCACCGAGCCGAAGATACGGCCGACGATGCCGTGCGTGGAGCCGACGACGATCGCGTCGGCGGAGTACTCCCGCCCGACCTCCTCCAGCTCATGGCAGATGTCGCCACCGCGCTCCACCAGGATCCACGGCACCTCGGTGAGATAGTCCGCGCAGGCCAGCTCCAGACCGAGCACCTCGGTGCGGTGGTCGGGCACGTCGACGAAGACCGGGGGTTCGCACCCGGCCCAGACAGTGGTGGGCAGCCGGTTGGCGACATGCACGATGATCAACCCGGAGCCGGACCGCCGCGCCATGCCGATGGCATAGGCGAGCGCCCGCTCACTGGACGTCGACCCGTCGAAGCCGACGACGACTCCGTGCCGGAAGGCCGGATCGCAGGAATGGCGTGACTCTTCCGCCGCTTGCAGGTCCGACGAATGATCGGCTACCTGCTTGCGGTCCGCGGGTTCTGGGATTTCGTGAGCGGCCATCGGTGTCTCGGCGAAGGAAGTCCTCAGTGGGAGGGGAGAACAGGTGGGCAAACGAAACGGAGCCGTGTCCGGGAATCATCTTCCCTGGCCATACCCGTAAGGGTACGGCGACACTCCTCCTCCTGCCCAGGGCCCACCGCCCCAATCGGGCGTTCCAGGGAGCATGCCCGAGGCCGTGCCGTATGGCAATGCCACTTGGTCCTTACAGCCGTCCGGCGGGGTCCATACGGCCCCTTGCGAGCCGCGGACCTCGATCCCGGCGGGGGGCCGCGATCCGGTCACAGCCCGCGAGGGAGCCGGAGACGCCCGCCCTGATCGCCGTACGGAAAGCTCCTCGGCCACGCCGGAGCACCCCCCGATCGCCCTCCCGGAGCGGCGCCCACGCGTACGGCCGACCACAGCGCCGCACGCGTGCGACCGTGGCACTCCGTGCCGCGGTGACCGGAAGGCTGCGCTTCTCGTCGGCGCCTCGGTCACCCCGACGCCACCCCGGAGCCCCGAGGGAGCCTCCGCGTCCGCGCCGGGGCACCGCTCCGCCGCCGACCCGGCCGGCGACATCGTCGGCTGGGGCGTTCGGCTGTCCGCCCGCCCCCTTCGTCCTTGTCGCGTACGGAACCTCCGCGGGCGGGGCGGCAGCCGCCGCCCTCGGTCTCGCCGCGGTGACGGCCGCACTCCGGGTCCCGCTCCGGCGCTCGGAGCGAACCGTCGCGCGGGCCCGCGCCACCGGGCCGACGGCAGCGGGGAGCCCACAGGGACATCAGAGGCACCGGAGACACCACAGACCGCGGCGACTGCGGCGACTGCGGCGACCGTGAGATCGGAAGGAACAGAAGGAACGGAAGTGGCGCCGACACCGCGCGCCCCACGCGCACAGACGGCTCAGGGGGCGCACGGAGACGCCCGTCACAGCAGGCCGTGTGCTTCCGCGTACCGGCCCATTCGCATGCCGACACCCGTATAATTTCAGCCAACTTCGCGCCACTGCCCCTCCCTTGGGGAAATGGCCTGCCAACCCCCTTGTCAGCAGGCGGGAAAGGGCCAACCGCGTCATCCGCACCCTACGGGGACGGGCCATGCGCGCGAGACGCACTTCCCTGCGAGGCTTGCAGATGGAACGCTTCGTGATCGAATGCTTCGCGCCAAGTTCCCATGCAGACATAGCGGGGCATGCCGAACTTGTCACGTCGGCGCCACGGGACACAGTAGATTCGATCATGGGTATCGAAGGCTCGGGACTCGTGCAACACCGAGGGGAAAAGTGCAGGAGCGAAAGGCCCGAAACGAACGGGGAGACGCGAACACCGAGGGGGGCTTAGCGTCATGAGTCAGGACTCCGCCGCACCGGAGGTAGCACGGAAGCTCTCCGGGCGCCGGCGCCGGGAAGTCGTCGCGGTACTGCTGTTCAGCGGCGGCCCCATCTTTGAGAGTTCCATACCGCTTTCGGTGTTCGGAATCGACCGCCAGGACGCCGGCGTTCCCCGGTACCGATTGCTCGTCTGCGCAGGCGAGGACGGACCGCTGCGGACCACGGGCGGACTCGAACTCACCGCGCCGTACGGCCTGGAGGCCATCGGCCGGGCGGGCACCGTCGTCGTCCCGGCATGGCGGTCCATCACGTCACCGCCACCGCCCGAGGCGCTCGAAGCGCTGCGCCGCGCGCATGAGGAAGGCGCCCGGATAGTCGGACTGTGCACGGGAGCGTTCGTACTCGCCGCGGCCGGTCTGCTCGACGGCCGCCCGGCGACGACGCACTGGATGTACGCGCCGACGCTGGCCAAGCGGTACCCGTCCGTCCATGTGGATCCGCGGGAGCTGTTCGTCGACGACGGCGATGTGCTCACCTCCGCGGGAACGGCGGCCGGAATCGACCTCTGTTTGCATATCGTGCGTACCGATCACGGCACCGAAGCCGCCGGAGCGCTCGCCCGCAGACTGGTCGTCCCGCCGCGGCGCAGTGGCGGACAGGAGCGCTATCTGGACAGGTCTTTACCTGAGGAAATCGGGTCGGACCCGCTGGCCGAGGTCGTCTCGTGGGCGCTGGAGCATCTCCATGAACAGTTCGATGTGGAGACCCTGGCGGCACGGGCGTACATGAGCCGGCGCACCTTTGACCGGCGATTCCGCTCACTGACCGGCAGCGCGCCTCTCCAGTGGCTGATCACCCAGCGGGTGCTTCAGGCACAGCGACTCCTGGAGACCTCCGACTACTCGGTGGACGAGGTCGCGGGCCGCTGCGGCTTCCGCTCGCCCGTCGCGCTGCGCGGGCACTTCCGGCGGCAGCTGGGCTCGTCCCCGGCCGCGTACCGGGCCGCGTACCGGGTACGGCGTCCCCAGGGCGACCCGTCACCGACGTCGGTGGTGGAGTCGGTCGTACCGGCTCAGGCCAGACGCACCTCCGTGCCGGGCGTGCCCGGTCAGCCCGGCGCGCCCGGTCATGCCATCGCACCGTCCGCTCCTCCGGAGCTGGGCAAGCCCGCCGCGGGGGCGTACGCGGCAGGTCACGGGCGGCCTGGCCTGCCCGGCCAGCGGAGCGCGCCATAAAGTAGTCGCATGAACGACCGCATGGTGTGGATCGACTGCGAGATGACCGGGCTCTCGCTGGCGGACGACGCACTCATCGAGGTGGCCGCACTGGTCACCGACTCGGAACTGAATGTGCTCGGCGACGGAGTGGACATCGTGATCCGCCCCCCGGACGCCGCGCTGGAGACGATGCCCGAGGTGGTACGGCAGATGCACACCGCCTCGGGTCTTCTCGACGAACTGGCGGAAGGCACCACGCTCGCCGACGCCGAGGCACAGGTCCTGGCCTATATCCGGGAGCATGTGAAGGAGCCCCGGAAGGCTCCGCTGTGCGGAAACTCGGTGAGCACGGACCGCGGATTCCTGGCCCGGGACATGGCCGCGCTCGAGCAGCATCTGCACTACCGGATCGTCGATGTCTCCTCGGTCAAGGAACTGGCACGCCGCTGGTACCCGAGGGCGTACTTCAACAGTCCGGAGAAGTCCGGCAACCACCGGGCGCTGGCCGACATCCGCGAATCCATCGCGGAGCTGCGCTACTACCGGGAGGCGGTCTTCGTACCGCAGCCCGGCCCGGATTCGGATACGGCGAAGGCGATCGCGGCGAAGCATGTGGTGCCCTCGGGCTGAGCCGGGGTTCCGCTTGAGGTCCCGTGTTGAGCCGGATGGGGTGCGGGAATGGGTGAACGCGAGGTGAGCGTCGTGTCGGCGCGGAAAACCTGGCGCGAGCACCCTCCCGGACCCTGTACACTTTTTCTCGGCCGGTCAGAAAAGTGACCGGTCATGGTGGGTGTAGCTCAGCTGGTAGAGCACCTGGTTGTGGTCCAGGATGCCGCGGGTTCGAGTCCCGTCACTCACCCTTCGGTAAGAGGCCGTCGATCCGCTTCTCGCGGATCGACGGCCTCTCGCGTTGCCCTGATGGCCACGCCGGTGTCCGCACCCGTGGAGGCTCAGCCCCGGATCGCCTGCCGAGGGACACCCGGTGCCGGGCCCGCCGCTCCCTCCGGCCCCGACCGTCGGCCCGCGCCCTTCTCGGCGGGGCGATCAGCCGGGGGCGTGAGCCGGGCGGCGGCTGGGCAGGTGCCCGCGATGCCGCAGCCGGGTGTGCAAGGAGCAGCCGTGGAAGCGGCGGGCGGGTCGCGGCCGACTGGGGTGGTCCGGAGCGTTCGCCCCACCGCCTGAGAGGGACTGAGGGGCCCCGGGAGGTTCCGCTCGGGGCCTGAGAGGACTGAGGGGCCTTTGAGGGGCCTGGGACTCCCGCTCGGGGCTGCGGGGGCCCGAGCGGCCCTGCGCGGAACCCGAGGCGGAGTCCCACGGCGGCCGGCCCGCCGCGCTTCGGCGCACGGGCGGAGACGGAGGAGGAGTCACGCGCCCCGGCCGGTTGTGGGGGGGGACCGACCGGGGCGCGCGGGTGGGGGGTGCGAGAGGGGCTAGGGGGACCTTCTCGCCTTGCGGGTTGAGCCGATGGAACCGGTGGGGCTGATGGAACCGGTAACCGGTGGGGCTAGTCGTAGGCGGCGAACGCCTTGGTGAACGCGAGCGGCTGCTGGTTGATCGAACTGCAGCTCGCGTTGGGGGTGACGGACTGCTCTTCAGGGGAGCATCGTTTGTCCCGGGTCGCGGACCACATCGACAGCCAGCCGATCTTCTTCGTGCGGGCGAAGGCGACCAGTTCCTCGGCGTTCTTGACCGTGAAGACCTCGGACACCACGTCGTTGACGCCGATCATCGGGGTGACGGCGAGACGCTCCCAGGCCGCCGCGTCCGAGAGGCCGTACAGCCCCTTGAGCTGTTCCTGGGTCGCCGTGGCCGCCCGGATGGCGTACTGGCCCATGTCGTCGGTGTAGGTGTCGCCGTAGTCCATCGCCATGATGTTGACCGTGGAGACCCGCACACCGTTCTGCCTGGCCTCGTCCAGCAGTTCGAGACCCTCTCGGGGCAGGCCCCACGGTTTGACGGGAAGGGTGAAGGAGACGTCGAGCCCGGGAAGGGACTGCTGGAGCCGGGCGATCGCCTGGGCGCGGCGGGCGTTGGCGGCCTTGTTCAGCAGTCCCTTTCCCTCGACGTCGAAGTCGATCCGGGTGAGCCCGTAGGCGTCGATGACCTTCCGGTACGCCTTCGTCAGCGCGTCGACCGTGGTGCAGCGCAGGGCCAGTTCGGAGCCCCGGCCGCCGCCGAAGGACACCCTGACGTCACCGCCCTTGGCGCGCAGGGCGCTGATCTGGGCGGCGACGCCGTTCTTGCCGAGCTCGATCCTCCCGCCCCAGAGCGGCACGCAGTCCCGGCCCGCCCGGACGAAGGCGAGGTTGAAGTTCTTGACCCCCGTCTTGGCGGCGGTGTCGAGCATGTCGTACGCCGGGTACTGCGAGACGTCGACGAACGGCGCGTAGCGGGCGGTTGAGGCGGACGGCGGCACCGCGGTGGGGGTCTGTGCGGGGGAGGCGGTCTTCGTCGGGCCGGGCGGAGAGGCCGTGGTCCCGTCCGGGCTCTGGGTCCGGGTGGGGGTCGGCGCGAGGTCGGGGGTGGGCGGCTCCGTGGGGAGTCCGGTGGAGTCCGGGGCAGGGTCCGGTCCGGCGGAGCAGGCGACCTTGTTGATGAGACAGGAGGAGGGGTCGTCCTCCGTGGCCGTGGTGGGGGAGGCGGTGGCGAAGCCGATGGTCACCGATGCTCCGGGAGCGAGGCGACGGTTCTCGTCGGCGGGCTTCACGGTGACGTGGCGGCCGTCGACGGTGTGCTCGCCGTTCCACAGCGACTCGATGGTGGTTCCCGCGGGGAGGTCGAATTCGAGGGTCCAGTCCGACTCGGTCTCACCGGTGTCGTTGGTGATGACGTACTGGCCGCTGTAACCGCCGGCCCAGGCGGCGGTCCTGGTGTAGGTGGCGCCGACGGAGGCGGCCTGGGCGGTGCCCGACAGGGTTAAGGCGGCTCCGCCGGCCACGGCGGAGGCCGCGGCGATCGCGCAGACCGCCTTGGTCCTGCCGCTCGCCCAGCGCCGGTGCGTCGTCCTGCCCATCGCCTGCCTGTCTCTGCGTCATGGAACGTGGAGGGGAAGCCGTGCGGTGTGCTCATTTCGGGTCGGGTGCGAATCGGGGGTGCGGCAGCACGCTAGCGAGCCCGGAGCGGACATGCGCCCCCTTCGGCGAACTGGCCGAGCTTCTTAGGGCGCTCTTAAGGGTTGCATCGGACCGGATTAAATCGGACCGGATTAAACCGACGCCTCGGCCCGCGCCGCACGGCCGACGCCTCGACCGGCGCCGCGCAACGGGCGGCCAACACCTCGACCCGCGCCGCGCGACGGTGCGTCAGATGACGGAATCGTCGTCGTCGCGGGTGCGCCGTCCGGCGGGGATCAGGGTGCGGCGGCGGTCGGATACGCGGTGGCCGCGCCGCCGTTCCTCACGGCCGCCGCCGCGTGGGTCGAGCCCGAGCCAGATCCGTACCTCCGTGCCGCCCAGCACGGAGCTGCCGATCCGTACGTCACCGCCGGTGGACTCGGCGACCCGGCGCACGATGTCCAGACCGAGGCCGGTCGATCCGTCACGGGAGCCGCTGTTGCCTCGGGCCATCGCGGCGGCGGGGTCGGCGATGCCGGGGCCGGCGTCGGAGACCAGGACGATGACCGCGTCACCGCCGTTGTGGACGTCGACCGAGAAGGCCGTGCCCTCGGCCGTGTGGCGGAAGACATTGCCGAGCAGGGCGTCGAGCGCCGCGACCAGGTCGGACCGGGCGACGGGGATGCGTACGGGACGGTCGACTCCCGCGACCCGTACCGTACGGCCCTCGTCCTCCGCGAGCGCGGACCAGAAGGCCATCCGCTCCCGGATCACCTCCGAAGCGTCGCAGCCCACGCCCGTCCCGGCCGCCGTGGTCTGCGGTTTGGCCTCCCGCGCGGTGCGGATGATGGTGTCGACCTCGCGCTCCAGCTGCTCGACGGCGGCCCTGGTCTGGTCGGCGGCGAGGCCCTCGCCCAGGGAGGCCGCGTTCAGCCGCAGCACGGTCAGCGGGGTGCGGAGGCGGTGGGAGAGATCGGCGGCCAGTTCCCGTTCGTTGGCGAGGAGTTGGACCACCTGGTCGGCCATGGCGTTGAAGGCGATGGCGGCGGATCTGAGTTCGGTCGGCCCTTCCTCGGGGACGCGCGCGCCGAGTCTTCCCTCCCCCAGTTCATGGGCCGCGCCCGCGAGCCGCTGGGCGGGCTGGACCATCCGGACCCCGAGCCGGTCGGCGACGGCGACCGAGCCGACGATCAGGGCGAACCCGACGCCGGCGAGCATCAGCCATGCGGTGTTGACTCCGTTGGTCATCTCCGCGTCGGGGACGAACACCTCGACGATCACGATCTGTTCGACGCTGATCGCGGTGGGCTGGAGCAGGGCCGAGCCGCCGGGCACCTTGGCGATGGAGGCGCGGACGAGCCGTTCGACGACGTCACGGTCCGCCTTGGTGGCCCGAGGCTTCCCGATCTCGATGGGAAGGCTGCCCGGTTCGCCGGACGGCGGGATGTGCACCGCCATCCGCCCGGCCACTCCGGCCTGGGTGGACTGCACGGCGCGCTCCAGCGAGCGGCGGTCGACGGTGAGGGAGAGGGTGGGCCCGATGGCGGCGGCCTGACGTTCGGCGTTGGAGAGGGCTCTGTCCCGCGCCATCTCCTTGATCACGAGCCCCAGCGGTACGGCGAAGGCCACCACGACCATCACCGTGACGGCCAGCGAGACCTTGACCAGCGCCCATCTCATCGTTGATGTCCTCGTTGGTGTTCTTAGCGACCAGTGGGGGGTTCGAGCTTCACTCCGACACCGCGGAGCGTGTGCAGATAGCGCGGCTGGGCCGCCGTCTCCCCGAGCTTGCGCCGAAGCCAGCTCAGATGGACGTCAATGGTCTGATCGTCGCCGTAGCTCTGTTGCCAGACCTCGGCGAGCAGTTCCTTGCGGGGTACGACGACACCGGGGCGTCCGGCGAGGAAGGCCAGCAGATCGAATTCACGGCGCGTCAGATCGAGTGACGCGCCGTCGAGTTCGGCCTGCCGGCGCAGTGGATCGATGGAGAGACCGCCGACCTGGATCACTCGGGGAGGTGGGGCTTCCCCGGCCGAAGCCCGCGACCGGCGGAGTACGGCAGACATCCTCGCGGACAGATGCTCCACGGAGAAAGGCTTCGTGAGGTAATCGTCCGCGCCGTCGTTGAGGAGTCGTACGATTTCGGTCTCGTCGTCCCGCGCGGTCGCGATGATCACGGGTACATCGGTGATGCCACGGAGCATCTTCAACGCCTCGGCGCCGTCCAGATCGGGCAGGCCGAGGTCGAGAATGACCACGTCGAAACGGAAATGCGCCACTTCGCGCAACGCCTCCAGGGCCGTGCCGACGCTCCGTACCGTGTGAGTCGCCTCGGTCAGGTGCCGGATGAGCGCGGAGCGCACGAACTGGTCGTCCTCAACCACGAGCACACTTGCCATGGGCGGCACCGTACGCCATGTGGGGGACATCGGTCGCCACCCACCGCACAGCATCGGTCACTCGTCCGGGCCCGCTCCCATATCCGGAGCAGGTGGGTCCCCTCAAGGACATGAAGGGGGTGAGTGGTGCAGTATGGCCCCGATGCGTAGAGGACTTGTACATGCCATGGCGTGGGCGCTGTCCACCGGGGCGGCGGTCACGCTGTCGTGGTGGGGCGTTCACACCGTGATGTCCGGGACCGCTTACGACCGGCCGCGCGCACTGCCGATCAACGCGGACTCTCCGACGATGCAGGGCGCGAAGCCGCAGGTGTCGGCCACCGCCCGGCCGCCCAGCGCCCCGCCGAAGTCGCGCCCGACGAAGTCGTCTGACTCCGTTGGCACTTCGGGCGGTTCGGGCGGGAGAACCGACCGGCCGACATCGACACAGGGAGTCGGCGCCAAGCCCGGCAAGACGGCGAAGCCGACCCCTCCTTCGGCGACCCCGCCGGCCGCGAAGCCCTCGGGGAACGGGAATGTGAAGGGCTACACGGTGGACGGCGGCCGGGTCGTCTTCGACATGGGCCCCACCTCGGCGGAGTTGGCGTCGGCGACGCCCAACGCGGGCTGGCGGATGCAGGTGTGGACGGACACCTACTGGATCCGGGTGGCGTTCATGAAGGACGGCCGCGAGGTCTCGGTGTTCTGCACCTGGAACGGGCATCCGCCGAAGGCCGACTTCTACGAGGGCGACGCGCCGTAGCGACGCCCGGACCGGGTTCCCGACGTGCCGCCGGCGAGCACTTCCGGCGTCCACGTCCAGGGTCCGTCGTTCGGATCAGGCCGGTTCAGGGAGCGGGCACCGGTGACATGCGCCGCGGGGCCGCGCTGGTTGGGGGTCCCCCGGACGGAGTCCGGGGGAGAACCGGGCCCTGAATCAACGAAAGACGGCGGGCGGGGGTGCGGGGGAAGGTCGGGCGCTGGCGTCGGTGACCGGTGCGGCGCCGCCCGTGAAGTCGAGGAGTTCCCTGCCGTGTTCGACGCGGCCGGGATGCGGGTCGCCCGCGACGCGGCGGGTGAGTTCCGCGACCGGCAGGGGGGAGTCCGAGGCGAGGAGCACCGCGTTCCCGAAGCGTCGGCCGCGCAGTACGGCCGGGTCCGCCGTGAGCGCCAGTTCCGGGAAGACGGTCGCGGCGGTGGCGACTTGGGCGCGTAGATGCGCGAGGGGCGGCCCGTCGGCGAGATTCGCCGCGTAGTGCCCGCCGGGTGCCAGTACGCGCCGGACGTCGGCGAGGAACTCCGCGCTGGTGAGATGCGCCGGGGTCCGGGCTCCGCCGAACACGTCCGCTATCACCAGGTCCGCCCAGCCGTCCGGGATCCTGCCGAGCGCCGCGCGGGCGTCGGCGGACCGTATGCGTATTCGGGCGTTCGGGTCCAACGGCAGCCGGGTGCGCACCAGTTGGACGAGCGCCGCGTCCAGTTCGGCGATCTGCTGGGTGGAGCGGGGGCGGGTCGCCGCGATGTACCGGGCGAGGGTGAACGCCCCGCCGCCGAGATGGACGGCCCTGACGGGCATACGGGGTGGGGCGGCGAGGTCGGCGATGTGCCCGAGCCTGCGCTGGTACTCGAAGGACAGATACTCCGGGTCGTCGAGGTCCACATGGGACTGCGGAGCGCCGTCGACGAGCAGCGTCCAGGCGTGGCGGCGGTCGGGGTCCGGGGTCAGCTCGGCGATCCCGCCGTCCACCTGCGCGACCACGGCTTCGGGGGTGTCGGCCCCGCCTCTGCCCCGCCGCTTGCTCTTCGCCATCAGCCCATTATCGGCCGGGGCGGAACGTCTCGCCCGGTGGGGGGCGGGCGAGCGCCCGGCGGGACCTGCTCACGGCGTGAGGCGGGGGTGACGGGCGGTGTCGGCGGCGGGCGGCGGTGTCAGCTGCAGCCGTCCGCGGCTTCGATGAGACGGGCCGCCTCCCCCAGCGCCTCGCGGAGCACCTCCGGGTCGGTGACGCGGTCCGCGTCGTCGGGCGGCAGCAGCCAGCCGCTGCCGCGCACCGGGGGCTCGGCCGGGATGCGGAGTCCTCGGCCCGAGGTCTGCGTACAGGCGCTGCCCGGCATGTCCCAGCCGTCCGCCGTGCCCGGCGGCACGAGGAAGCCGAGGGTGTCGCACGCGCCGTCGTGCAGGACCGGGCCGACGGCCGGGGCGGCGGCCGTACGGCGCAGGATGTCGACGGCTTCGAGGCCCTGGCGGGTGGGAACGGTCACCAGATCGCAGGGTCCGGGACCGGGGTCGGCCGATACGGGGACGCCCGCGGCGGGCGCCGTGAGCGGGGTGCTGATGGGTGGGGTGCTCATGGGTGGGGTGCTGATGGGTGGGGCGGCGACCGGCGACGCCGGTGCCTGCCGTGGGGACGGCCGGGCCGGCGTCCTGGTCGTCTCCGTTGTCGCAGGTGTCCGGGCACCGCCGTTGGCGCTGGTCTCCATGCCGACCTCCAACAAGGGGGATCCCCTCCTCGCTCCTCAGTCAGGGACGCGTACTGCGCCTCCAAGGAGTTCAACGCTCGATTCCGTCAAGGGCTACGGCGTAACACCCCCGCAATGGATGGCAGTTCATGGCAGATCGCGGGAGAGTTATCCCTTTTGTAGCTAAACCTCGTGTGAATGCGCCATCACAGCGGGTACGTTCTTGGTCGCCGAGAACACGGCTGCACCAGGAGAGGGCTCGGCCATGGCGTCGTCGTCACAGGCATCACGGGCAGTTCCCAACCTTGTCTTCCGGCGGCTGCGCGGACCGCGCTCCCCGGGGGAGTTCGCCGCGGCGGTGAGAAAGGCCGCGCGGGAGATCGGCGAGAAGGTCTCGTGCGACGCCCGGTACATCGGGCGGGTGGAGGCAGGCGAGATCCGCTGCCCGAACTACGCGTACGAGCGGGTTTTCCTGCATATGTTCCCCGGTCTGGCACTGACGGACCTGGGGTTCACGGCGCGGGAGCGAGTACGGGGCGGGGGGCGGGGCCGGGGGGCCGTACCGCCCCCCGCTTCGAAGGCGCTCGGCATCACTGACGGCGACGGCGACGAGGAGAGCGACGTGTTGCGTCGCGCATTCATGACGGGCGGCTCCGCCGCGGTGGCGACCGCTTCCCTGGGGAGCGGGCTGGGTTCCCTGCTGAGCGCCGGGCCCGGTTCCGGTTCCGGTTCCGGCTCCCCGGCCGATCCGCCGCGCGGCTCCGTGCCCGCGCGGCGCCGGGTCGGCGAGAACGAGGTGGCGGCCGTGGAGGAGGCGGTACGGCGGATCCGGCTGCTCGACGACCGGCATGGCGCGGACGGGCTGTACCGGTTGGCCGCACAGCCGCTGCGGGCGGCGTACGCGCTCCTCGACTCGGGCGTCACGGCTCATCGCGCGACGTCGGAACGGCTCCACTCCGGGGCGGGTGAACTCGCCATCTCCGTCGGCTGGCTGGCGCATGACTCCGGCCGGGTGCAGGACGCCCGCTCGCACTATGCCGAGGCGCTGGCGACCGCGCGGGTCTCCGGTGATCCGGCGCTGGAGGCGCACGCCTTCTCCAACGCGTCCTTCCTCGCGCGGGACACCGGCCGGCACCGGGAGGCGGTCCGCGCGGCGCAGGCGGCCCAGCGCGCGGCGCGTGACCTCGGGTCCCCGCGGCAGCTGGCGCTGCTGTCGCTGCGGGAGGCCGGAGGGTGGGCGGGGCTCGGGGACCGTACGGGGTGCGAGCAGTCGCTGGGCCGGGCGCACGCGTACTTCGGCAAGGGCGCGGCGGACGCGGATCCGGAGTGGATGTCCTTCTTCGGCGAGCCCGAGCTGGAGTTTCTTCAGGCCCAGTGCTGGGTGACCCTCCGCGAGTGGCCCCGCGCCACCCGCCACGCCCGCCGTGCGGCGACCCTTCAGGACCGCCGCTTCACCCGCAACCTCGCGCTGTACCACGCCGAACTCATGACGTCCCTCGCTCATGGCGGCGTCCCCGACGAGGCGGCCTCCGCGGGCCAGCGGGTGCTGGATCTGCTGGAAGGGGTCCGGTCCTCCCGTATCCAGTCGATGCTGGCGTCAGCGGCCCGGGTTCTGGAGAGGCACAGGGAGGTGGCGGGGGTGGCGGAGTTCCTGTCGCGGCGGGGGAAGTCGGCGGGCCGGGCGTAGCGGATCGGATCGGCTCCGCCGTCGCTTGAGGCGCGGGGGGTCGGGGCAGCGCCCCGACCCGGCGGGCGCTGGAGAGGTTCAGGATGGGGCGGCGCGGACGCGGTGTTCTTGGAGGCGGGCCAGCACCGCGTGGTTCGCTTCCCAGCCGTCCGGGAACTTCACCGTCACCCCCAGCCGCACCGGCTCCGTCGACGGATGCTCGTCCAGCAGTTCGGCGACTCCGGCCCGGCAGACCACGATGCACGCGTGCCGGTGCCGGGACGTCAGCACGCAGAGCCGGCCCGTCTCCAGATGGAAGGCCGTGGCGTCGGGGCGGCCGGACAGCGGGTGGAGGACCACCGTGACATCGAACTCGCGGCCCTGGAGGCGGTTCGCCGTGTCGACGGTGACGCCCCTGACGCCCAGTTCGGCGAGGGCCGAGCGAATCGCCGCCGCCTGGTCGCGGTGGGCCGTGCCGACCGCGACCCGGTCGGCGGTGACGGGTGTCGGTTCGCCGCCCGCCGTACTCGTCGCGACGCCGCCTCGGTCCAGCACGCGGCGGACGACGAGCGCCACCGCCCGTACCGCCCCGGGGTCCGTACGAGGGGTGCGGCGGGCGGGGAGTTCGAGCAGGCCCCAGCCCGACCGGGCCGCCTCGTCGATGACCTGGTCGTGCGCCGAGCCGTCCGGTGCCACGCCGAAGGAGAGGAGCCGGTCGCCGTGGCCGGTGCCGCTGCGGAAGGGGGTGTACGGATAGAACGCGTCGGAGACGAGCGGCGCGGCCGAGGCGGGCAGCCTCCATGACACGGGCAGCCGGTGCTGGGGCAGGTCCGGGTTGTGGGCGAGCAGCGTGGAGACCGCGCTCGCGGACGGGTCGTACGACAGCCCCGCCCACTGGTCGGCGCCCACGATCGAGAAGGGGTCCAGCTGGCCCGGATCTCCCACGAACAGCGCCCGTTCGAAGAGGCCCGCGACGGCGAGGAGCGCGTCGGAGCGCATCTGGTACGCCTCGTCCACGATGGCGTGCGGCCAGGGCTCGACGCCCTGCACATGCCCCCATTTCGCGGCGGTGGAGATCACGATGCCGAGGTCCGCGAGATCCGCCGCCTTCGCGGACTTGCGGACGCCGGGCAGCTCGTCCAGCGCTTTGTCGTACGGGTCGGGGTCGTTGCTGTGCAGCCGGCCCACGGGGAGTTCGGGGTCTTTCTCGGCGAGACGGACAACCAGGTCGTCCACCTGTGCGTTGGTCTGGGCGATGACCATCAGCCGCCGCCCGGCCGCGGCCAGTTCGTGTGCGGCCCGGACGACGAGGGTGGACTTCCCGGCGCCGGGCGGCGAGTCCACGACGACGCCGTCGGAGCCGCCGTGGAGTGTGTCGGCGAGGATCGCCTCCGTGGCACGGGCCGCCTCGGCCGCGGGATCGAACTCGGTCACAGGATGTCCTCCGGGGTGACGGGATCCGGGTCCTCCGCCGCTGTGCCGGGCGGGCCGCCGTGGGTCCACGGCGTGTCCTCCGGCTCCGGCAGCTTCGGCCCACCGCGCTGATCGTGCTCGAACAGGGTCCAGGCGATGCGGTCGCCCTTGACCGGCACGGACCCTTCCACCGGGTCCTTGGCGCGGCCCATGCGGTCGGTGATCCGCAGCACCAGTACGCCGTCGGCCTCGGAGCCGACGTACTCGACGAACTCGGCGGACTGCGGCTTGCCCTCCAGCGAGCGGTAGACCTTCATCCGCTCCCCCAGCCGCGGGCGGTCGTCCGTGCGGACGGTGACGAGGGGCCTGGGCGAGGGCCTCTTGGACTCGGTCCAGGCCATGACGACCTCGGTCACCTCGCCGATGAACGCCTCGCCCGCGAGTCTGCGTCCCGCGAGCACCAGCGGATCGTCCAGCGCCTCCTGGGCCTCCAGCTGTGCCTGCGCGGTCTCGCGCGAGGCGAGTTTGCGCGCGGCCGTGACGGCGTCGTCGCGGCGCGGCTGCGGGGGCTCGCCGGCGCGCACCCGGTCGCGGTGGGCGGTGAAGGACCAGCGGTCACGGGTCCAGCGGTCGGCCACTCGGGAGCCTTCGGGCAGCTCGCGCAGGATGTCGACGGCGCTCCACACCGCGTGCCAGGTCGGTTCCATCTGGGTGAGCAGGAGTCGGCGTATCTCCCGCTCGGCCAGGGAGAGCCGGCCGAGCCAGGCGTCCGCCTCGGTGCCGTCCTCCGCGGAGCCGAGCTTCGCGCGGACCCGGTCGTACGCTTCGACGGCGGGGGCGAGCAGCCGGTTGTCGAAGGCGGGGTCGGTGGCCGGGCCCGCGGGCGGGCAGAGCAGCTGGCCGCGCGCGTCCCTGCCCAGTTCCGCGCGGAGCGCGGCCTCCGCGCCGGAGAGCCGCTGCCCGGACCGCGCGGCGGGAACGCCCCGCTCGCCCGGCTCACCGGACGGGTTCAGCCCGTCCGGGGCGTCCGGGGCGTCCGGCACACGGTCCCCGTCTTGGATCCAGGCGAGCAGCGCGCCCAGGTGCTGGTCCTCCAGCGAGGACTGGCCGGTCGCCCAGTGCCGGTTCAGCAGATCGGTCGCCGCCAGCAGCAGCGAGGCTCCGGGGACCCGTGCCCGTTCGCCGTAGTGGGTGAACCAGCGGCCGAGGAGCGGGACGCGCGGCGGGGCGGGGTAGGCGGCGTCGGGGTCCTGCTCGGCGGTGCGGCGGAACCGCATCGACCGTCCGAGGAGGCGTACGAACTCGATGCCCGCCCGTCCCGGCACGATCAGCTGGGGGGCGTCCGCGCAGAGTTCGGCCTCGACCGTGACGCGCTTGCCGGTCTCGGGTTCCGTCTCCTTCCGCTCGACCAGCTCGATGTCGTCCCCGTACCCGTCGAGATACGGCAGTACGGCGTCGGCCAGCTCGGCGAGGAAGGCGAAGCGCAGATCGCGGTCGCGGGGCTGGGCCACGGTCAGCAGCCGTGGCGCGTCCCGGTCGGTTCCGACGAGCGCGCCCAGCGGCGCTCCGGCCTCTCCGGCCGTCGTGAGCGGTACGAGGACGAGCGGACGGTCGGAGAGATGGCGGTGCCGTACGGTCGCCAGGGGCTGGGCCCGGCCCGATTCAACGGCCTCCAGCCGGGCGAGGGTGGAGATCAGCGACATACGGCGGCCCCCGAAGTCCCGGAAGTCGCCGCACGGGAGACGTCAGGGGCGGCGGAGGATGCTCCGGAAGGCGTGCCGGAGCCTGCGGTTCCGGCCGAGGACGCCGTCCGCGCGCTCCCCCGCGCACTCTGCGGGCCGCTCATGGCGGGCTCTTCGGCCCGGCCGGTGACGGGGCTCCGCCTCGACCCTCGCGCCTCGTCCGTCGGCGAGACCTGGCAGGGGACACCGTCTCCAACAGCACCGTCCCCACCGGCTCCGCTACCGCCGACACCGGCACTGCCTCCGCCGACACCGTCCCCGCCATCCGCGCGCCAGTCGCCCAGCGCCTCCGCGCGCAGAGCCGCCGCCCGGCGCAGGGCCGCCACCGCGGGGTCGCCGGGGTCGCCCGCCGTACCGCGGGCCGCCGCCAGTACGTCGCCGATCGTCGTCAGGCCGCCCAGTTCGCCGCGCACCGAGCGGCCGAGGGTTTCGACCGCGCCCGCGCGCCGGGCGCGGTCCCGGCAGTGGAACGCCAGGTCACAGGCGGCGAGGCACTCGGGGGCGTACGCCGCCGGCACGGACTCCACGGCGGCCGTGAGCTCCTGTGGCGAACGGTCCGGCTCGAAGGTGACGCCCTCGGGCAGCGCGGCGGCGATGTCCTCGATACGGGTCAGCCGGGCCAGCTGGCGGCGGGTGACCGACAGCTGTTTGCGCACGTCCACGACGGAAGCGGTCGGCAGATTGGAGAAGTCCTTGGGGCAGACCAGCAGCACGCTGTGGGCGACTCGCGCGCCGTCGGTGACCTCGGCCGTGCGCTCCAGGGCCAGTACATAGACCGCGGCCTGGCGGGCGGCGGCGCCCACCTTCGCCGCGTCGGCGGACGCGTCGATCATCGGGAAGGACTTGATCTCGACGACCGTCCACCGGCCGTCGGGCGCGACGACCACCGCGTCCGGCTCCAGATAGGCGGGGGAACCGGCGACCTCCAGCGCGAGCAGCGGATGGTCGAGCAGGGTCCACTCCCCGGCGGCCGTGGCGTCCCGCAGGGCGAGAGCGGTCCGCGCCGCACGGCCCTCGGGGCCCGCCGCCGTGAGATCGGGGACGCTGAATCCGGTGCCGCCGTCCACCCCCAGCAGCCGCATCAGCTCCGCGCCGCCGTCTGACTTCACCCGCGCCTCGAAGGCGTTGCCGCGCATGAACGCGAACTGCGACTGGCCGAAACCGCCCGGTGAGCCGAGGGCCGCCGCGAGCGCCGCCTTGTCCACCCCGGCGCCGTCCAGCAGCGCGCGCCGGTCGCATCCCGGATTGGCCGCGAGGGCGGCCAGCGCCCGCGCGTCGAGCGGACGGGGGCGCGCGGCGGGGCCGCGCAGCTCAGCGAGCCGCTGCCGGAGTGCTGTCGTCCGCGCCTGCGGACGGGGTGGTGCCTGCGGAGGAGGTCCGCTGTCCAGGGATTCGCTCACCCGTGGAAGTCTGGCATCCGGCACCGACAATCGGGGACTTCCCGGTGGACGGGGTCGGGGAGAACCGCTTCCGAACGCGGTCGGCGAGCCGCATCGCGGGGCGGGTCAGCAGCGCGCCGACGCCCATCACGACAGCTCCGGCGACAGCGTCGAGGAAGTAGTGATTGGCGGTTCCCATCACCACGACGGTGGTGGCGAGCGGGTAGGCGACGGCAAGCGACTTCGTCAGCGGGCCGCGCCCGTGCCGCCAGAGGATCACCGCGCACCACAGCGCCCAGCCGACGTGCAGGCTCGGCATGGCCGCGTACTGGTTGGTCAGTCCGCCCATGCCGCGCGGCGCGCTCGCCTCGCCGCCCCACCAGCCGTACGCGCTGTACTGGGCCATCGTGTCGACGAAGCCGTGGGTGGCGTCCAGGAGCCTCGGGGGGCAGGTGGGCATCAGGGTGAAGCCGACGAGGCCCAGCAGGGTGGAGATCATCAGCCAGGTGCGGGCGGCGCGGTAGCGGAGGGGGCGGCTGCGGAAGAGCCAGATGAGGATGGCCGGGGTGACCAGATAGTGCAGTGAGGCGTAGAAGAAGTCGGCGGGGACGCCGATGAGCGGGTTGTCGGTGAAGAAACGGTTGAGGGGGGTCTCCGCGTTCAGGAAGATCGCCTTCTCGGCCCGGAGTATCGCGAGGCCGTTGTCCACCGCGGTGGTCACATCGCCGCGGGCGAAGAGCCGGCCGGCCGAGTACGCGACGTAGACCACCGCGATCAGCAACAGCTCGCTCCACCAGCGTGGTCGGCGACCGGTGGTGATGTACGGCATCCGAACGTTCCCCCTAGTGTCCCGGCGGTCGGCGGCCACCGTCCAACCGTACGGTGTAAGGGACGGCGCTCGGTCAGTGGGTGCCGACCTAGACAGGGACGCCGCGATCGTGCCGGAGGTTGCCTCGCTCCGGAGTGAACGATGATGGGGCTCAGCACCCGTCCGACCTTTCATCCGAACCCCTCGCACCCCGCTTGCATTCCTCTTCACCCCATTGACTCCAGGGAGATTTGCGACATGGCACCGCGCATCCTGCTCGTCCGGCACGGCCAGACCGAATGGTCCCTGCTCGGCAGGCATACCGGCAGGACGGACATCCCCCTGCTGGAGGAGGGGCGGCGTGGCGCGAAGCTCCTGGGCGAGCGGCTGCGGAGGTCGCCGTGGTCGGGGCTGCCGGACGTGGAGGTGCGGACGAGTCCGCTGGTCCGGGCTTCGCAGACGTGTGAGCTGGCGGGGTTCGGGGACCGGGCCGAGGCGTGGGACGCGCTGATGGAGTGGGACTACGGGGCGTACGAGGGCCTGACGCCGCCGGAGATCCGGGCGGTGAGCCGCCCGGACTGGCTGATCTGGCGGGACGGCGTCAAGGACGGCGAGGCGCTGTCGGATGTGGCGGCGCGGGCGGACGAGGTCATCGAGTGGGTACGGTCCCAGGACCGGGACGTCCTTCTCTTCGCGCACGGGCATGTGCTGCGGGTGCTGGGGGTGAGGTGGCTGTCGCTGGATCCGTCGTTCGCGGCGAGGATTCAGCTCGATCCGACGTCCCTGTCGGTGCTGGGCTGGTCCTACGGCGCGCCCGCGGTGGAACGCTGGAACGATACGGCGCACTTGGAGGGTGGGGTGGACGGGGCGGGCGGGGCGGACGGGGCGGACGGGGTCGAGGCGGGCGGCTGAGCCCATCGCTACCCGCGCGCCGCTGTAGAGCCTGCGGCGAGCCGCCGGGAAGCCCCCGCACGCACCGCCGTGGAGCCTGCGCGCGCCCCGAACGGCGCCAGGGCTGCGCCCCCGGCCCGCTTCCGTCGCCCGGGTACGCGCCCGAGACGTGGGAAACGCCACACGAAAGGCCGCGGAGCCCGGCCCTCCGCTCGCGTCACCCGCCCTCTTGCGCCGGGCGCGACAATGGATCCGCGGTCCGGCGCACCGGCGGGCCGGGGACAGAGGCACGGACAGAGGCACGGGAGGACAGCGCAGATGGCGGAGCCCGAGGGGAATCAGCGGACGCGGCGGCAGCGGAAGCCCCGGCCCGCGGCCTTGTTGTTCGAGCCGTCGGAGGCCGCCGCGGACCCCGAGCACTTCTTCGAGCTGGACACGATCGAGGATCCCCGGGAACTGCTCACCCGTGCCACCGAGCTGACGCTCGCGTTCCGCGCGGCGACCGACCGCGCCATGGAGTTCCAGGCGCTCGCGGCGGCGCAGCTCGCCGATCCACGGCGGTTCGACCGGCTGACGCCCGGGGACATCGCCGAGCGCGCGGGGTGGACCGCGGACTACGCGGAGAAGATGATCGAGTTCGGTCGCGGGCTCCTCCGCGACAGCACGCCGTAGGCGGCCCGGGAACCCGCGGGGCCCCGACGCCCGCCGGGTAGACCTCTCAGAAGCCCCCGCGGCGGCCGACGCAGACCCGTTCGCCCGCAGAACATCCGAGCGAACCTGCCAATCAACAGCACATCTGGCATATGCCGGTTGGCAAGATACCCCATCCCACCCCACCCTGTCCCGATTTTACGAACCCTCTGGAACCATCCCGTCACTGCCGGTAGATGTAGATCCCATGAGTGCCTGGCTGCGAGACGAACACCTGCTGACCCCCGGCGACGAAGACCGCCGAACCGACCTTTTCACCCTCCTGAGAGAGGACACCGAGCATCACGCCACGCGAGTCACGGCACCCGGCGCGGACTGGCTCGCCTCGGCGGGCCCGTACCCGCACTCGATGCTCTCGCTCTGGGAGAAGCAGCCGACAGCAGCCGTCGTGCTCCCCTGCGGCTCGGTCTTCGACGTCGTGAACGTCCCCGCGGTCTTCGGCCGCCATATGCTCGACCGGCTCTGGTCCGAGGGGCCGGGGTCCGGGCCCGTCGCCGTGCACCGCGGGCGGATGCTGATCTTCGCCGCGCCCGGCACGGCCTGCCGGCTTCCGGCCCTGCTGGAGTGGGAGGAGTGGAGCGACTCCGTACCGCCGCTGCTGTACCACGGCACCGGGGACGCGGTGACGATTCCGCCCCTCGCCGACGACTCCGCGGGCGGCGAGCAGTCCGGCAGCCCGCGCTGGCTGGTCGCCCCGGACACCCGGCATCCATGGCTGCCCGGACCCGACGTTCTGCTGTGGGCCTGCGTACGGGCGGCCCGCGCGACCTCGTGCGCGGGCGTTCGGGTATCGATTTTTCCTCCCCCCGAACAGGGTGCTAAGGTCTACGACGTCAGCAGGCGCCGCTAGCTCAGTTGGTTAGAGCAGCTGACTCTTAATCAGCGGGTCCGGGGTTCGAGTCCCTGGCGGCGCACAGACGAGAGAAGGCCCTCCGCGAGAGCGGAGGGCCTTTTTGCTGCCCGGATCGGGGCCGGTTGGCTCCCCGGTCGTGGCTCCGGACCGGGAGGCGAACCGGGCACGGACCGGGGTGTCCGCCTCCCTGAAGACCGCGCACACGGAAGACCGCACACCCCGAGGGCCGTACGCACCCCGAGGGCCGGCCGGGCCGCACCGGTCACGCCGGGGTGATCTTGACCGTCCACGCCCCCGACTTCGTACGGTCCGCCACCTCGATCCTCGTACGCTCCCCGGACACCCCCGGCATCGTGAACGTCTCCCCCACCCCCAGCGGCGCGTCCGCCAGCTGCGGATACACCGACCGGTCCCAGCACGCCCCGGTCTCCGGATGGGTGTCCACCACCTCGACGGGCCCGCGGCCGGACGCCGTGTCCGCCTTGACGCGGTAGAGGAGCACGCCCTCCGTGCAGGTGGACTCGTCGTTGCCCACCGCGGCGCGCGCCTCGATCGCGAGGGCGGTATTCGCTCCGGTGCGCACGACCGCGAGCCGCGTGCCGAGGCTCCCGCCGGGCGTGGGCGCGGCGCCGACGGGCTCCAGGGTGATCAGCTCGGGGCTGGTCACACAGCGCACGGCCCGGCCGTCCAGCCATCCCAGCTTCCATTTGTGCCAGGCGAAGAGATCGGGGGCCATCCCGAACTGGCTGCCCATGACGTCCCAGTCCCCGACGTGGGTGTCCCAGTCGCCCTTTCTGTTCACGGGCCGGTGGTAGAGATCCGGCAGATCGAAGACATGACCGGTCTCATGGGCCAGCACATTGCGGTCCGGCGGATGCTGTTCGAAGACGGTGACGACACGCCTGATCTCCGTGCCGTCGAACCTCATCGGACGGTTGAAGTTGACGACTTTCGTGGCGTCGGAGTCCACACCGGGCGCATCCGGGTCGGCGACCAGATAAACAATGTCGTACCGGGAGAAATCGACCGTCTTGTCGGCGGCCGAGAGCGCATCGCGCAAATAGGCGCTCCGGTCGGCCGGCTTCCAGTCCCGGTTTATGGCGTACGCGGTCGACGTTCGCGGCATCTTCACCCAGGCGCGCTGCGGATGCGGACGGAGAGTGAACCTCCCGTACGAGGCCCGCTCGAAGAACTCGCTGGTGGCGGGGAAGTGATCGGCCGCGAGGACGTCCGGGGAGTGGCGGGGCACGTGGTCCGGGAACGACAGGAAGATCATGACCGCGTCGAGGTCCTCGACGGGCTGCGGATATCCGGTGTTCCAGGTGTCCAGACCCAGGGAGTGGTGCGCGGGCGAACGGGGGAGCGCGCACGACGCGGACGAGGTCCTGGCCTCAGCAGGCCCGGCGACCAGGGAGGTGGCGGCGAGGGCCATCAGGGAGGTCAGCGCCGCGGTGGCGCTGCGCACCCGGCCGCGCTCACCGCCTCCGCGAGAGCGCCCGCCTCCGGGACCCGAGCCTCCGCCGGACCCTCCACCGGGCCCACCGCCTCGTCCCCGCCCGCCTCGGCCGCCCTGGCCCCCTTGACCGCCCTGACCGCCCTGACCGCCTCGGTCGCCGAGACGGTCCTGTCCGCCCGAACGGTCCTGTGCGCCCCAACCGTCCTGGTGGATCAGCCCGCCCGTGCTCCGGCGGCCCCGGCCGGGGCCGCCGTCTCCTCCGAGGAGGCCGGAACCGTACAGACGCACGTGTTCCACTCCCCGGGGCGTTCCCGTGGGTGACTGCTGACCCTCCACGTAGACCTCCGGCTGCGGAATGGAAGACACCTCCACCACCTTGTGGTGTTTTCTTGGTATACGTCCTGTTCCGCTGCACCACATGGGTGACCGGGCCGACATCGGCCCGACATCGACCCGAGATCCATGGGCGCCCGCCCGACCGCAGGCGAATCACAGAAGGTCACATACGGTCAGGGTGAAATCAGACCCGCGCAGCACCGGGCCGATGTCCGCGCAGATCCGCGCAGAAACGATCGGTCAAAGTGCGCCGGTGGGATGCGCCAAGGTGGCGAAGGTGGAACGGCCGACGGGCCAGCCTCTATGATCGGCACACTTTCCCCGGCCTCTTTCCTCGGCCGATTTCCCCGGCTTTCTCTGAGTTTTTCTGAGTCACCCAGAGTCACCTCAGTTTTCCCGTTCTTCTCTGGCTTTCCCTGATTCACTGCGACGATTCACTGCGACTTTTCGCCGGCTCGCGCCTGCTTTTCGCTGTCTGTCACGATCTCCGACTCTTTCCGACCACATCTGTACGGCTGTACGCCCCTGTACGACACAAATGCACTGCGGGAGTGAAAGCGGTGAGCGGAACCCCCCAAGGAACAGGCCCCGTGCGAGCGGCGGCCCCCGGCAGGACCCGGCCGCGGATCCACGAGCGTCACGACTCCTCCCCCGCCGAACTGCGCGACCACCGGGCCGCGTTCAACGCGGCGCACCTCCCCATGGCGGTGGTCGACCGCGACGGCCTCGTCGTCAGCGCCAATACGGCCTTCGCGACCCTGTGCGGCACCGACCCGGCCGGACGGCCCGCCGACGAGTTCGCCGACCTCAGCGCCGACCACGGAACCTGGCACGCCTACCGCGAGGTGCTGTCCGGGCAGCGTTCCCGCTTCAGCTGTACGCGGCGGCTCAAGCACCCGGACGGACGTACTCTCTGGGCCGAGGTCACACTCACGCCCCTGCCGGGCACGGACGGCCCCCGCGTACTGCTCACCGTCACGGATATCAGCGACCGCCGCGAACTCCTCGCCCGGCTGCGGCATCTGGAGACGCACGACACGGTGACCCGGCTGCCCAACCGCACGCTCTTCTTCGAACGGCTCACCGCGGCCCTGGACGCCTCCGTGTACGACCGGGGCTCCACGGGCCGGATCGGGCTCTGCTACCTCGACCTCGACGGCTTCAAAGCGGTCAACGACACGCTCGGGCACCGCATCGGCGACCGGCTGCTCACGGCGGTCGCCAGGCGGCTCACCGAGTGCGCGGACGGCCACGGCAACGCCCGCGGCGGCGGTCATCTGGTGGCCCGGCTCGGCGGCGACGAATTCGCCGTCCTCGTCGAGGACTCGACGGGTACGGACCAGCTCGCCGACCTCGCCGGGGCCGTGCTGGCCGCGATCCAGCGGCCGTTCGACCTCGACGGGCAGCGGCTGTCGGTCTCGGCGTCGATCGGGGTGGTCGAGCGCTCGGTCGCGGGAACCACCGCCACCCGGCTGATGCAGGCCGCCGACACCACGCTGTACTGGGCGAAGGAGGACGGGAAGGCCCGCTGGACCCTCTTCGACCCCGAGCGCAACGCCCACCGGATGACCCGTCAGGCGCTCTCCTCCACACTCCGGCCGGCCGTGGAGCGCGGGGAGTTCGCGGTGGAGTACCAGCCGCTGGTGGGGCTCGCGGACGGGATCACGCGCGGTGTGGAGGCGCTGGTGCGCTGGCGCCACCCGCAGTTCGGGACGCTCGCGCCGAATCGGTTCATCTCCATCGCCGAGGAGGACGGCTCGATCGTCCAGCTCGGCCGGTGGGTCCTGCGGACGGCCTGCCGTCAGGCACGCGAGTGGCAGCGCGACCACCCCGGCGCCCAGCCGCTGTTCGTGAGCGTCAATGTCGCCGTACGGCAGGTGTGGGACTCGGACCTGGTGCAGGACGTGGCGGAGATCCTGGCGGAGACGGGCCTGCCCGCGCATCTGCTGCAACTGGAGCTGACCGAGTCGGCGGTGATGGGCTCGGCGGGCCGTCCGCTCCAGGCGCTCCACGCGCTGAGCGACATGGGGGTGCGGATCGCGATCGACGACTTCGGGACGGGGTACTCGAACCTGGCGTATCTGAGCAGGCTGCCGGTGTCGGCGCTGAAGCTCGACGGGGCGTTCGTACGCGGATTCCAGGACGAGGCGCATCCGAACCCCGCCGACGAGACGATCGTCGAGGCGCTGGTCCAGCTCGCGCACCGGCTCGGGCTCACCGTCACGGCGGAGTGCGTGGAGACCACGGGGCAAGCGGCCCGGCTGCGCCGTATCGGCTGTGACACGGGGCAGGGCTGGCTGTATTCGCGGGCGGTGCCGCCGGACCGTATCCCGGAGATGATCGGGCTCGCCCCGCTCTCCGCATAGCGGCGCATAGCGGGGGGCCGGAGCCGAGGCAGGGCCGGGGGCCGGGGCAGGGCCCTGGGGCCGGAACCGTGCACCAGGAATCGGAGGCCAGGGACCAGGGCCCCGAACCGGGAAACGGAACGCGCCGGTCTTGAGAAGCCGGGCGATCCTCGGGAAGCCCGGCCCGCCCCCCTCTACGCGGCCCGACGCGGCCCACCCGCCCCGACGCGGCCCGCGCAATGGAACCGCCCCCGCCTGGAGATACTCCGGGCGGGGGCGGTGTTGTGGGGGGACTCAGTGGTTCTCAGGGGCGGTACGGGTCAGCAGGCGCCCTGGTCGCGCCAGACTCCCCATTCGCCCGTGGTGCCGGGCTCCTCGCCCTGCGTCCACCACTGGGCCTTCCAGAGACGGCCCTTGTGGCTGACGATCGTGCCGGCGGTGATGGTGTCGGCCGCCTTCCACGGTGTGGTCGCGGCGCAGCCCGTGGGGGAAGGGCTGGTCGACGTCGGGTCCGGGGTGGTCGCTGTCGGGTCCGGAGTGGTCGGGTCGGGCTTGGGGGTGGCGCCGACCGCGTTCACGATGTGGTTCAGCAGGGTGGTCTGCTCATCGAGACCGAGCAGGGAGTACATCATCGCTCCGCCGAGACCGCGGGTCTTGGCGTAGGCGGCGCGGGCGTCGATGGTGCGCTTGTCGAGGCCGGTGAAGAACTCGCCGTCCTTGTAGAAGTACGCGGACTGCGCGTCCTCGTCCCAGAAGGTGGTCGCCGCGTTGTCGACGATGCCGCCCAGTTCCTTGTAGTTGGCGATGCCGGCCGCCTGGCTGAGCGGACGCGCGTTGGAGCCGCCGGTCGCGGTGCCGCCGAGGCCGTTCTTGGTGCCCGCGGGGACACCCTTCCAGCCGCGGTAGTAGAACTCGTATCCGAGGGTGATCTTGTTGGCGGGGAAGCCGCCCGCGATGCCGTAGGTCGGGTCACCGTCGATCCACGCGTCGACCGCGTTCTGGATCGAGTACTTCTCCGTGCCCGGCTTGATCGCGTCGGTCGGGTCTGACGCCTTCGAGTACAGCGGCGACTGGTGGTACGCCGGGCCGTCGCCGTCCCAGGCACCGTGCATGTCGTACGTCATGATGTTCGCGTAGTCGAGGTACGCGCCGATCTTGTCCGTCTCGATGTACTTGATCTTGTCCTGGCCGGCCGGCATGGCAGCGGTCAGCATGTACTTCTTGCCGCCGTTGGCCGCGCCCTTCTCGTCGAGCTGCTTGCGGAACTCGGCGAGCAGCAGCGTGAAGTTGGCCTTGTCCTCGGGGCCGTAGTTGTTGCCGAGGTGGCCGCCGTTGGAGCCCGGGTACTCCCAGTCGATGTCGATGCCGTCGATGATCCCGGCCGCCGTGCCGGGCCCGCCGAAGCCGTCGGCCTTGGGCAGGTCGCCGTCGATCCACTGCTTGATGCAGGACGACACCAGCTTCTTGCGGCTGGCGTCGGTCTTGGCCGCGTCGTGGAAGTACTTGGAGTAGGTCCAGCCGCCCAGCGAGATGTTGATCTTCAGGTGGGGGTGCTTCGCCTTCAGCTTCTTGAACTGGTTGAGGACGCCCACGATCGGCTGGTCCCACTTGTCCGCGACGCCGTCGACGCTGTCGGCCGCCGAGAACGACTTCTGGTAGTCGGCGTAGGAGTCACCCGCGCCGTCACCGGCGTTGGGGTTGTTGTCGTCGCCCGCCGCCTTGTTGGCCTGGAAGCAGGTCAGCTCGGTGGGGTGGATGTTGGCGAACGAGTAGTTGATCACGTCCAGCTTGGCCGCGATGCCCCGGGTGTCCAGGTGCTTGGGGTAGAACGCGTTGCCGTAGACGCTCCACTGGTCGTAGTACGCGATCTTCACTCCGGGAGTGGCCGCGGCAGCCTTCTCCGGCGTGGTGGCATTGCCGGTCGCGGCGAAGCCGGCGATCACGCCTGCGGCGAGCGCCGCGGTCGCCACAGCCGCGATCAAGGGTTTACGGGAGCGCACGAACTGCCTCCGGGAGTGGGGGGAAACGGGGGTCGGTCCGTTCGGTGAAACAACGGGCCGGAGAGAAGAGATAGCGATCCGGCCACCACCGCGTCAATGGTCTCGACCAAAGAAGGACTAGACCAATTCTGAGGCATAAGTGCTCGTCAGAGGCGTTCGATGAGAAAGATGAAGCGCTGCTCACCGTAAATGACGAGCGCTTTAAGCACTGTTTAAGGGGGATTTAAGGACGGAATGAACCGGCCAGGGCGACAGTTCACGAATGAACCACTTCGTCGAACGAACCCCGCCCGGACGAGGTCCGGGCGGGGTCCGAGCGGGGCCCGGGCAGGGTCCGAGCGGGGCCCGTACGAGAGCCGGGGCGGGGTCGGGACGAAAGCCGGGCGGGGGCCGGGCGGGGTCGGGACGAGCAGGCGGGAAGGTGCCGGGCCCGCGCTACGGCCGGGGCAACCCATAGGCGTCGGCGATGAGTTCGTACGAGCGGAGCCGCATCTCACCGCTGTGCGTGTTGGCCGTGATCATCAACTCATCGGCCCCGGTGCGCTTCTGGAGCCCGTCGAGTCCGTCGCGTACCGCGTCCGGTGTGCCATGGACGATGTCGCGCAGCCAGCCGTCCACGAACTCCCGCTCCGCGGAGGTGAACGGGTACGACTCGGCCGCCTCGGGCGTGGGGATCAGCCCCGGACGGCCGGTCCGCAGCCGCAGCATCGAGAGGGCTCCCGTCATCACCTGGCGGCGGGCCTCTCCCTCGTCGTCGGCCGCGAGCGCCGCGACGCCGATCACGCTGTACGGCGCGTCCAGCGCGGCGGAGGGGCGGAACGAGTTCCGGTACAGCTCCAGCGCCGGCACGGTGTTCTGCGCCGAGAAGTGGTGGGCGAAGGCGAACGGCAGCCCCAGCGCCCCCGCGAGGCGCGCGCTGAACCCGGACGATCCGAGGAGCCAGATCGGCGGCCGGGCCGCGGGGCCCTGTACCGGGCCGGGCACGGCGTGGATGCGGGCGTAGGGATGCCCGTCGGGGAAGTCGTCGTCCAGGAAGCGCGTCAGCTCGGCGAGTTGCTGCGGGAAGTCCTCCGCGCCCTCCCCCGCCCGCTGGGTCCGCCGGAGCGCGGCGGCCGTCGCCCCGTCCGTGCCCGGCGCTCGCCCGAGCCCGAGGTCGACCCGGCCCGGAGCGAGCGCCTCCAGCGTCCCGAACTGCTCGGCGATCACCAGCGGCGCGTGGTTGGGCAGCATCACCCCGCCCGAGCCGAGCCGGATGCGCTCGGTGTGCGCGGCGAGATGGGAGAGGATCACGGCGGGAGAGGACGAGGCGACACCGGGCATGGAGTGGTGCTCTGCCACCCAGTGGCGGTGGTAGCCCCGGCTCTCCGCGAGACGCGAGATCGCGACACTGGTCCGCAGCGCGTCCGAGGCGGTGTGCCCTTCGCCGACGGTGACGAGATCCAGTACGGAAAGGGGCACGGGCGCGGTTCCGTAAGCCGTGCCGGCGATGGGGTCGCTCTGAGGGGCGCCCTGTCTCACGTCGTCCACCGATTCAGCCCTTCGTGCGCGGACAAGCAAACTACAGCAAAGGCGTAACGGGAGGTGACCTCCGTTTATTCCCGCTCTTTGCCCGCTCCTGTCCGGGGCATTGCCTCACTCTTTCCCCCTCTTTGCCTCGGAATCCGTCGCTCCGGCCCTGCGAACCGTGCGGTGAGTCCGGGCCCCTGCCGCATACCTCGGGGGGTTCCGGGTAGCCGCGCGACCATGGCCCGACCACAGGAGAGAACAAGACAGCGCACGGACACCACAGGACTCGGAAGGAACACGACAGGACGCGGCACAGCACCCGGCACAGGTCGGGGCGCAGGGCACGGCGCACGATCCGGCACCGCCCCCGGCACCCCACCCGGCGCCCAACCCGGCGCAGGATCGCGCGCGGGATCCGGAATCGCTCGCGATGGCGAACCCGACCGCCTCGCCGCAGCCGTCGCCGCCTCCGTCGGGCACCCCGGAACCCGGCCGTCCGCCGCTTCCCGGGGGCCGGGACGCCGCTCGCTGCTCGCGGGGGCCGCCGCCCTCGGCGCCGCCGGAGTCGTGGGAACGGCCGGCGGCTGCTCCCGGGTCGCCACCGCGGACGCCGGGAACGGCGGGAATCTGCTGGAGCGGCTGCGGGCGAACGGGACCGTACGGCTGGGTCTCGCGGGTGAGCAGCCGTACGGCTACATCGGCAAGGACGGCGAGATGACCGGGTCGTCCCCGGTCATCGCCCGCAGGATCTTCGAGGAGCTGGGCGTCGACGACGTACAGCCCTTCCCCACCGAGTTCGGGTCGCTGATCACCGGCCTGAACTCGCTCCAGTTCGACATCGTCGGGGCGGGCATGTACATCAACCCGGCCCGCTGCGAGCAGGTCCTCTTCGCCGACCCCGAGTACCAGATGCTCAGCGCGTTCATCGTGCGCAAGGGGAACCCCAAGGGGCTGCGCACCTACCGGGACGTCGCCGAGTCCGGCGCGAAGCTGGCGACCGGCGTCGGATACGCGGAGATCGAGTACGCGAGGGAGGCGGGGGTCGAGCGGGTCACCACCCTGCCGGACCAGCTCGCGGGGCTGCTCGCCGTGGAGCAGGGACGGGTCGACGCCTTCGTCGGGACGGCCGTCGCCGTGCGCAACGTCGTACGGAGCACCGAGAGCACCCGCGCCGAGGCGACCGAGGAGGTGACCCCGTATCTGAAGGGGAAGCCGGTCGTCGACGTGGGCGGGTTCGCGTTCCGCACCCCGGAGACCGATCTGCGCGACGCGTTCAACCGTGAGCTGCGCAAGCTGAAGCGGAGCGGTGAGCTGCTGGAGCTGATGCGGCCCTTCGGGTTCACCGAGGACCAGATGACCACGGTCACCGCCGGGGAGAGGTGCGCCGCATGAGCGACATCACTCCGGGGCTGTGGGAACTGCTCCTCGACGGCGTGTGGATCACCGTTCAGCTGACCGTCCTCGGCGCGGCGTTCGCCGCCGCCGTCTCCTTCGCCGTCGGGCTGGCACGCGCGCACCGGCTCTGGATCGTGCGGTTCGTCGCCGGGGTCTACTTCGAGGTCTTCCGGGGCACGTCGGCGCTGATCCTGATGTTCTGGATCTTCTTCGTGCTTCCGCTCGCCTTCGGCTGGCAGCTCGTCCCGATGTGGGCGGCCGTACTGACGCTGGGCCTCACCTACGGGGCGTACGGCTCCGAGGTGGTGCGCGGGGCGGTCGCCGCGGTGTCGGCGGGGCAGCGGGAGGCGGGGATCGCCCTGGGCTTCACCCCCGCCCAGCAGCTGAGGAGGGTCGTACTGCCGCAGGCGTGGCCGGAGATGATCCCGCCGTTCGGCAATCTGCTGATCGAACTGCTGAAGGCGACGGCCCTGGTCTCGGTCATGGGCGTGCCCGACATCGCGTTCGGCGCCTCACTGGTGCGCAACGCCACGGGCGACAGCGCGCCGGTGTACACGGTGATCCTCCTCATGTACTTCGTGATCGCGTTCGTGCTGACGCGGGGAATGCGGGCGCTGGAGCGGCAGGCGAAGGCCGGGCTCGGCCAGGAGCGGCCCGCGCCGGTGTTCTCGCCGCGCTCCATACGGCGGAAGGCCGCCATGCGCGCTTCCGCGAAGGCGTCCGAGAAGGCGTCCGAGAGGGCTTCCGTGAACGCTTCCGTGGGAGGTGAGGGCTGATGCGGTGGGACTGGTCCGCGGTCGGGGACTTCCTGCCGCGCTTCTGGGACGGGCTGCTGGTGACCGTCCAGGCCCTGGTGCTGGGGGCGCTGGTCGCCTTCGCGCTCGGGCTCGTCTGGGCGCTGGCGGGGCGCTCGCGGTTCGCGGCGGTGCGCTGGCCGGTGGCCATGGTCACCGAGTTCGTGCGGAACACCCCGCTGCTGGTGCAGTTGTTCTTCCTGTACTACGTGCTGCCGGAGTGGGGCCTCACGCTCTCGGCGATGGTGACCGGGGTCGTCGGCCTCGGGCTGCACTACTCGACGTACACCGCCGAGGTCTACCGGGCCGGGATCGACGGCGTGCCGCGGGGTCAGTGGGAGGCGGCGACCGCGCTGAGCCTGTCGCGCGGCCGGACCTGGGGCGCGGTGATCCTGCCGCAGGCGGTCCGCCGGGTGGCCCCGGCGCTCGGCAACTACGTCATCGCGATGCTGAAGGACACGCCGATGATCTTCGTCATCGGCGTGATGGACATGCTGGGCGAGGCCCGGCAGTTCGCGTCCGAGACCTTCCTGACGGTCGAGGCGTTCACGGTCGTCGGCATCGCGTTCATCGCCCTCTCCTACCCGGCATCCCTTCTCATGCGAGCCCTGGAGCGTCGTCTTGTCCGCTGACAGCACCCTTCCCGATGACCGCGCGTCCGCCGCGTCGAACGCCCGGAACGATCCTGCTGGTTCCGCCGGGCCGGCCGATTCCGCCAGGCCGACCGATTCCGCCGGGCCGTCGGTTCCTCCGGCCCCGATCGGCCTGGACGGCCCGGCGGCCGACCGGGAGGCCGGCCTGAGCGAGTTGATCCGCTTCGACAAGGTCACCAAGCGCTTCGGGTCCCAAACCGTTCTCGATTCCCTGGACTTCACCGTCCATCCCGGCAGACACGTCACCCTCGTCGGACCGTCCGGATCGGGCAAGACGACGATCCTGCGGCTCCTGATGACCCTGCTGAAGCCGGACGAGGGCACCATCAGGGTCGGCGGCGAGTATCTGAGCCACGAGGAGCGCGGCGGTCGGCTCGTGCCCGCCGGCGACCGGCACGTCCGCGAGGTGCGCAAGAACGTCGGCATGGTGTTCCAGCAGTTCAACCTCTTCCCCCATATGAAGGTCCTGCGCAATGTCACCGAGGCGCCCGTGCACGTGCTCGGGCTGTCGCGGGACGAGGCGGAGGAACGGGGCCGCGAACTGCTGGAGCTGGTCGGGCTCGGGGACCGCTGCGACGCGTATCCGAGCCGGCTCTCCGGCGGCCAGCAGCAGCGGGTCGCCATCGCCCGCGCGCTCGCCATGCGGCCCAAGGTGCTGCTGCTGGACGAGGTGACGTCGGCGCTCGACCCCGAGCTGGTGGCCGGGGTGCTCGACATCCTGCGGGACGTCGCGCGCACCACGGACATCACCATGCTCTGCGTGACCCATGAGATGGGCTTCGCCCGGGACGTCTCCGACACCGTGATGATGTTCGACGAGGGCAAGGTGATCGAATCCGGCCACCCGGACAAGATCTTCACCGACCCCGAGCACGAGCGGACCCGCGCGTTCCTGAGCGCTGTGCTCTAGCTGTACCGACCCGTGAGGTTGGGGACGCGGCCGGCGGGGGCCGCGGCGTCCGGTGCGTGCGGCGCGTGCGATCGCGAGGCGGAGGATCGTTCTCGTACCGGACGTACTCGGATGACTCCGACACCACAGCATGGGGGTACCTCCCGGGCCGCAGGGCCCAGGGGGAGCGTGCGGGGCATCGCGGGCGAGGCGGGACTCCGCGGCACGCCCCGGTGCCGGGCGCTGCGGCAGTGCGCGGCACCGGAGCAGCGCGACCTCTCTCCGACCGCGGCACCGGGGCTGTGCGCGCCGGGCACGGCCCGCTCGACCGCCGGGGCTCCGCCCGCGCAACGAGGTCAACACTCCGCACGTACGCGCATGGCGTTTCGTGCCATTGCTCCGCCCGCGCAACGAGGTCGACACCGCGCACATCCCCATCGCCCCCGTGAACCTGGCCGACTACGTCACCGGCCCCGTCGACGACTGGGCCCGCCCGCCTCGTCGGCACCAGGCCCGCCCTGCTGCCCGAGCCTTACCCGACACCGGTCGCCGCCCTTCTGTGGCGCGCCCACCACCGCCTGCCCACCACCGCCTGCCCACCGGCGGCTGGTGCAAGAACGTCCCGACAGACGCCGCCCGCCGCCCGCCGCCCGCTCGGAGCCATTCGGCCGAGGCCCGTGGCGACAGCGCCTTGGAAGCCAACGCGGCCGCCGGGCTCCCGGACGCGATCCGCCGCGCCTTCGGCGACCACATCGACTCCGTGCCGTCTTTCGACGACGCGCACGGCTCCGGCCGCGTCCCGCTCCGCATCGTCGGCCCCGCCGACGGCGGCAAGTCCCGCGGACGTTCTGGTCAAGCCCGACGCCCTGGACGAGATCCTGCGCGAATTCCGGGCCGCTCCCCGAACCCTCACCCGTCGAAGTAACCCGCCCGGCCTATCCCACCGGGCGGTGCCCACCCCTGCCCACCACCCTGAAAAGGACCCTCGCCCGTGGCCGTGACCATCTCCCTGCCCCTGCTGCCGCTCCTGATTCATCTGATTCGTCGCCGCGCTGCTCAGGCGCGGCACAGCCACCACCGCCTCCGCCTCCCCCCTCGCCTGCGCCGTGTTCGGCTTCACTCTCGCCTCCACCGGCGTCGCCCCGCCATCACCCTCCTGATCAGCCCCCTCGCCGACCTGGCCGCCCTCTTTCCGACCGGAGCCCTCCGTGATGCCTGCCTCCGCCCGCCCCTCCACGGCCCTGCCGCGGCCCGTCGCCGCTCCCGTCGCGGCACCCGTGACACTCGGGCTGGAGGCCCGCCTGGCCGCCGTCGACGCCGCCATGACCCTCCGCCTCGAAGAGGCCGCCGTCGCCCACGAGGTCCGCACCGCGCACCTGTCCACCGACCCCCTCGACCTCGCGGACGTCGTCACCGTCCCCCTCACCCCGGCCCACCCGCAGCCCCCAGCCACCTACGCCACCCCGGCCGCCACGCTCCTGGAGCGCGCCCACCACCGCATGCAGACCGCCGGATGGTGCGCGGGCGCCCTGGCCGACGACGATGGCGCGGTCTGCCTCATCGGGGCCATCCGCACGGAGGCCCGCGGAAACGAGGACCTGGCCGCCGACGCGGCCTCGATCCTCCTCGACGCCATCCGCCGCACCTTCCACGAGGGCTACGAGTCCGTGCCCGACTTCAACGACCGGCAGCGCGACGGTCGCCTCCCGGCCCGGATGCTGCTGGCAGCCGCCGGCCTCGCCGACGCCCACGGCCGATAGCCGAGCCGCCCGCCCTCAGCCGTCCAGCTCGATCATCAGCCGTGACGGCGATGGCTGATTCGCTCAGCACTCCGGAACAAGGTGAGTGAACTCCACCCAGAGTTGTCGACGATGTCGAGGACCGGTTCGCCGGTCAGGGTTCGGTTTCCGATGTTCCACCTCGGTCGCAGGACGTCGGCACCTGAGATCGGCGTCGGCTGCCCGGCCACCCTGCAATCGCCCGTGAAATTGCAGAATCACAGACCATTCCTCTGGCATATGCCAAACAAATAAGTCCAGCGTGCAGGGCTGTTGCACCCCGCCTTTCTGGCCAACAACCGTGCTTCTGAGGGCTCTTGACCGCTATCGTGGTAAAGGAAGCTGGCGGTGACGACCTGTAAGGGGGAGACCGTGGCGCTGAGGCCCGAGCCGACCGTGCCCTTCCCATCGGTGCAGTACGTTCTGCGCGTTCTGGAGACGGTCTCCCGGCACTCCGGCGGTGTCTCCGAGGTCCAGATCGCCCGCGAGACCGGCCTCCCGACCGGCCATCTCGCGCCCATGCTGACCATGCTGCGCCGCGAGGGATATGTGGAGCGGAACACCGACGGCGCATACACGATCGGTGACTCGCTGGTTCTGCTGGGCTCCGGGGCCGCCCGTCAGCAGGCCCTGCAGGACAAGCTCCAGGAGACCCTGGCCGAGCTGCGCGACTCGGTGGGCGCGGCGATCTATCTCAGCCGGTACGTCGACGGCGAGATCAAGGTCACACAGGTGGCCGACAGTCCACTCACGCCCAAGGTGCACGAGTACGTGGACTTCCGCACCGCCGCGCACGCGAGCGCGATCGGCAAGTGCCTGCTGACCCAGCTCGACCGGAACGGCCGCCGCGATCATCTCTCCCGCCACAAGATCACCCGCTTCACCTCGCGGACGATCACCAGCGAGCAGCTGCTCTTCTCCAAGCTGGACAGCCAGCCGCCGACCGTCCCGATCCTCGATCTCCAGGAGTACGCGGTGGGCACGGTCTGCGCGGCGGTGCCCCTGACAGCCGGTTCGGCGGTCGGGTGCCTCGCGCTGTCATTGCCCGTCGAGCACGCGCACCGGCTGCGCTCGGCCGCGGACACCCTGAACCGCAAGGCCGCGCCGCTGGTGCTGTCACTGACCCTCTGAAGCGTCGCCGGCGGGCCGCCGCCCGCGCGGAGAGCGAGCAGGCGGTGATCCGGCTGGCGCGGTCCGGGGTCCGGGGTCCGGCCGGCACGCGGCGGAAGTCCCGCCCGCCCGGTGTGTAGGTCAGAGCACCAGGCCGGACCAGGTACTATTTACGTCAGCAGGCGCCGCTAGCTCAGTTGGTTAGAGCAGCTGACTCTTAATCAGCGGGTCCGGGGTTCGAGTCCCTGGCGGCGCACAGCTGGTCATCCGAGGCGTTCCGGTCACTCCGGGACGCCTCGGATGCGTTTGCGGGCTGGGCTGGGCTGGGTTTGCGGGGCGGTGGGGCCGCGGATTCGCGGGTTCGCGGGAGCTTTCGCGAGCCCGTCGAGGTGGGGAAGGTGGGCGCGTTCGGTGATCAGCGCCCGGCAGTCGCAGTCGGCGTGCAGGATGCCGCGGGCGAGTTCGGGCCCGCGCCGGGTCGGGTCGATGCCCGCGACGGCGGCCCCGGCCAAGGCCGCCGCGCTGAGCCGGAGTGAAGACTCCGAGGTGTTGTCGAGCAGCACCCCGAGAGCGGCACCCCGAGATGCGGCTCCGCTCCGCGTGGCATGAGATCCACTGAGATCCACGAGGAACGCAGCCCGTGCGGCCGCGCCGGAGGCCACCGGGTGGGGCTGAGGGCCCGGCTCCGGCCCCTCAGCCCCACCCGGTGGTCACCCCACCGGCGCCGTACGAGTTCCGCGACTGTCGCCGTACCGGCTGTACCCGTTCTCCCTGCGCCCGGTGTACCCGCGATTCCCATCGTTCCGCACGGTTATTGACAAGACGTCAGAACTGAACGTCCGAGCAGGCGTAGAACGCGTTCTCCGTGTCGTACACCGACCACACCGCGAGGATCACGTGCTTGCCCGAACGGGACGGCAGCGTGCCCGTGTGGGAGAGCGAGTACGGAGGCTGCTTGCCGCCGTACGGAACGGTCAGGAACGGCTGCGACTCCAGCGCGGCCCTGGTGAGCCGCTGGCTGGGGTTCCAGCCCGGCTTGGTGATGAAGTACTTGAAGTCGGCGGCGCGGTGCGGTGCGGTGAAGCGCCAGCTGAACGTGAAGCTCGAACCCGAGTTGACGCGGGTGGCGGGCCAGGCTCCGCCGCGCGGGTCGTCGAGCTCCGAGAAGCGGCCGTTGCCGCCCGAGCAGATGGTTCCGTCGGCGGGTCCGGAGGCCGGGAAGCCCTTACGGCCTTCGGCGCTCTGCGGCTCCCACTGGATGGCACCGCAGTTCTGCACAGTGCCGTTGGCACAGAGCTTCTGACGGCTGATGGGGGATTCGGTGTAGCCGTGGCTGGTCGCGGTGCTGCCGGTGGCGAGCACCGTGGCGCCCGCCATCAGAAGGCCGACGGCGGCGGCCGTGATTTTCTTGCGCATGCTTCGCTCCAGGGAACGTGGGGGTTCGATGAGCCGTGCTGCACGCGTGCGTGTACTGCTCTGCGCATCGGCGCGCGTGGGGCGCGTGATGCGGTGGGGTTTACACGGGCGCTCCTTCTGCGCCATTTTCAGGTCTAGACCAACACCCAATGTATTGGCCAGAGTCAGCCATGTCCAGACCAATAACCGCGCCTTCCCTTGACACGGCCGTCGGGATCCCCCCAGGGGTCAGGATCCCTGTGAAGTCGCGCCCGAGGGCGATTCCGACACTGCCGCAACGTCAGCGCCCGTGATGAGTTACAGCCGCACGAAGCTCACCACGAGCACAGCCAGGGACAGCAGCAGCATGCCCAGGCAGTTGACCCAGAACGCGGAGTTCAAGGCTCGAGCGCGAATGTGGGACGCGGCGGCCGCCAGGAAGTAGACGACAATCGCGGCAGTGGTCGTCATGGCGACCCCGGGCACCCAGAGCCCGACGACGAGCCCCACTACGGAGGCCGCCTTGAAGGTGATCAGCACCCACCACCAGTCGCGCGGGAACCGTACGCCGTCCAGGCAGTCGACGATGAATCCCGGCGGACGGAGCGTCATCGCGGCGTCGCCCGCCTGTATCCCGAGCAGGATCAGGATCGGCCAGACGGGAGACGGGAGTTCGGAGAGGGTCATCGGCCACTCCCTTCGTATGCGGTGACGAACTCGGCGGTGCGCCGGATCCCGGTCGCCGTCTGCTGCCGGTCGGTGGATCCCGCGGCAAGCAGCATCAGCTCACCCAGGTAGCTGGTGAACATCACCTGCGCACCGTGCCGGGCGCGGGGGCCGGGGATTCCCGCCTTCACCATCGCCGCGGTGAGATTGTCCTCGCTCAGCCTGCGCAGCCCGCCGAGGGCCTCGTTCCCGGGTTGGCCTCGGGCCAGGGTCCGGAAGTACGAGCGCGCGAGTTCGTCGTTCTCGGCGAACAGATCGAGGAACGGGTCGAAGTAATGGGCCAGGTAGTCGACTGCGGAGGCTGCGGACCCCGCCGCCGGTGGCGCGGGGATACGGGCGGCGATGGCTTGGTCGTAGACAAGGCTCAACAGAGACTCCTTGTCCCCCACTGCCATGACGGCACCCACGGAAACACCCGCCTCCGCCGCGATCTGCCGCACCGTTGTGCCCTGGAAGCCACGCTCCTGGAAGAGTCTTTCGGCGGCCTCGACGATGCGGGTGGCGGTCTGCCGTTTTCGTTCGGCGCGGGTTACCTGAACGTGTTCAGTGAACATGTTCAGAAGGTAGTCGGCGCGGCTGCACCGACGCAATGGTGTCGGTCAGCACCGTTTCGGAACGGAGGCCAGGAGCCGGGCCGAACGCGGCGACGGCAGCACAGGGTGGTTCGCGACGGCCCACTGTGCTCCCTCACGACTCTCTGTGGTTGGTGCCTGAACTACGGATCCCGGCCTACCGCACGGACAACAGCCCCACCTGGTCCACAAGGAACCGGGCCCTTCCGAACCGCGCCTTTCAGGGACGCGGGCCGAGAGAGCCCGGTGACACACAAGCCATCGCCACCCGCCCTCACTTGATGGCGCACTCCAACCGGCACGAACCCGATCAAGAAGTCACCCGACAGAGGTGGCTCTCATTCACTTTGACGATCACGGGCCTGTGTCGTCGTCAGTCCTCTCCACGGGGGATGACGGGACGGCGTCAGCCTTCCGCCGCCCCGGAACGCCCCGTGTAGAAAGCGACCGTCAGGTCCTTCACCAGTGCCTTGCGCTCGTAGTCGTCGAGTTCGACGAGTCCGCGCGACGTCAGCCTGCCGACCGTGTCGTCGACCGCGTCCACGACCGAGGTGAGCACGCTGTCCCGGTGTCTGGCGTCGAGCGCGGCGACCCGGCGGCGCTGCATCGCCGCCGCCACCTCCGGCGCGTACTCGATCCCCGTCGGCTGCGCGGAGAAGATCTGGATCCCGACAGGGGCGCATTCGGCCGCGAGCATCCGTGTCAGCGCGTCACCCACGGCCTCGGCGTTCCGCAGCGTCCTGGTGTCCTCGTGTCCGGCCGTTCCCCCGTCGGCCACGCCCCTCCCGGCGGCGGAGCCGGCGCCTGCCCTGCCGGAGAGAACGCTTCCCGTACCGGAGATGGCGGGAGCGTCCACGGGCAGCTGCGAGAGGACCCGCGCCATCGCCGCCTCCACCTGCTCGGTCAGATACTCCTCGTGGTTCTCGACCCCGAGGATCGCCTTCGCCGTGTCCCTGACCCGCCACACCACCAGCACGACCACCCGCAGGGCGGTGCCGTGCGCGTCCACGGCGGGCATCGGTTCACTGCGCCAGTGCCGGAGCCGTACGTCCACCCTGCGGCGGCGCAGCAGCGGACTCATCCACATCAGACCCGTACGCCGCACACTCCCCCGGTACTCGCCGAAGAGCGTGAGCACCCAGGCGTGCCCGACCTGTCCGCGCTTGATCCCCGCGAGCGTGAAGACCGCCAGGACCGCCCCCAGCGCGATCACCGCCCACAGCAGGGCACTGATGCCCTCGTACGGATGGGGCGTGAGGCCGAGCGCCCTGGTGACCACCGCGGGCAGCACCCCGGCGCCCCAGAGCACCGCGCCGATCCCGGCGAGCGCGCACGCTCCCGCGATCACCCCGGTCCAGCCGGCCAACGCGGGCCCCGGCCGCTCGACGAGACCCGGATCGACGGGCGGCGCGGGCCGCCGGGCGACGGCGGCGTGCGCGGGACGGCCCGTGGGACGTGGCGTGGGACGTGGCGTGGGACGTGGCGTGGGACGTGGCGTGGAATCCGACGTGGGACCCGTTGCGGAACGTGGTGGCGTGGGACGCGTTGCGGGACGTGACGCGGAACCCGACGTTGGACCCGTTGGACCCGTTGGACTCGTTGCGGAATCTGGTGCGGAACCCGGCGTCGCGGCGGACGGCCTGCTTCCGACGCGCGGCTGCTCCCCCGTGCCCTGTCGCCGGGACACCACGGCGGGACGCAGGGGGATCGGCTGCGAAGGACCGCTCGTCAAGTCGTCGCGGAAGAGCAGGTGCACCGGGATTTCGGTGGTCGCCTCCGGGGTGATGACCGGGGTGTGCCGTGGCACGCCGGAGGGCGAGCCGGTGCCTTCCGGGTCCGAGGTGGTGGTGTTCATGGCTTCTCCCGCCTCCGCTGGTTGATCCGACTCGGATCGCTGGGATCACTGAAATCGCTGAGCTGACTGAGTCCGCTGGGCTCACTGAGCCTGCTGAGCTGGCCGGGCTGACCGGGCTGACCAGGCTGGCCGGGCTGACCGGACTTACTCGGCCCGTTCGGCCGCTGGGCCGTTTGGCCATTGGGCCGTTGGCCCGTTCGGCCGCCGGGTCATTCGGCCGTTCGGTTCAGCCGTTCGGTTCGGCCATTCGGCCGTTCGGCCATTCGTCGGGCGCGGCACGCCCGGCGGGCCGGCTGGGCGCAGGCCGGCCGTGCCGCCGTGCGCCCGGCCGGTCACTTGGCGAAGAGCCGCTTCCAGGTCTCCGGGCCGGGGTAGCCGTCGGCCGCCGAGCCGCGCCAGCCCTGGGCCTTCTGGAACGCCTCGACATTGCGCCGGTCGGCCTCGCCCCAGCGCGGCCCCGGACCCTGGGTGTAGTACTTGCCGTAGCCGCGCTTCACCAACTGCTGGCCGAGCAGGGTGACGTACGCGTTGGACTGGCCGGGCCGGAACAAGCCGGCTCCCGGGAACACGGGCGCGGGCGTCGCCGTGGGTGGCTTGGGTTCCGGTTTCGGCTTCGGCTTCGGATCGGGCGTCGTGGTCTGTGTACCGGGGATGTTCTTGCCCTTCCCGGTGACGAGCAGCTGCCAGGTGTGCGGCCCCGGCAGCCCGTCCGCTTCGGCGCCGCGCCAGCCCTGGGCTAGCTGGAACGCCTGGGTGGCCCTGCGGTCGGCGTCGCCCCAGCGCGGTCCGGGTCCCTGGGAGTAGAACCTCTTGCCTCCGCGCTTGACGAGCATCTCGCCGAGCCTGGTGACGTGCTTGTTGTTCGCTCCGGGCCCGAACGACTTCGCGCCCGGGTAGGCGTCGGGGCTCGTGGGGCCGGGATTGGTCGTACCGGTGACGCCCTTGTAGCGGTACGGGATGTACTTCTCGGAGTTGCTCCAGTACCCGATGGGCGTGGACTGCTTGCGGGTGGCCGGTTTGGTCTGCTCGTACGCCATGTAGTAGGTACGGCTCTGGTCCGTCCAGCCGCCGAAGATCGTGGCGTGCGACCCCTTGTTCGGATCGGCCGGGTTGTGGAAGAGCAGGATGTCGCCGGGCTGGAGTTCATCACGGGTGATCCGGGTGGCGAACTGCGCGAGGCTGCCGGTCCACTCGTTGGTGGGCAGGCCCCAGGCCATCGAGATGTATCCCGAGCAGTCCTGCCGGTAACCGTCGGACCAGTACTTCGACATGCTGTACGGGACCTTGGCGTCGACCCACTTCTGGGCCCGATTCATGATCTCGGCCCTGGTCGCCTTGGGGAACGTCGACGCGGCCAACGGCTGGGCGGAAGGGCGGGACAGCGTGCGGCCGTGGAGCGGACCCCTGTCGCCCTGCTCGTTGTCGGGACCGTCTGAACCGGCGACCGCGGCCCGGCCCTCGGGGCCCGCGCCCGCTCCCGGTTCGCCGATACCCGCGCCCGTTCCCGCTTCCGGATCGGCGATATCGTCGGCCGGCCTCCACTCGGTGCGCGCCGCGCTCCCCGCGTCCCCCGCGCTGGCTGAACTCCCCACGCTCCCCGCGCTCCCCATGTCCACGGGATTCGCCGTCGCGGCGGGATCCATCACGCCCGCCGTCTCCGTGAGACCTCCGCCACCGCCGAGCCCGGCCGCGCCCGCCACGCCCGTCACCCCGCCACCGCCGAGCGCTACGCCCGCCGCGGTGAACACCACGAGCGCACGCCGGCAGCCATGAGCCGCCGGATGCCCACCGGCCGCGAGGACGCGGCGCCGCTCGGCGCACCCCGGGCAGCCGCAGTCCGGCGCGGGTTCGTACTCCTCGAATACCGGCACCGTCATGATCTGTCCCCTCCGCACTTCGAAGATCGCCCGAGGTTCGCCCACAGAGAGCAGCCGCACCCCATTTGCCCTAACTGATTGCAGTTTGTCTCACAAAAAGGACAAAACGACCATCCGACAGGCCGAACCGGTCTGAAAATGGTCAGGAGCATCGTGCGGGGTCCGGTAGAGTTCCTGCGTCAGCAGGCGCCGCTAGCTCAGTTGGTTAGAGCAGCTGACTCTTAATCAGCGGGTCCGGGGTTCGAGTCCCTGGCGGCGCACGCGAAACGAGGCCCCCTCGCCATCGGCGAGGGGGCCTCGATCATGCGGTCCGCGATCCCCGGTCACATAATCCCTGGTCACGCGATCCGCGGTCACGCGATCCCTGGTCATGTGATCCGCGGTCATGCGGGTGTCGTCTTCAGTGCGGTCGTCACGACCGCTCATCACACCGTCGCGGCACGGACGGGACGGTCACCGCCTCACCACCACCGCCGGCTGCTGCTGCCGGGCCCCGGAACCGCTGACCCCGGTGAGATACGCGGAGACGACGACATTAGCCGTGTACGCGCCGGACTTACGGTCGAACCTCCCGCCACAGGTGATCAGCCGCAGCTCCGCGCGCCCGTCCTGGCGGGGCCCGTACACCTTGCGCGCGTCGAAGCGCTCCCGGCTGAAGACCTGGACGTCGTCGATCGTGAACTCGGCGACCGAGCGGTCCGTCCGGGTCACCCGTACCTTCGCGCCGGCGCGAAGGGCACTCAGTCCGTAGAAGACGGCGGGTTTGGTCTTGGTGTCCACATGGCCGACCAGCAGGGACGCTCCGGACGCGCCCGGCTGCGTACCCCTGCCGAACCAGCCGACCGTCCCCGGTTGCGCGTACGGCGGCGGGTCGATCGCCCCCGAGACGTCCAGGCCGCGCGTGACCACGGGGGCGGCGGCGACCCCGATGGACGGGATGTCCACGCGGTGGGGCATTGCGGGCTCCACCGGATCATGGGCAGGCGGCAGCGATGCCAGGAGCGGTCTGCCGACCGCCGCGACATCGCCGGTGGCAGGAGCGGAACCGCCGCCGGAGCGCCCCGCGAGCTCCTCGCCCCAGACTGTGATCCCGAGCAGGAGCACCGCGCAGACCACTCCGGCCAGCAGTCTGCCGACGCCTGCCGGAAGGCCGGCTGACCGCATGTCAGTCGGAGCCGGTACGGCGACGGCGACGCGAGGTGCGGAATGCCACGGCGACCGCCGCGGCTGTCGCGAGCACCACGCCGATCACGGCATGGGGGGTGCCGGGGCCCTCGCTCTGGACCTCGTCGCCCTGTGGCCCGGAGGCGAGGACGGCCGTACCGCCGCCGCCCGCCTTGACGGGGGCCACGGGGGCGGGCCCGCCCTTCGCCGGAACCACGATCGTGCGGTTGGTGGCGTGCCCCTGACCGTCGCAGATGATGGTGACGGGGTAGCTTCTGGGGGTGGCCCCCGCCTTGACCTTGGCGCGCGCGACGAGCCCGTCGCCGCGACCGGACGCCGGATAGAGCTGCGCACCCGCGTCGAAGGCCCTGGTCTTGGCGGCGCCGGTCTTGGCCTTGCAGCCGTTCACCCGGATCTCCACCTCGTCCCCGGGGCCGGCCACGGCCGGGATGACCGTGGCGGTGACGGAATCATGGGCGTATGCGGCGGTGGTCGCGGCGGGAGAGAGGACGAGCGCGGCGGGTGCCGCGGCAAGCAGGGCAGCCATCCCTGCGCAACGGAAAGTAATCAATGATGAACGCATAGTGAACCTCCTGGTACCGACAGATTCACGTGCGTGCGACGATCCCGCATCCGCAATGGGGCCGAACGCCACAGAGCACCACTCCGGCCCGTCCCGATAAGACGGAGAACGGGTGAAGGGCAACGGCCCAAGAGGCGGAACGGCGAAGGGGCGTGCCGGAGGGGCGTGGCGGACGGAATCAGATCCGGGTCTGACCCGGGTCACACTCGGGTCAGACCCTGGTCAGATCCTGGTCAGATCCGCTCGACGAGGTCCGCGATGGAGTCGACGATCGTGGACGGCCGGAACGGATAGCGGTCGATGTCCGCGGCCCCGGTCACCCCCGTCAGTACGAGGAAGGTCTCCATTCCCGCCTCCAGGCCGGCGAGTACGTCCGTGTCCATCCGGTCGCCGATCATCGCACTGGTCTCGGAGTGCGCGCCGATGGCGTTCAGCCCGGTCCGCATCATCAGCGGATTCGGCTTGCCCGCGAAGTAGGGGTCCTTGCCGGTCGCCTTGGTGATCAGCGCGGCGACCGACCCCGCGGCGGGGAGCGGCCCTTCGTGGGAGGGGCCGGTCTCGTCCGGGTTGGTGCAGATGAACCGGGCCCCCGCGCTGATCAGCCGGATCGCCTTGGTGAGCGCCTCGAAGCTGTACGTACGGGTCTCGCCGAGCACCACGTAGTCGGGGTCGTGGTCGGTGAGTACGTAACCGATGTCGTGCAGGGCGGTCGTCAGACCGGCCTCACCGATGACATACGCCGTGCCGCCGGGCCGCTGGTCGTCCAGGAACTGGGCGGTGGCCAGCGCGGACGTCCAGATGTTCTGGACCGGCACGTCCAGCCCCATGCGGGCGAGCCGCGCGTGCAGATCGCGCGCGGTGTAGATGGAGTTGTTGGTGAGGACGAGGAAGGGCTTGCCGGTCTCCCGGAGCTTCCCGAGGAAGGCGTCGGCGCCCGGGATCGGCACGCCCTCGTGGATCAGGACACCGTCCATGTCGGTGAGCCAGGATTCGATCGGCTTGCGCTCTGCCATCTGTCGGGACTCCTGCCGTGCGCGGCGTACGGGGTTGATGCGTACGCGGTGAGCTGGGTGCCGGAGGCACGGCACTGTGGCCCCCCGACACGGACAGCCTAGTCCGACGCGTGCCCTAGTCCGACGCGTGCCGGGGCTGGTCGGCGCGGGCGGAGCGGAGCCGTTCGTTCCCGTCGGGGCCGGCCGGAAGCGGAGCCGCCGTTGCCGTCAGGGCTGTCAGGGCTGTCAGGGTTGTCAGGGCTGTCGGGGCCGTCTGGACCGGCCAGGGCGGAGCCGTCGTCGCGATCAGCGTCGGCGGGAGCGGAGCCGTCGGGACACGAGCACCAGCGCGCCGCTGCCGAGCAGGATCGTGCCCAGCGCGGTGCCGAGGCGGAGAAGGGGGCCGGGGCCGGTGGTGGCGAGTGCGTCGTGGGTGACGGGGACGCCTGTGCCGTAGTTCTTGAGGACGGCGAAGCGGTACTCGTCGGACTCGCCGACCCAGTCCCCGTCGTCGCCGTGCCGCTGGACGACGGCGGCGTTCACGGTGACCTGGTTGGGCGGGGTGTCGGCGGCGAGGGCGAGGCGCACCTTGACGGTGACGGTGGAGCGCCCCTTCACGGAGAAACCGCCGCCCTGCTCGCCCCGGCGGACGGCGGCGTCACGGGTCCCGGCCCCGCCCTGGTCTCCGTCCCTGCCCTGGTCTCCCCTGCTCTGGTCTCCGTCCCTGCTCTGGTCTCCGGCCGCTCCTTCTGTCCCGGCCTCCTCGCCCGCTGTCCCCGCTCCCGCTTCTTCGCCCGTCCCCGCCTCTCCCCGGATGCCGAGCACCCCCACGACCTCGTCCTCGGTGGTGCTCTCCAGTTGGGCCGCCCGCCAGAGGGAGGCACGGTCGTCGTAGAACTCCAGCGTCATCCTCTGCGGAGTCAGCCCCGGGTCGCCCCCTGCGAAGACGATCACCGGATGGATCTCGTCACAGGTCCGGTCCGTGGTGTTGGTGAGGTCCACGGACCACTCCTCGAAGCCGCCGCCCGGATGGTGCACCGACGGTCCCCCGTGGATCCGGGTGTCGATCGGGAAGCCCTTGCCGACCGCGGTGGAACAGCCGGTCGCACGCCGGGCGACCGTGGCCGCCGCCGGGTCGAGGGCGGATGCGTGAGCGCGGGCGAGGGCGGGCGCGAGGGCGCGGGCGTGGGAGGCGGCTGACATGGAAGCGGGCGCGGCCTCCGTAACGGCTGAGACGTGAACGCCCGAGACGGGAAGGGCCGTCGTGACCGCTGTGGCGGAGACGACGGCCGGACCGGCCAGGGCGGTGGCCGCGGTGACGCCGACGACGAGGACAGTGCGCGGTCGCATGGTCGATCAAGGGCCTTTGCTGCTCGGCTGCTGCGGGTGGCGTGGGGGTGGGGGGCGTCGGGCGAGACGTTGCCACGCGGGCCGGGCGTCGGGCGGTCACCACGTCCTTCAGAGGGCCGAACAGTCATACAAGTCCGCCCATTCAGCGTATTTTCTGACTGATCTCCGCACCCGCGTCCCGCCCGAACAGGGGCGCGAGCACCAACTGCGCCGCGCCCTGCGCCACCAGGTGTGGCCCGCCGCCCGCGAGGGCGACCGGAACGCGGGCGCGCGCCGCCGCTTCCCGTACGAAGGTCTCGCCCGCGGCGGCGACGGCGCGCCCGCCGAGCAGCAGCCGGTCGATGTCGAGCAGGGCGACGAGATTGGCGGCTCCGACGCCGAGGATCCGCGCCGCCGCCTCGATGTCCCCGCGCGCCACGGCCTCGAGGCAGAGCGCCTCGATGCACCCGCGCCGCCCACAGCCGCACGGGGGCCCGTTGAGCTGCACCACCTGGTGGCCGAACTCCCCGGCCCCGGTCCGCTCCCCCCGGTAAAGCCCTCCGCCGAGCACCAGCCCGGCCCCGAGCCCGCTCCCCAGATGCAGATAGGCGAACGAGTCACGGCCGCGCCGACCTGATCGCAACGCAAGCCCGAGGGCGGCGGCGTTCGTGTCCTTGTCGAGTACGGCCGGCAGGCCGAGGCGGGCGGCGACGGCGTCCCGGAGGGGGTAGCCGTCCCACTCGGGGAATCCGGTGACCCGGCCGGTGACGCCGGCCGAGTGATCGAGGGGACCGGGCATGGCGACGCCGACACCGAGCACGCGCGCCACCCCCACCGGACCGCCGGGCGCGGTTCCGGTACCGCCGCCGCGTACGGCGACGAGCGAACCGGTCTCCCACAAGGCATCCGGCTCGGCATCGGTGTCCGCCTCGGCATCGGGCTCGGTGACCGAACCGACCCCGACGACCGAACCTGCCTCCGCCGCCGAACCAGTCACCGAACCAGTCGCGGAACGCGCCGCCGAACCGGCGGAGGCCACCGTGCCGAAGGGGCCCACCGTGTCGAAGGGGTTCGACGCGCCGTCCTCCGCGACCGCATCCGCCCCGGCCCGTGGGCCACGCGCCCGAGCAGCCGCCGACAGCAGGGTCTCCACCTCCGCCGCGGCCTTCTCCACGACCGATTCCGCGCCCGCCCCCAGATCCAGCGGAGCCACCCGGACCGCGACCAGGCCGCCCGCCAGATCGAGAAGGGCGACGGTGAGTTCATCGCGGTCCAGATGGAGGCCGATCGCATGGCCGGCCGACGGGACGAGGCGCAGCACCGTGCGGGGTTTGCCGCCCGTCGAGGCGCGGTGTCCCGCCTCGGCCGCCAGGCCCTCGGCGCGGAGTCGGGCGGTGATCTTGCTGACCGCCTGGGGGGTGAGGCCGGTGCGCTCGGCGAGTTCGAGACGGCTGACACCGTCCTCGCCGCCCGCCCTGAGCAGATCCAGCACGAGCGCCGCGTTGTGGCCGCGCAGCACCGGCAGGTTCACGCCCGAGGCGCCACCGCCGCGGGGAGCGTACGCACGCCCAGCGCCGCCCGCACCCGTGCTCGTCCCCCGGTCGGCACCCCTGCCCACGTCCCTGATTACGTCCCCGCCCGCGTCCCTGTTCACCCCGCTGTTCACGTCCCCATTCTCTCCCCTGCTTGCACTTTGGCAACGCCGTTGCTTAAGTGGCCGCATGACCGAACCCGGCACTCCCCTCCGTGTAGGACTCGTCGGATACGGCCTCGCGGGCTCCGTCTTCCACGCCCCGCTCATCGCCGCCGCCGAGGACCTCGCGCTCGACACGGTCGTCACATCGAACCCCGAACGGCAGGAGCAGGCCCGCGCCGAGCATCCGGGTGTGAGTATCGCCGCCCGGTCCGAGGAGCTGTGGGCGAAGTCGGACGCGCTCGACCTCGTCGTCATCGCCTCCCCCAACAAGACGCACGTCCCCCTCGCCACCGCCGCCCTCGGCGCGGGCCTCCCGGTCGTCGTGGACAAGCCCATCGCGGGTACGGCCGCCGAGGCGCGGGGCCTCGCCGCGCTCGCCGAGGAGCGCGGTCTGCTGCTCTCCGTCTTCCAGAACCGCCGCTGGGACAGCGACTTCCTCACCCTCGGCCGCATCATCGAGAGCGGCGAACTGGGTGACGTACAACGCTGCGAATCCCGATTCGAACGCTGGCGGCCCCGGCCGAAAGGCGGCTGGCGGGAGTCCGGCGACCCGCGGGAGATCGGCGGTCTGCTCTACGACCTGGGCAGCCATGTCGTCGACCAGGTACTGACCCTGTTCGGCCCGGCAATGCGCGTGTACGCGGAGTCGGACGTACGCCGCGAGGGCGCCGGGGCGGACGACGACACGTTCATCGCGCTCACCCATGCGAACGGCGTCCGCTCCCATCTGTACGTCAGCGCCACCGCCGCCCAGCTCGGCCCCCGCTTCCGGGTACTGGGCTCGCGCGCCGGCTGGGTGAAGTACGGGCTCGACCCGCAGGAGACCGCCCTCCGCGAGGGCAGACGGCCGACACCCGGTACGGCGTGGGGTGTGGAGGACAAGGCGCTCCGGGGCAGGATCGGTGCCGGGGAGTCCCCGCTGACCGGCGGCGGCCAGCCGGTCGGGACGGTGCCGGGCGACTACCCGGCGTACTACAGGGCCATCGCCCGTGCGCTGCGCGACGGCACACCGCCTCCGGTCACCGCCTGGGAGGCCGCCGCCACGCTGGACGTACTGGAGGCGGCACGGCGCTCGGCCCGTGAAGGCATCACCGTGGAGGTGTCCGTATGACCACGCAACCGACCATCGAGGACCTCGTCGAACAGGAGCGCCGTCTCAGGCTCCGCCGCTTCACCCACGCGGACGCCTGGGCGCTGGGCAGCATGCTCGTGGAAATGGCGCACCTCCGTGACGCACCCGTCGCGATCGACATCCGGCTCAACGGGCAACAGCTCTTCCACGCCGCGCTGCCGGGTTCGAGCCCGGACAACGACGCGTGGATCGACCGCAAGCGCCGGGTCGTGGAGCGCTACGGCGAAAGCTCCCTCCTGGTGGGCGTCCGCCACCGCGAGAAGGGCACGACCTTCGAGGAGGCGTCCCGTCTCCCGCCGGACGCCTACGCGGCCCACGGCGGCTCGTTCCCGATCAACCTGGAGGGCGCGGGCGTGATCGGCACGGTCACCGTCTCCGGCCTGGCGCAACTGGAGGACCACGCGATGGTGGTGGAGGCGCTGGAGAGGTTCGGTGCTGCTTCTTTTTGAGGGCTCGGTTCTCCCCCAGACCCCCACGGAGCGCTCCAGCGCGCGTCGACGGTCGACCGTGCTCGATACCCCCTTTTTTGCTCGGTTCGCCTCCGGGGCGCTCTGAGCGTGTGTCGACGGTCGACCGTGCTCGATCCCTCGTTCCTCGGGACCTCCGCGCGCTCTCCACTTTCGACACCCGCGCGCCCCTCCAGCTCACTCGCCAGGGAGACAGCCAACCAACGCACCCAGCCACCGCACCGGCGCGCGGCACGGCACCGAGCCGCGGACGGCAGCCACCCCCAGCGGGAGGCGACTACGCGTCCTGGAAGGGCTGGCGTTGCCTGCCCAGGCCCTCCACCTCCAGCTCCACCACGTCCCCCGCCCGCAGGAAACCCTTCGGCTCCGGCTGCCCGAGCGCCACGCCCGCCGGCGTCCCCGTGTTGATGACGTCGCCCGGATACAGGGTCATGAACCGGCTGACGTACCGCACGATGTCCCGTACCGGGAAGATCTGGTCCGCCGTCGTCCCGTTCTGCTTCAGCTCGCCGTTCACCCAGAGCTTCAGGCTCAGCGCCTGCGGGTCCGGCACCTCGTCCGGCGTCACCAGCCAGGGGCCCAGCGGGTTGAAGGTCTCGCAGTTCTTGCCCTTGTCCCAGGTGCCGCCGCGCTCCAGCTGGAACTCGCGCTCGGAGACGTCGTGGGCGATCGTGTACCCGGCGACGTACGCCATCGGGTCCTCGTCGTCCTCCACATGACGTGCGGTACGCCCGATGACGACCGCCAGTTCGACCTCCCAGTCGGTTTTTCGGCTGCCGCGCGGTATGAGGACGGTGTCGTACGGGCCGACGACCGTGTCGGCGGCCTTGAGGAAGACGACGGGCTCGGTCGGCGGCTCCGCGCCGGTCTCCGCGGCGTGGCCGTGATAGTTCAGCCCGATGCACACGACCTTGCCGATACGGGCCACGGGCGGCCCCACCCGTACGTCCTCGCCCTCCAGCCGGGGCAGCACCCCGGCGTCGGCGGCGGCCCGGACGCGGTCGAGGGCGAAGGGGTCGGCGAGGAGTTCCCCGTCGATGTCGGCGACGAGGCCCGAAAGATCACGCAGGGCGCCGTCCTCGCCGAGCAGGGCCGGACGCTCCGCGCCCGCCGCTCCGACACGCAGCAGCTTCATGTCTGACTCCCTGGTTCAGCGCTGGTCCAAGCCGGTCCGGCCGATCCTGCTGCGGTACGGGCCCGGAGGGCGGGCGGCGACCATCGAGGGACCGATAATTCGGTTGATCCTCCAAGAATGGCGACCGCTCCACAAGACCCGTTCCGCCCCCTGGGACCCACTCACGGCACGCTCATGGCACGCCACGGGAGGCGCCCCGTACCGGGCGCGGCCACGGGGCACGGCCACCGGGCATCCGCTACAGAGGGCTGGCGAGCGCGCCGGCCGTCGGCATGTCCCGGTAGAGGTAGGCCCTCTCGATCGCCGACCAGGTCGTACTGGTGACGATGTAGAGCGCGGCGGCGAGCGGCACCACCGCGACCGTGACGAGCGTGGCGAAGGACATCAGCGGCATGACCTTGGCCATCGCGGCCATCGTGCCCATGCCCGGCGTGTCCGGGTCAGGCTGCGGCATCGGGTTGGCCGCCATCTGCCGCTTCGTACGGCGGTAGTTGAAGACGGCGACGCCGGTGACGATCACGAACAGCCCGAGGTACACCGCGCCCGCGCCGCCGAGGACCCCGCCGTTCGCGAGGGCGTCGCCCCAGCGGTCGCCGAGCGGCGCGGCGAAGAGGGTGTGGCCGAGGAGCCCGTTGGGCTCGCCGCCGATGCTGCTGTTGGAGAACAGGTGGTACAGGAGGAAGAACGCGGGCAGCTGCAACAGGCTCGGCAGACAGCCGGAGAGCGGCGACGCCTTCTCCTTGGCGTACAGCTCCATGAGGGCCTGCTTCATCTTCTCCGGGTTCTTGCCGTGCTTCTTGCGCAGCTCGGCGACCCGCGGCGCAAGCCGGGCGTTGGCCTTCTGCCCGCGGGCCGCCGCGCGGGACAGGGGATGGACGGCGAGGCGTACGAGAGCGGTGAACAGGATGATCGCGGCGGCGGTGGCCGACGCCTGGAACAGCGGCTCCATCAGATCGGCGAGATGCTCGACCAGAGTGGCGAATACGGACATGGGTGAGCCCTCCGAGGGTCTCGTCGTACCGGGAAACGGAGACGCGACGACCTGGGGAGGGCGGTGGAGAAACGGAAGAGCTGCCCTGCCCTACGCGGCCGTCGGGAGGGCTCGGCCGGGCGCTCGGGGGCGGGTACGGCCTCTGGCGTCGGGATCGCGTTGCGGGAGGAAGGCGGTCCGTTTCTCCCGGTCGCGGAGGGCGGTCCGTACTCGGGTACGCGGCACGGCGGGCGCGCAGCGGGCCCTGACGCGCAGGGCGACGAGGGCGGACCCCACGGTGGCGGTGGCGGTCGCGGCGAGCGCGAGGGCGGTCGAGAGGCCGCCGACGCCATCGGTGATCAGGATCTCGAAGACGAGGACGAGGGCGAGCACGAGGGGCTGCAGTACGAGTGCCGCGCGGCGACGCTCCATGCGTGTCCCTCCCTGCTGTGGCCCGGCTTCCGGCTGTGGCGGCGGCTTCTGGTTCCGCCCGTTGCCGGACCAGACTACCGGGGACTGCCGGACTTCGGCTTCGTCCCAGACGATGATCCGATATCTGGAGCTGTACTCGGGCGTACAGGTGGATGCGATAGGAGCCGGGTCGCCGTATCCGGCGGAGGCGCTGACCAGGCTGCGCGGCACGACCCGGATCACGCCGGTGTCACACCGAGTGGTGCGGGCCGGCGCGCTGACGACCTCGTGGACATGGACGGCGATCTCGGCGGCGGCCCACAGCCCACGGGCGAGCCAACGCGCGCCGCCGGGGTCCGCGCCCCCGCACGACGACGAGTGTCCGCCCCGGCCTCCCTTGCCCGATTCCGCAAGGGCGCACGATAGGCCCTGACCGCGAAACCCACCAGAGTCGCGCGGCCCCCCGGTCAAGGCGAGACGCCATGCCGCCCACCCCCCGTACGGCAGTACGGTGTCCCCCATGCGCCCCGACACGCCTGCTGACCACACCGCCGAAGCCGAGCGCCTGCTGCGTACCGCGACGCAGTACCCCGAGGACAACGAACAGCTGGTCCTCCAAGCCGCGGCCCACCTCGAACTGGCCGGCGACCGCGAACGCGCCTCCACCCTCTACGACCGCCTCCTCGCCTCCGACTCCGAGCACCCCCTCCTGGTGAAGGCCCTCCAGGCGGCGAACCTCTGGGAGTACGGACACGAGGCCGAGGCCCGTGCCCTGATCAACGGCATCCGCACGGCGGCCCCCGTGGACCCGGCGCCCTGGGAGATCATCGCCGAGACGCTGGAGTCCCACGACGAGCTCGAAGCGTCCCACGACTGCTTCACCACGGCGGTCACGCTCCTCCTCACCCCGGGCGACGACGAGGTCCCGTACGACTCCCAGTCCCTCCTCACCGGCCGCCACCGGGTCCGCCGCATGCTGGGCCGCCCGCACGACGAGTGGGACGCCCTCGCCGACAAGGTCCACACCGCCCACGCCGCCATCTCGCTGGACGAACTCCACGACCCCAACCGCCTGTGGGCCCTCGGCTCCGACAACCCCGCCGAACTCCGCGCCGAAATCGCCCGCCTCCGCGCCGAACTCGGCTCCTACCGCTCGGCCCTCTCCCGCCCCTTCCCGGTGGCGGTCCTCCACTGGCCCGAGCCGGAACTCACCGAGCTGCTCGCCGCGTACCCCGAACTCGAATCCGAGTACCCGACCCACCGGGCCCACCTCACGGACATCGAATCCTCCCTCCGCGACCTCGCCTCCACGGGCACCGGCAACCTCGGCATCGTGACGGCCACGGTCCCCTCCTACGAGGCGTTCGCCGCCTCCGAACAGTCCTCCCCCGCCAACGCGGACCTGCTCCCCCAGTACGCCACAACCCTCGCCTCCCGCGGCCGGGCCATCCCCTGGCCTCCCGTAAAAACGGCACCGTGCTGGTGCGGGTCGGGGAGGGGGTACGGGGGGTGCCACGGCTCGAACGGTGAATGAACCGGTATTTTCTCCGTCGGTGAGATGACCACTCGCCATCACCCAGCCCCTCAGAAGGAGTGCAGTGTCGGGGAGTAAAGACGCACCCAAAGCCACCAGGCTCATTCGCGCGAAAATCAGGGAGTTCATGGAGCAGCCTGACCCAAACGATCACACCATCAGACTACGCAAAGCATCAGCGGCGATTTACGCGTTCTACGATTTCGACGATGAGCCAATTTACGTGGGCCAGACAGCAGAAGGCGTTGGAGCGCGAATTGGACGTCATCTAACAGGTCAACGATCCGACGCAGTCGCAAAATTCGTTCTCGACCCATTCGAGGTGGCATTCATTTCAGTTTGGACTCTGCCTCAAATATCCGCGCTTAAAGTCGGCACCAAAGAAAAGCGCCGACTACTCAACCCCTACGAATCAACCGTTTACCAAGCCCTCAAGGGTCTCTCGCGGTTCAATGCCGTTTTGAACGAGGCGGTACCGGAGACAGTGGCTGCCGTGCCTCTGCCCACTCCAGTTCGCGGATGCATTATTCCCGAAGAACTATGGGAGGATCGGGCCCATGCCGACGTCAGAATTGCCCGAAGAGCAAATCACGTAGGCAGGCTATCTCAACTGATCAGCGAACGAGAGCCTAGCCCTGGCCTGCGACGCACACTACATCTTCAAACCCAGCGCCTAGAGTGGCTGAGTCGAAAAAGGATCAGCGAACTAGGGCTATCTAAGGAACCCACTCAGAACGAACCACACGAGGTACAGGACGAAGGGTGAACTGTTGCGCAGCGGAGGCGACTTGCCTCTGCTGCGCTCATCGAGACTCTCTGGTCTGCCTCAAAGAGGCTCGCGTGCAATCACAGGCATGAGATAATGCTGTGCCAACCACGCCACGGCGTCAACGCAAACCGCGTCCCCAAAGCCAGAGACCACCTGACTATTCCGCGCGGAATGAATATTGTAATCACCCGCCCCCATTAGACGAGCGTACTCCAGAGGCGTCATCCACCTCACCCTGGTCTGACCGTCCTGACTGAACTGAACGACTGCCTGCTTGGACGATCCTCCCCGCGCGGTACGGAGGCAACCAGCGATGTCGTCCGCCCGGATCTCCCATGTGGGAATGCCCTTGCGGGTACGACGATAGGCGGTGCGAAATGTCAGCTCTCCAAGCGAGCCGAGTTCCTTTACGCGAATAGCTTGGGTCTCAGAGAGTGACGAAAAGAACTTCCCCGTTCGCTCTTCATCCCACCAGCGGGAATCACTTTCAGTCAATCTTTCAGCAACGGACGAAAATCCATCCGTCTTCAGCCTTGGAAGCTGTTCCATCACAAGCGCCGCGCGGTGGGTTCGCAAACTTGGATCATCAAACACCTTCTGAAGCCAGAGGGGTCGAATCTCATTGACGCTGAGATCCTCCTCTGAGGGGACATCAGTGCAACCGACCAGAAAGAGACGTGGCCTAGACTGCGGTACCCATCTACGCGCGTCCAATGTTAGGACATCCACGCTGTAGCCAAGCTTGTTCAATTCTCTGATTGCCACTTTGATATCTTCACCAGAATGACTCGTCGCAAATCCATTGACATTCTCCAAGGCGATAACCGGAGGAAGGCTCCCGCCCCTCAAAAGGATTTCCGAAAGGATCCTAGTAAACTCGAAGAAAGTACGAGAATTTTTCCCTGAAAGCCCTTCTCGGCCACCAGCCAGCGACAGGTCTGTGCATGGAAAGGAAGCCCACGCCAGGGAGATGTCGGCCGGTAGGTCAGAAGCTTGAATCTCTGCGATATCCTTCGGCTGATGCGCTTCAAGATCGATCTCGAAATGATCGGCGTACATTCGGCACTTATCAAGGTCGAAATCATTCGCCCACTCAACATGAAAGCCAACTGACTCCAACCCCAGTCGAGCCAGCCCAATCCCAGCAAAGAACTCCGCAACTTTGAAAGGTTCCGACGCCTTGCGGGCCTCGCTCTTCTCTCGGGGCTCGCGAAGAGCCGCATCGGGCAGGGTCGTCTCAGTCGGCGCAACGGTCACGTCGCCGATCGTAAGCCACAACTGACTTGCCATGGTGTCCACTCCCAATGCGACGGGACGGCAACGTTGCGTTGCCGTAGAAACGAAGCGGCAGAGGACGCTCGCAGCGCACGCCCCTGATGTCACTGACAGTATTCGCTGCCACTGACAAGGCGACTCGTCCTCCTCGTAAGGTTGATCTGTGAAACGCGATGAGAAGTCCTGGGCTTCCAGCCCCGCTGTGCGCGCCAGCATGCGATCCAACCGCAGCCGAGACACGAAGCCGGAGCTGGCGCTGCGCCGAGCCGTCCACGCGCGAGGTATGAGGTACCGCGTCGCCGTCAGACCACTCCCCAAGGTCCGCCGAACCGCTGACCTGGTCTTCAGCAAGTTGAAGGTCGCTGTCTTCCTGGATGGCTGCTTCTGGCACGGCTGTCCTGACCACCACTCGAAGCCTGCTGCGAACGCTGGATACTGGAGCGAAAAGGTCCGGCGCAATCGTGAACGTGACGCCGAGACTGATCAGATGCTGCGTGACGCTGGCTGGATCCCCATCCGAATCTGGGAGCATGAGGACCCGTCAGTGGCAGCCGACCTCATCGCATCCATAGTGATCGCTCAACGGAACGGGCTTTAATCGGAACCCGATACCCGTCGTCGCCACTAGCCAGGCGCCGAACCAAGGCAATCCACACAGGCCAGAGGTCAGGGGCGCCTGCACAAGAGATCAGGTCGTCGTAGCGGAGCCGCATGGGTGACCTGGACCTCAAGCCGTCTCGGCTTCGAAGTGCATGTGGGCCTGCTCAAGGATCGCGTCAGGGTCTCCACCCCGGGCCGCCAGCCAGTGCAGCAGGTCAGCGATCAACCCCGTCGCAGAATCCTCAAGTACTGCCGCAGAGCCGATGCCGGGCCGCCCCGGACCGCCGGACGCCTGCTGATATCCCTCAAGTGCCGCCGCCGCGCGCTGGATGCGCAAGCAGCGCCCATCCTGGCCCAACTCGAACTCGCACCAGACCGCTTTGCCTGAGGCGGTCACGATGGTCCCCCAGCCTGCGGTTACTTCAGTCAGTGTGTGCAGCCCTCGCCCGCACTCGTCACCGCACTCCGGGTCAGCCGGCTCAGGGATGACGGGGCTCTGGTCGTGGACTTCCACCCGGAGCGACCCTTCTCCCGATTCCATGACGAGCGTCGCGGCTGTGCCGAGACCTACATGTCTGATCACGTTCGTCGCGAGTTCCGTAACCGCCAGCTGCACCTCGTCGGCGACCGCGAGGATGCCCCATTCAGTGAGCTGTTTCCTCGCAAACCGGCGGAGGACACTCAGCCCCTCGGGTTCCGCCTCAAAGAGCAGGACACAGCGGAGCCGTGGCCGGGCGGTGCTGGCGTCACTACTGCACATGACTGCACTCCCTACTGCGCTGCAGCAGCACTGCACCCACCGCGTCTGCACGGCTGCGCTGCGTAGCGTCACGAGCGAGTATGGCAGTGAGAAGTCTCCTCATGTAACTTCTCACCAAATCGTTCGAGTGAATCCAGTGAGTGCTCAACCGAACGCCTGCCTAGCCTTGTTGCGGCCAGGGCACTGGTCGGCGTCGGCACGTAACGGAAGGTCTCTGCCATGTCCGCGAGGACCACCACCCGGCGTCGCCAGCTCGGGGCGACGATGCGCAAGCTGCGTGCCCGGACGGGCATGACTCTGGAGGAAGCCGGTCGGCTCGTCGGCGTCTCAAAGGCAACAGTCAGCCGATACGAGACTCAGGAGGGGCCTGTCAAGTGGCCCATCGTGGACGCCCTCTGCCGCGAGTACGGCGCGAGCGAGGCCGAGCGTCTGGCCGTCGTCGCTCTCGCCAAGGACGCCAGACAGCAGGGATGGTGGAGTTCATTCGCCGATTCCATCCCCGAGACCATGAACCTCCTGCTCACGCTTGAGGACGAGGCTGTGCGCGAGGACCACTTCAACTGTCTCTACGTACCAGGGCTTCTGCAGACCCGCGCCTACACCGAGGCCGTCCAGAACGCATCCGACATGCGCCTGCCTCCTGACGAGATCAAGCGACTGGTCGATATCCGGATGAAGCGCCAGGAGATCCTCAGGCGTCCCAAGCCTCTGCATCTCTGGGCGATTCTTGACGAGTCAGTGATCCGCCGCGTGGTCGGTTCCCGATCGGTGATGAAGGAGCAGCTCAGCCATCTGCTCGACGCGAACCGGTCCCAGGACATCACCCTGCAAGTGCTGCCCTTCTCCAAGGGGGCTCACTCAGCGGCGATGGGCAGTTTCGTGATCCTCGGCGGCGCCGAGCCCACCCTCGACGTCGTCTACGTGGACACCCACGTCGGCTCACTCTTCATGGAGAAGGCCGAGGAGCTTGACCGGTACCGACTTGCCTTCGACTACCTCCGCGCCCAAGCGTTGGACATGACAGCATCGTCAGCTGTGATCGAACGCGTCCGTGAGGAGATGTAATGCAGAGCCGTACGCCTGTCATCCCTGCCGAGTCATGGTTCAAGTCGTCCTACAGCGGGGCGAACACCAGTGAGTGCGTAGAGGCAGCAGCCTTGGACAGCGGTGCTCTCGTGCGCGACAGCAAGACCCCTCTCGGCCCCGTTCTTCCGTTCGCAGCCCCCGCGTGGGTGACCTTCGTGACCGCGCTGAAGGACAGTCACCTGGGCTGACCCCGTCTTGGCAACTCCGTGGGCCCCTGGCACAGTTGATCCACATCAGATGAGTCTCTCGGAGTGGGACGGGCATGGTCCATGCACGGCGGCGGGCCGCGCTCATCGCGTGTGTGCTGATGGTGGGCGGTCTCGCCTGGAAGTTCCCCGTCGGCAAGGACGAGGTGGTCGGCGCGACTCAGTTCTCCGTCGCCTTCTTCGCCACGCTGCTCACCGGCGAAGCAGTGATCTTCGCCCTCACCTTCTCCGCCGCGAGTTCATGGCCGTCATTACGTGCCATCGACAGCCACATCGCCTTCCGTGAGTGGGTCCTCGTCGGCTGGGCCGGCGCAATGCTCACCGCCTCCGGACTGCTCGGGGGCGGTGATGTCAGCGCAACCTACGGTGCGCTGCTGTTCCTGCTCGCCAACTTCCTCGGCGTCTTCTCCTTCATGAGGCTCTTCGGCCTGGCGAGCATCGGCGGGCGCAACCGGCTGCTGCGGCAGACCCTCGCCAGAGGGTTGGCCGATCTGGGCGACCAGGAGTTGCGGTTCGACCAGGAGCTCAGCGACGACCCCGTCGTAGCCGCCTATCTGAGCACACTCGACCAGGTCATCAGCGGCAACGATCCCACCGGAATCAGAAATCTTGTGGGTCAGCTGGTCGACGCGGATGTGCCCGCGCCTGCCAAGGAGAACCTCGCTGCTCTGCACCTGGAGGTGCTGCATCGACTGGCACGCGCGGCGCTTGTCAGGGGAGCGGATCCGGTCGTCGTGACCGACTGCGCCAACTCTCTGATCGACTCGATCCTCACCCAGTGCCGCAGTTTCCGCGACACGGCAGCGGTGCTAGGGGCCGTAAGCCGGTATCTCGCCTGGCTCGGCAGCACCTCAAGGCTCATGTCAGTACGTGGCATCGCATCAAGTCGGGCTGCCCGTGAACTGGTCGCCATGTCCGTCGATTGTCGGCATCGCATCCTGCTGCGCGTCGATCCCGACCCCAAAACCGTCACAGGGCTGGACGAGACGATCTCCGTGATCGAGGAGCCCGTCGGAGTACTGCTCTGGATCAGGGACTACACCGAATTCCACGGCGCACACCAGGCAAGTGCCTTCTACGGCGTTCATCAGTTCCTGACAGGCCGTAAGTTCATGGGCAACTACTGGGACGGCGCATCTGTGCTCACTCAGCTACGGGACACCCTGTATGGCGCGACGGACCCGGCCAGCGGAGACGCACCGGATGCGGGCAGACGGGCATTCGGTTCCGTGGATGGATATGACCGCTTCTGGTCCCTGGTATCCGTCGGCGCCATCGCCACCCTGCGCGACACCCGCCTCCCCCATCCTCCGGAACTCATCCGCCCGGAGTTCACTCCCGATCCCCAGCTTCTGGGCGCGTATCTGCGTACCTTCGCGACTCATCGCTGGTTCTCGACGGCCCTCCAGGCCCAGGAAGAGCTGCTGGCCCTCATGGGCAGTGCCGACCCTCATGGTTCCTTGTGGAAGGAGCTGGACACCCGCACCGCCAGAAGCCTGCTGCCCAGCCCGACGCCCAGGGTGGAACCGGAAGGACGGCCGGCAGCCATGGTCCTGGCCATCGCATGTCGGCTGGCTCCGCTTGCGCCGGGCGAGCCGGAGAGCGAGCTGAGGGCGTTCCTCACCGGCCTGCCCGCTCCGTCCCTCGCAGCGGCGGCCACTCTCGCCAAGCGGACACTGCCTCAGGTCGCCGACACGAACGACCCCTGCGAGGTCATCGTCACCGGACTCCGCGTCCTGCAACTGGTCGGGGCTCACACCCGGGCGGGCTCATGATGCAGGGAGTGTGGCAGGAGCGGATGACGCGACTCCAATCCCCCCACGTCGAGGCCGCCCTCCTCGTCCAGTGCGCACTCGACTGGTTGCGGCCGGACCGACTACGTCTCCGTAACACCATCGACAAGGGCATCATGGCAGCTCAGCTGAGGCGCGGCGGCTCACTGCGGATCACCAGAGTCATCCTGCACAACCTGCCTTCGTCAGCCGCCACGGCATCGGATTCCCAGCACATGCAGCAGGCATTCGACGAATGGCATCACCGGCTCGCGGCAGCGAGTGCCCTGCTCTCAGGTCCGGCTCCACGCATCCACCGGCTGATACTCCACGGAGATCAAGCCGAATCTCCCATACCGGATATGGTCGAACTACAGGAGAACGGGCGCTGGTCAGGCCAGGAGAACGTCAGCCTGGCGCTCCACGCGCTCGGCACCACGGGTACCACGACGCCATTGACCAGCTACGACGTGGATCTGGACGGCCCGTTCAGCGACGGGGATCCCTCGATCCACATGTGAGAGTGGGAGATTCGGTTGCCTTACGTCAAGGAAGATCCCCAAGATCGCGAGTTCCTTGAACACGCTATTGCCACCTCGCGCCAGGCGCTGAAGGACGGTGGCAAGACGCCCTTCGGCGCCCTGATCGTCGTCGGTGGGGAAGTCGTCGGCACAGGTACGAGTTCCGTCGTAGAGCTTCGCGATCCAACGGCGCACGCAGAGGTGATGGCGCTTCGGTCCGCGGGCCAGACACTCGGCCGGCACCTGATGGAAGACGCCGTCATGTACGCCAGCAGCGAGCCCTGCCCCATGTGTCTGGTCGCCTGCTACTGGGCGCGCATCCCCCGACTCGTGTACGCGGCGACCAGCCACGATGTCGGGACCAACGGCTTCGAGGATCTTCAGTTCTACCGGGAGCTGGCCCTGCCCAACAAGGAGCGCACGCTTCTCGCCGAGGTGTCCGTGACCGGAGACCCCCAGGAGCGGGCGGCTGGGACTCTGGCGGAGTGGGCGGCGGGGCTGTCGGCCCCCATCGTCCCCAAGCTCTGACGCAGCCGAGGCAGCGGGATCGCCGTGGCGAAGGAGGTGCCGTGCGCGGGGGCGATGGGGCAGGGCGAAGGCCGGAAGCCTGGCCGGGCGCAGTGCCAGGTGACCGCCTGGCCCCCATTCCCGGTACCCGGCCGCCTCGGGGGATGTGGGCGTCGCGGGTGCCGGGAATGGGGTGGGTGCGGCGGTCGAAAGGGGCAGTTTTCGGCCGCCGCGGTCTTGGTGGGGCGGAGAAAGCGAGAAGGCGATGAGAAAGATGAGAAGGAGGTAATTCGGAGAGCCGATCCGCTTTTCGCAACGGATCGATGACGGCCTCGTCTCAGGTCGTCTTCTTGATGAGTTTGCCGTCCGCGGCGATCGCGAACCACTCGCCGTCGAGGCCCTGCCCGTTGACGTCTCCGGGGGTCGCGTCGCCGACGTAGTAGTACAGCGGCCAGTCTCCGTAGACCGTCTGGTCCGCGCCCTCGCCGAGCCTGGTCTCCTTCAGGAGGGCGGCCCGGGCGCCGGGGCCGGCGGTGATGTCCTTGTCGGTGGTGAGGGCCGGCCAGACGGCGATGCAGTCGGCGTCGCACTGGCTCGCGCCGCGCTTGTCCTTGGTGAATCCGTAGAGCGTACGGCCCGATTCGTCGACGAGGATCCTGCCGAGCGCGGAGTCGGCGACCTTGATGGAGGAGACGGCGGCGGGCTTGGGCGGGGCGCTCACGCCGGTCGCACCCCTGCCGGACGGAGTGGGCTCTCCGGTGGCGGGCGGCTCCTTCGAGCCGCCGCCGCAGCCGGTCAGGGTGAGGAGTGCGAGCGCGGCCGTGGACGCGGCGAAGAGCATGACGGAACGGTTGCTGCGCATGGTGGATCCCCCGGTTTGAGGCTGTCGTTGGGTCTGCCATGTTGTACGGAGCCAACTGACCCGCGGTTCAATGGAATTCCGGGAAACTTGTATTGAACGAGCCGAGTCCGGATCGCGTACTCCCACTCGACCGACCAAGACCAGTCGGCCTCAACGGGAGGACCCAGAACAATGCGTAAACAAATCATCGCGGTGGCCGCGAGTGCAATTGTGCTCGGTGTTACGGGTGTTACTCCGGCCCTCGCGAACGGGGACGCCCACGGCTCCCACCCCGGACAGGGCGGCCAGGCCGCCGGGGCCGCCTTCACCAAGGCGTCCACCGGGCGCGCGGCGAACTTCGTCGCGGAGCTGTCCGGCGCCGACGAGGTGCCCGTCGCGGGCGGGCCCGCTGTCAACGACCCCGACGGCAAGGCCGTCGCCCTGATCAAGGTGAAGGGCGACCGTGTCGCCTTCGCCCTCCAGTGGAAGGGCTTCGTGCCCAGCCTCGGCCACATCCACCAGGGGCGGGCCGGCCAGAACGGCGCGGTGAAGGTGGGCCTGTTCGGGACCGCCATGCCCGACTCCGTACACTCCGCCGCCGGACAGGTGGCCCTCACCGACGCCAAGCTGGCACGGGAGATCCGGACCAACCCGGCCGGCTTCTATGTGAACCTGCACAGCGCCGAGTTCCCGGGCGGTGCCGTACGAGGGCAGCTCAAGCCCGCCAAGCACGACATCAACCCGCTCAGCGTCATCAAGGGCAAAGGGCTGCGGGCGCTCTCCAACGGTGAGCAGGAGGTCCCGAAGAACGACGCGTCCAAGGTCGGCGACCCGGACGGGCGCGCCGTGACCTTCGTCAGCCCCAAGGGAACCAGCGTCGACTACTCCCTGGCGTGGGTCAACATCCAGAGCCCCAGCCTCGGACACATCCACCAGGGCAGGTTCGGGGTGAACGGCAGCGTCGTCTTCGACTTCTTCAACCGGCCGGTGCCGGACGGCGTCTTCGCCGTCTCCGGCAGGCTGAACGGCCAGAACGCCGACGCCGTCCAGCGCGTCCGTGCCAACCCGCGCGACTACTACTCGAACCTCCACACCGCGGAGTTCCCCGACGGAGCCGTCCGGGGACAGCTCTTCGGCTGACCCGGAGAAGGAGAGACGGGGGGCGTTCGGCGGATTGCCGGGGGCGTTGAACGTAACCGTGCCGCCGTACGTACTACCCGACACCTCCCCCGGTGCCTGGGCGTGTGACCGCGGAACGAACGCGGTCACGCGCCCAGCATCTTGACACGCGGAGAAGGAGGCGGCTGCGATCCCGGTCGCTCAGCCGCCGAGCGCGTGCGCCACCGTGTAGATCAGCAGGCCGGCCAGCGCGCCGACGACCGTGCCGTTGATCCGGATGAACTGCAGATCCCGGCCGATGTGCGCCTCGATCTTCCGTGAGGTGTGCTCCGCGTCCCAGCTCGCGACGGTCTCCGAGATCAGCGAGGTGATCTCCGCACGGTACGTCGTCACCACATACACCGCGGCGTCCTCGACCCACCCGTCCAGCTTCGACTGCAGCCGCTCGTCGGTCGCCAGCCGCGCCCCGAGGGAGAGCAGGGAGGCACGGGCCCGCAGCCGCAGCTCGCTGCGGTCGTCCTCCGCCGCCGACATGATCATCGAACGGACCGAGGACCAGGCCGACGCGATCACATCCTGCACCTCCCTGCGGGCGAGCAGATCCGACTTCATCCGCTCCACCCGTGCACGGGTGTCCGTGTCCGACTGGAGGTCGGAGGCGAAGTCCCCGAGGAAGCGGTCGATCGCCCCCCGCGCCGGATGGCCCGGCATGTCCCGCATCTCGGTCACGAACCGCAGCAGCTCCCGGTAGACCCGCTCACCGACCTTCCGGTCCACGAACCTCGGGGTCCAGCCGGGCGCTCCGCCCTCCACCGCGTCCATCACCGAGTCGGAGTGGAGCACCAGCCAGTCGTGGGCTCGGGAGCAGATCAGGTCCACGGCACGGTGGTGGGCACCGTCCGCGACCACCTTCTCCAGCGTCTTTCCTATGCCCGGCGCGATCTCGGCGGCGTTGGCACGCCGGGTGATGGCCTCGCCGACGACCGCCTGGACGTCCGAGTCCCGCAGCACCGTGAGCGCGCCGCGCAGCGCGGTGGACAGCTCGGAGGTCACCCGGTCGGCATGGGCGGGCTCGGCGAGCCACGCGCCGAGCCGGCCGCCGATGCCGAGTGCGCGCAGCCGCCCGCGTACGACGTCCTCCGAGAGGAAGTTCTCCCCCACGAAGGAGCCGAGCGAGGCTCCGAGCTGGTCCTTCTTGTTGGGGATGATCGCCGTGTGCGGGATCGGGATGCCGAGCGGATGGCGGAAGAGCGCGGTGACCGCGAACCAGTCGGCGAGCGCGCCGACCATGCCCGCCTCCGCCGCCGCGGCCACATAACCGGCCCAGGGGCCCGCGCCCTCGTTCTTCGCCCAGGTGGCGAGGGCGAAGACCAGCGCGACGAAGAGCAGCAGACCGGTGGCCGTCAGCTTCATACGCCGTACGCCACGCTGCTTCTCGGCGTCGGCCTCGGTGTACGCGAAGGAGGGGAGCCCCGACCGGGGCGCGCCGGAGCCCGTGCCGGTACGCGTGGCAGCGGCCGGGGCCGCCGTGGCGGTGTCCGTCGTACGCCTGCGGGGGGCCGCGCCGTCCTCCCCGGCGGTCCCCGGATCCGGGCCGGGCCCGGCCGGCCGGGCGCCGCCCTCCGGCTCGTCCGGCTCTTCCCGCTCTGTGCGATTCATCCCGCTCCACCCGTCCACGCGCATCCCGTACGCATTGTCCCTACCTCAGGGACTCCCGAGACGCACCCCGAGTTCCCGCGCCCCACCGGATGCAACGTTCACGACAGTCTTCTCGCTCCCGACGGCCCTCGCGCTCCCGCAGGTCCCGGGCCTCCCGACGGCCCTCGCGCTCCCGCCGGTCCTGGGCCTTCCGTCGGCCGCGGGCCTCCCTTCGGCCCTGGCACTCCCCCGGCTCCCCCGGCCCTGGCACTCCCCCCGGCCCTGGGCGCTGATTCAGCCCAGTTCCTTGCGCCGCCGCTCCTCCCCCTTCTCCAGCCTGACCCGCTCCCTCTCCAGTTCCCGCTCCCGTTCCCGCTCGGCCTTCAGCCGCGCCTTCTCCGCCTTCGTACGCTTGCGCCGGACGCCCACACCGCCCATCAGGGCGAAGCCGGTGACCGTCACCCTCGGGGCGGACGGATCGGGTTCCACGTCCACATCGGTGCTCTCCTCGCCGAAGCCGCCCATGACGCCGAAGCCGTTGACCTCGAGATTCACCTCCGGAGGCACGACCACATCGATGCCTCCCATGATGGTGAAGCAGCGGATCACGATCTCCCGGTCCTCGAAGTTGGCTTCGCGGAGATCGAGCGCACCGCCGGCCATCACCGCGAAGGCCGAGAAGCTCCGGGGCGCGGTCCACCGGCCCTTGCGCTCGAAGCCACCCCAGAAAGCGAACGCCATCCTCGATGTGGCGGTCCCGTCGACGCGGTCGGCCCAGTTCCGCGAGCCGGTGGCGGCGGAGGCCGTGACGCCGGAGGAGGGCGCGGCACCCGGCGCCGGAAGGTCGCTGACCAGGGGCTCCAGCTCGCCATGGGTACGGGCCTTGTACGTCGCGTCCAGGCGTTCCTCGAACTCCTCCATCGTGAGCCGCCCCTCCGCCACGGCGTCGCGCAGCCTCTCGGCGATCCGCTCACGTTCGGTGTCCGACGCCCGCATCTCAGGGAGTTCGCTCATGGAGGGAAGAATAGTCAGTGCGGCGAACACCCATCAGAGGTCGAATCCCGCGGGCAGCCCCGCTCCGGCCCGCGTTTCCGGCCGCCGCGCGTACATCTTCGCGATCACCGCCTCGATGTCCGGCTCCCGGATCGACAGATCCGCCACCGGGTACGCGTCCGCGAGCGCCGCCACCAGCGGAGCCGCCGACTGGTCCGCCGGGAACGCCAGCCACTGGCGGGGGCCCTCCACTCTCACCGTGCGGGCCGAGTCCAGTACCAGCGGGGGGAGTTCGCGCTCCAGGTCGACCACCAGGGTGCGTTCGCCCTCTCCGGCCTGGTGGAGGCCGGAGAGCGGGCCGTCGTACATCAGCCGGCCGTGGTCGATGACCATCACGCGGCGGCAGAGCTGCTCGATATCGGTGAGGTCGTGCGTGGTGAGGAGCACCGTCGTGCCCTGTTCGGCGTTCAGCTCGCGCAGGAAGTCACGGACCTTCGCCTTGGAGATCACGTCGAGCCCGATCGTCGGCTCGTCGAGATAGAGCACCTCGGGGTCGTGGAGCAGCGCCGCCGCGATGTCGCCGCGCATCCGCTGGCCGAGGGAGAGCTGGCGTACGGGAACGTCGAGCAGCTCGCCCAGATCGAGGAGTTCGACACAGCGGTCCAGATTCTCGCGGAACCGGCGGTCCGGCACCCGGTACATCCGATGGACCAGCCGGTACGAGTCCTTGAGCGGCAGGTCCCACCACAGGGTCGTGCGCTGCCCGAACACGACACCGATCCGCCGGGCCAGCCGGGCGCGCTCACGGGACGGGTCGATGCCGGCGACCCGCAGCCGGCCGCCGCTCGGGGTGAGGATGCCGGTCAGCATCTTGACGGTGGTGGACTTGCCCGCGCCGTTCGGGCCGATGTAGCCGACCATCTCGCCGCGCGGCACCCGGAAGCTGATGCCGTCGACGGCGCGCACCCGGTGCTTCTCGCGGCGCAGCAGGCCCGCCCGCCGCCGTACGTCGAAGACCTTCTCGACGTCCTCCAGCTCGATGAGGTCGTCCGGCTGGGCGGGGTCTTCCGGTTCGGTGCGGGCGTCCCGTTCGATGGGGGCGTCCCGTTCGACGCGGGCGTCCCCTTCCGTGCGGGCGTTCCGTTCGGTGCGGTCGTCCATCCGCGATCAGCTCCCTGTGCTCCGGTACGAACGAAGGCCCGCGCGCCACGCCAGCGCGGCCAGCCAGCAGCACCCGGCGGCCACCACAGGCGGCGCGAACGCCAGCCACTGCGGTACGTCGAGCGGATAGGGCCGCCCGAGCACATACAGCGCGGGCAGCCAGTTCACGAAGGCGAGCGGCACGATGAAGGTCACCCCGCGCACCAGGTCCTGGGCGAAGACCGTCGGCGGGTACTGGAGCAGGGTGCCGCCTCCGTAGGTGAAGGAACTCTGCACCTCGGCGGCGTCCTGCGCCCAGAACTGGAAGGCCGCCCCGCCGACGAACACGGCCCCGAAGATCGCCGCCCCGCTCAGCACCATCATCGGCACCATGAGCACCTTCAGCACGGTCCAGTCGACGTCGACGGCCGCCACTCCGTAGCCGAGGACGAGCACGCCCTGGATGATCCGTCCCAGCCGGCGCGGCGCGAAACGGTCGGCCGCGACCTGGGCGAGCACCGGAGCCGGGCGGACGAGCAGGGTGTCGAACGTGCCGTCGCGCACCCGCCGCCCGAGCCGCTCCATCGAGCCGAGCAGCAGATCGGTCAGGCCGAAGGCGGTCCCGGCCGCCCCGTACAGGAACGCGATCTCGGCGAGCGAGTAGCCGCCGAGCGCGTCGACGTGCGAGAACATCAGCAGGATCGCGGCGAAGTCGAAGGCGGTCCCCGCGAAGTTCCCGAGCGTCGTCATCGCGAAGGACGCGCGGTAGGTCATGGTGGAGCGCAGCCACATCGCGGCGATCAGCACGTACACGCGTACACCGGCCGTGATCGTCTCAACCACCCTGGACCACCACCCTTCTGGTCGCCACCGACTGGAGCAGTCGGCCGGCCGCCAGCAGCGCGATCGCCCAGCCGGCCTGGAAGGCGTACGCCTCGGCCAGGCCCCGGCCCGTGTGCTTGCCGAGGAGGACGTCGGCCGGGATCTGCAGCAGCGACGACCAGGGCAGCGCCCGCGCGATCTCGCCGAGCGCGCCGGGGAAGAGGTTGAGCGGGAGCAGCATCCCGGAGAAGAACAGTCCCACCAGCATGCCGATCTGGGTCACCCCCGCGCCGTCCAGCAGCCAGAACGCTGAGAGCGCCATCAGGAACCGCAAGGCGAAGCCCACCAGCAGCCCGAGCGTCACCGACACCAGGAAGGCGAGCCAGGTCAGCGGGGACGCGGGCAGCGCCAGATCGAAGGCGAGCGCGCCGAAAGCCATCGGGAGGACGCCCCGGCCCAGGAGATGGAAGCAGGCGCGGCCCATGTCGGCGGCCAGCCACCACAGTTGGAGGTCGGCGGGCCGGAAGAGGTCGATGGCGATGTCGCCGGTGCGGATGCGTTCGACCAGCTCGTCCTCGAAGCCGCCGCCCATCATGGCGCAGGCCATCAGCAGCGACTGGCCCAGCCAGACATAGGTGAGGGCCTGGGAGACGTCGTAGCCGCCGAGCTGCGGGCGCTCGTCCCACAGGGCCGTGTAGGTGTACGCCAGGATGAAACCGAAGACGGTGTTGGTGAACACTCCCGCCGCGGTCGCGACCCGGTAGGTCGCGTAGCGGCGGAACCAGCCGACGGCCACGACACCGTACAGCCGCACGTCCCCACCACCCCCCTTGTCCGCCGTTTTGTCCGGCCGTCCGCGGATCCGCCCGGCCGTCCGGTCCCCTCGGTCCACTGATCCGGCCGTTCGATCCGCCCGATCGTTCGATCCGCCCGGTAGTCCGATCCGCCCATTGGTCCGATCCGCCCGGCCGCCGAATCCGTCTGGCCGTTCGATTTGCCTGGTTGTTCGATTCGCCTCAGTGCCCGCCGGGCGAACCCCCCGATCCGCCCGGTCCCGCCAAAGCCCCCGAGCCTAGTGCGGACGCCCGCCCCTCCGCGAGGCGTTTATCGGTGAAGATCCGGTGGATATCTCATCGAAAAGTGCACTATGTACATATGAACGAGGAGTCAGGACAGCAGGAGGGCTGGGAGCCGAGGGACGAGACCGCCGACAGACCGGCGCACGCCCCCGAAGGCCCCTCCCGGACGCCGCGGCGCAGGCGGACCGGACTTCGCAGGCTCCTCCCCACCTGGCGGATGGTCCTCGGCACGTGCCTGACCGTCGCGCTGATCCTGATCGGCGGATTCGTGGCCGGTTACACGCTCGTCCACATCCCGCCCGCGAACGCCACGGCCACCGCCCAGTCCAATGTCTACCTGTACGCGGACGGCACCCAGATCGCCCGCGACGGCGAGGTCAACCGCGAGAACGTCCAGCTCTCGCAGGTCCCGCCGACCGTGCGGAACGCCGTACTGGCCGCGGAGGACCGCGACTTCTACTCGGAGCGGGCCGTCGACCCCAAGGCGATGGTCCGCGCGGCCTGGAACACCGCCACCGGCAAGGGGAAGCAGTCCGGCTCCACCATCACCCAGCAGTACGTCAAGAACTACTACCTCGGCCAGGAGCAGACGCTCACCCGGAAGTGGAAGGAGTTCTTCATCGCGATCAAGCTGGGCCGCGAGCAGAGCAAGAGCGAGATCCTCCAGGGCTACCTCAACACCAGCTACTTCGGCCGCAACGCCTACGGCATCCAGGCCGCGGCCCAGGCGTACTACGGCAAGGACATCAGCGCCCTCGACACCGCGCAGGGCGCGTATCTCGCCACGCTCCTGAACGCCCCGAGCGCGTACGACGTCACCACCCACCCCGAGAACAAGCCCGCCGCCCTCGCACGGTGGAACTACACGCTCGACGGCATGGTGAAGAAGGGGTGGCTGAGCCCGGCCGAACGGGCGACGACGGTCTTCCCCGAGCCGCAGCGCGCGAAGCCCGCTATCGGCCTCTCGGGGCAGCGCGGCTATGTCGTGCAGGCGGTGGAGGAGTATCTGACCGGCAACGGCATCATCGACGAGAACACCCTGGCCGCCGGAGGCTACCGCATCACCACCACGTTGGAGCGCTCCAAGCAGAACGCGCTCGTCAAGGCCGTGGACGACCAGGTGATGTCCCGGCTGGACCCGGAGCGGGAGCCCGACCGCAATGTGCGCGTCGGCGGGGCGTCGATCGACCCGGCGACCGGGAAGGTCGTGGCGATGTACGGCGGCGTCGACTACACCAAGCAGTACGTCAACAACGCGACCCGCCGCGACTACCAGGTCGGCTCCACCTTCAAGCCGTTCGTCTTCACCGCCGCCGTCGAGAACGGCTCACGCACCCAGAGCGGCCGGCGGATCACCCCCAACACCGTGTACGACGGCACCGACCGGCGACCGGTCCAGGGCTGGAAGGGTCAGTCGTACGCCCCCGAGAACGAGGACGGGTACTCCTACGGGCCCATCACCGTCCGGGCCGCCACCGACAAGTCGGTGAACGCGGTGTACGCCCAGATGGCGGTCGACGTCGGCCCGGCCAGGGTCGAACAGACCGCGCTCGCCCTCGGCCTCCCGGAGAACACCCCCGATCTGAACCCGTCGCCCTCCATCGCGCTCGGGCCCGCCACCGCGAGCGTCCTCGACATGGCCGAGGCGTACGCGACCCTGGCGAACCACGGCAGGCACGGCACGTACACCCTCGTGTCCGACATCACCAAGGACGGGGTGGAGGTGAAGCTGCCGAACGCGGCTCCCGAGCAGGTAGTGAGCCGACGGGCCGCCGACACGACCACCTCGGTCCTCCGGAGTGTCGTGCAAGGCGGCACCGGGACGGCCGCCCAGTCCGCGGGCCGCCCGGCCGCCGGGAAGACGGGGACCGCCGAGGAGGACAAGGCCGCCTGGTTCGCGGGCTACACCCCGCAGCTGGCGACGGTGATCGCGATGATGGGCCAGGACCCGGACTCGGGCGAGCAGAAACCGCTGTACGGCGCGCTGGGGATGGCGCGGATCAACGGGGGCGGGGCGCCCGCGCAGATCTGGGGCCAGTTCACGCGCGCGGCCCTGGCCGGCGAGGAGATCGAGGAGTTCGATCTGCGGCTGGAGCGGGGCGCGGGCGAGGTGTGGGAGCCGTCGTCGCCGGGCACGGAGTCCCCGTCCGGATCGTCGTCCTCCTCCGGATCCTCCGAGTCCCCCGGAGCGAGCGGGTCCACGAACCCCTCGCCGGGCGGCCCGACCGGCCCGGAGCAGGGGGCCTCCTCCCAGCGGCCCTCCGATTCCGGCCGGACGGAGGAGAGTGCGACCCCGGACGACCAGCCGGGCGGCGGAACCGGCCCGGACACGGGAACGGACACGGGAACGGGACCAGGCACGGGGTGACACCGGTCACCCGCCACCGGCCGCTGCGGACGGCTGCCAGGGATTCAGAGATGCGAGAGATGTAAGAAATGTGAGAGGCGTCAGAGATACAGCCCGGTGGAGTCCTCGGAACCCTGGAAGCGGTCCGCGGCCACCGCGTGCAGATCCCGCTCCCGCATCAGTACGTACGCCACCCCGCGCACCTCGACCTCGGCGCGATCCTCGGGGTCGTACAGCACCCGGTCCCCCGGCTCGACGGTCCGCACGCTCTGCCCGACGGCCACCACCCCGGCCCAGGCGAGCCGGCGGCCCACCGCGGCGGTCGCGGGGATGACGATGCCGCCGCTGGAACGCCGCTCACCCTCCGGGATGTCGGTCCTCACCAGCACACGGTCGTGCAGCATCCGGATCGGAAGCTTGTCGTGCTGGGGGCTGTGGTCATTACTGTTGGCGCTCACCCGTTGAACCTACCTGTCCCGGAGCATTCCTCATGCCGCCGGGGCGCTCCGCGCGGCCGGCCGGGGGCTCCCCCGAGGTCAGCTCTTGCGCCTGCGCGCCGACACGGCGAGCAGGCCCACCAGACCGACCACCACCGCGGCCACCGGAAGCAGCCGTTCCAGCCGGGGCGCGCCGTCCTCCGACACGAACTTCGACCGGACGTCGGAGACCGTCCGGTGTACGGCGTCCATGGCGCGGCCGGTCGTCTGGTCCACGGTCGAAGCGACCTTGGCCTTGGCATCGCCGATGATCGTCTTCGGGTGCACCCGCACCCCGATCTCGTCCAGCGTCTCGGCAAGCTTGTCGCGCCTGCGGACGATGTCCGCCTCGATCTGCGCAGGGGTCCTCGCGTCCGACACCGCGCCGCCTCCGTCGTCGTTTCCGGTAATCCTTCCTCGACAGTCTGTCAGCTCCGCCGCCGTCGCACCCCCCGGCACCCCCATTACGCTCGACTGCGTACACCATGCACGCCTTCCGAGGAGACCCATGAGCGAGCGACTCCAGCCCGGCGACACCGCCCCCGATTTCACCCTGCCCGACGCGGACGGCAACGAGGTGTCCCTCGCGTCGCACAAGGGCCGGAAAGTGATCGTGTACTTCTACCCGGCGGCCCTCACCCCCGGCTGCACCAAGCAGGCGTGCGACTTCACGGACAACCTGGAACTGCTGGCCACGGCGGGTTACGACGTGATCGGCGTCTCCCCCGACAAGCCGGAGAAGCTCGCGAAGTTCCGCGAGAAGGAGAACCTGAAGGTCACGCTGGTCGGCGACCCGGACAGGTCCGTGCTGGAGGCGTACGGCGCCTTCGGGGAGAAGAAGCTGTACGGGAAGACCGTGACGGGAGTCATCCGTTCCACGGTGATCGTGGACGAGGAGGGCAAGGTGGAGCGGGCGCTCTACAACGTGAAGGCGACCGGGCATGTCGCGAAGATCATCAAGGATCTCGGGATCTGATCCCGCCGAGAGAGGAACGACCGCGGCGGAATGACCCGCGTCACTTCCCGTGTGGACCGGACGACCGGACGGACTGGATGGACTGAGGGAAGTGACATGGGTCATTCCGCATTTCGGACGTGACTGTCCGAATGTCGGATCGTTAATCCGTTCGGGCCGCCGATGAGCGGCGGCCGGGGACGGAGGGGATCCATGCCGGTCAAGTACACCCGCGCGCTGCTCGCGGAAGCGGCCCGCGAGACGAACAGCTACGACGAGGCCGTGCGGTGGTGTGGAGGCGCACCGACACCGGGAAGCAGACGCTATCTGCGCGACAGGATGAGCGAGGCCGGGATCGACACCTCGCACTTCAGCACAGCCCGTGTGCGCCACACCGAAGACAGGCTGCGCGAGCTGGTCGCCGACTCACTGAGTGTGGCCGAGGTGGTCCGCCGCCTCGGCATCAGCCCCGTAGGGGGCAACCATGCTCACATAGGCCGCCGGATCGTGGCGCTCGGCATCGACACCTCGCACTTCACCACGGTGCGGAGCGGACCGAAAGGCACTCGCGGCCCACTGCTCGCGCTCGGAACACCCGAAGACGGCAGGACACCCGGAGAACGGTTGCGGCGCGAACTCCTGCGCGCGGGTGTCCCCGAGATCTGCGGCGCGTGCGGCACGGGACCCGAGTGGAACGGTATGCCGCTGAGACTCGAAGTCGATCACATCAGCGGCGATTGGTGGGACAACCGTCGGCAGAACCTCCGACTGCTCTGTCCCAACTGCCATGCGGTGACGGACACATACCGCGGTCGCCGACGGAGGGCCGGGATATGACGAGCAAGTACCCCCGAGATCTGCTGGCACGGACGGCACCCGGATGCACGAGCCTCGTCGACCTGCTGCGCCGACTGGGGGCTCCCTTGGGGAGCGGCCCACTCCGGTACCTCCGAAAGCGGCTGGAGCACTACGGAATCGACACCTCGCACTTTCGCGAGGAGCCTCTTCCCGAACGGCCGCGTCGTTCCTACACCAGGGAAGTCCTGGCGAAAGCCGCCGCTCGCTCCCACAGCATCCGGGACATGATGCTGTTCATGGGGCTCTCTCCGGACGACGCTCCGTACAGTCACATCAGGAAGAAGCTGGACCAGTTCGGCATCGACACGTCGCACTTCACCAGCGGGCTCCGATACGGTGCGCGCGCCCTGCCGCGCGCCGAACTGGCCTCGGCCGTCGCTGCGTCCTCAAGCCTGGCGGGAGTTCTGCGCGCTCTCGGCCTCCCGGCCGACGGCGCCCGGCGCGAACTCCTCAAACGGAGTCTGCGTGCCTACGGCATTTCCACTGAGCACTTCAGGGGGCAAGGACACAATCGCGGCGTGCCCTCCCCTCAGCGGAAGTCGGCGGCCGAGATCTTACGGCGGCTCGACTCGGGCTCCCCGCGCACGAAGACGGCTCTGCTGAGGCGCGCGCTCGACGATCTCGGCGTGCCGCATGCCTGTTCGGCGTGCGGTATCGATGACATATGGCAGGGCAAGCGGCTCGTCCTGGAGATCGACCACATCAGTGGCGACAGACTGGACAATCGCATCGAGAACCTGAGGTACCTGTGCCCGTCCTGCCATAGCCAGACCATCACCTTCTCAAACCGCTCTCGGGGCAAGGAACGGTCCCGCGGGCCAGTAGAGTAACGGCGGGGCCCGTACCCCAGCTGGCTAGAGGGCGCCGGTTTAGGTCCGGTGTGTCGTGGGTTCGAGTCCCACCGGGCCCACGGAGAGGGCGCGGCCTCGGTAACGAGAGAGCCGCGCCCTTCGACGTACGCAAGCGGTGTGTCAGCCCACCAGTTCCCGTACCACCGGGACCAGCGCGCGGAACGCCTTGCCCCGGTGGCTGATCGCGTTCTTCTCCTCGGGGCTCAGTTCGGCGGCGGTCCGGGTTTCGCCGATCGGCTGGAGGATCGGGTCGTAGCCGAAGCCGTTGGTGCCGGCGGGGGTGTGGCGGAGGGTGCCGAGGAGGTGGCCTTCGACCACGCGTTCCGTGCCGTCCGGGAGGGCCAGGGCCGCCGCGCAGAGGAAGTGGGCTCCGCGGTGGGGGGCGTCGATGTCGGAGAGCTGGGCCAGGAGCAGGTTGAGGTTCGCGGTGTCGTCGCCGTGGGTGCCGGCCCAGCGGGCGGAGAAGATGCCGGGGGCGCCGCCGAGGACGTCGACGCAGAGGCCGGAGTCGTCGGCGACCGCGGGGAGGCCGGTGGCGCTGGCCAGGGCGTGGGCCTTGAGGAGGGCGTTCTCGGCGAAGGTGACGCCGGTTTCCTTGACGTCGGGGATCTCGGGGTAGGCGTCCGCGCCCACGAGGTCGTGCGGCAGGCCGGCGGCGGCGAGGATGGCCTTGAGTTCGCTGATCTTCCCGGCGTTGCGGGTGGCGAGGACGATACGGGTCATGTCCCGATTATCGGGGGTGTGACCGGCCGTCTCGTGCCACGAGTTTGACGGGCGGCGACGGTGGGTGGGGGCGACGCCCGGCCCACAGGGTCTGGGGCCGGGCGTGCGTGTGCGCGCAGCTTCGGGCTCGGGCTCAAGCGAGGGCCCGCCTGGGGCGTCAAGCTCGGGTTCGGGTTCGGTTCGGGTTCAACCGCAGGCTCAGGCCCGGGCTCAAGCAGGGCCCGGGCCTCCGGCTCCGGCTCCGGCTCCGGCTCCGGCTCCGGCTCAAGCGTGGGCTCGGGCGTGGGCTCGGGCGTGGGCTCGGGATTGAATGTGCCGGGGCCGTCGGTTCGTCAGGGGGAGCAGACCTTGCCGATCTCCGTCGCCGCGTCCGTGACCGGCTTGAGGTCGGGGGTCGCGTCACCGGCCTCGACGGACTTGCGGACGTTGTCGACACCGGCGTTGAGGTCGTCGACGGCCTTGCTCAGATCGGCGTTGTCGGTCTTGTCGCCGAGGCTGTCGAGTTCCTTGTCGATGGAGTCGAGGGCTTCGCGGGCCTGGGTGGGGTCGTCGGCGGCGCTGGAGACGGCCTGCTGGAGATTGTTGACGCTGGTGGCGATGGCGTCGGCGGTCTCGACGCAGTCGAGCGCCTTGTCGATGGCGCTGCAGCCGACGGTGATCGGCACGATGAGTGCGGCGGTTGCGAGCGTGAGTGCGATACGGCGGCGCGCGGGCATGTGGCGTTCCCTCCCCGGGTACGGCCGGGCGCACGGTTCGGCCCGTGCGCCCGTGTTGATGACGACGCCCCTCGGGGCGTTCTCGGTTGCTTCTTCACCCAGCGGGTCGATCATGCCCGGGGGCGGTGGCCCTGCGGGGGCTCGACCGGTGGGCGTGCTGCCCGGCGGGGCTCACGCCTCGGTGTCGGTGTGGCCCAGGGCTTCGCGCTGGAGTGCGGCGAGGTCCGCGCAGCCTCCGGCGGCGAGGTCGAGGAGTGCGTTGAGTTCCTTGCGGTCGAAGGGCTCGGCCTCGGCGGTGCCCTGGACTTCGACGAAGCGGCCGTCGCCGGTGCAGACGACGTTCATGTCGGTGTCGGCGCGTACGTCCTCTTCGTAGCGGAGGTCGAGGAGCGGGGTTCCGTCGACGATGCCGACGGATACGGCGCTGACGGTGCCGGTGAGGGGGCGGCGGCCCGCTCGGACGAGCTTCTTGTTCTGGGCCCAGGCGACGGCGTCGGCGAGGGCGACGTACGCGCCGGTGATGGCGGCGGTGCGGGTGCCTCCGTCGGCCTGGAGCACATCGCAGTCGAGGACGATGGTGTTCTCGCCGAGGGCCTTGTAGTCGATGACGGCGCGCAGTGAGCGTCCGATGAGGCGGCTGATCTCGTGGGTTCGGCCGCCGATCTTGCCGCGTACGGATTCGCGGTCGCCGCGGGTGTTGGTGGAGCGCGGGAGCATCGAGTACTCGGCGGTGACCCAGCCCTCGCCGCTGCCCTTGCGCCAGCGCGGTACGCCTTCGGTGACGGAGGCGGTGCAGAAGACCTTGGTGTCGCCGAAGGAGATGAGGACGGAGCCCTCGGCGTGCTTGCTCCATCCGCGTTCGATGGTGACCGGGCGGAGCTGTTCGGGGGTGCGGCCGTCGATTCGAGACATGGCCCTGAGCCTATCGGCACGCGCCGGGGCGGTTCGGCCCGTGCGTGAGGGCCCTGTTCCAGCGGGAGCAGGGCCCTTGGGGCGGTCGGTGTGCGGCGCCGGTTACATCATGTCCTCGATGTCGGCGGCGATCGGGTCGGCGTCGGTGCCGATGACGACCTGGATCGCGGTGCCCATCTTGACGACGCCGTGCGCGCCCGCGGCTTTGAGCGCGGCCTCGTTGACGAGGTCGGGGTTGACGACTTCGGTGCGGAGGCGGGTGATGCAGCCTTCGATCTCCTCGATGTTCTCGATTCCACCGAGACCGGCGACGATCTTCTCAGCCTTGCTGGCCATGTCTTCTCCCTGATGTTCACGGGCGCCCGCTGGGGCGCTCAGCGCTGCCTCGGCCCACCATCGGTCCGATTTGTCACGGTAACGCACGGTTGGCCCATCTTCACGGGCGAGTAACTGCCTTGTACCCAATGATGACGATCACCGGTGCTCCGTGCCGCGGCCTGGCTGCCGCCGAGCCCCGGAGCCGTACCGCAACTGGTCTACACCAGTCTGCGGCACCTGCCAAACCAGGCCCAGTACCGGGAGGATGCCGATGGCCTCTGAGAGCGCCGCCCCACCCCAACCGTCATTGTGGAGCAAGTTGTTCCAGGGACTCCAGAAGATGGGCCGCAGTCTCCAGCTCCCCATCGCGGTCTTGCCCGCCGCGGGCATTCTCAACCGGCTCGGCCAGCCCGACGTCTTCGGCGCGGACGGCCTCGGGTGGGACAACGTCGCCAAGGTGATGGCGGGCGCGGGTGGCGCACTCCTCGACGCCAATGTCGGTCTGCCGCTGCTGTTCTGCATCGGTGTGGCGATCGGGATGGCGAAGAAGGCCGACGGTTCGACGGCGCTGGCCGCGGTGGCGGGCTTTCTCGTCTACTACAACGTGCTGCGGCAGTTCCCCAAGGACTGCGAGGTCGGGGGGCAGGCGGTTCTCGTCGGCTGTCAGGGGGTGAGCGGCACGGTCACCCCGTTCACGTATCAGAACCCCGGTGTCTTCGGCGGCATCGTGATGGGTCTACTGGCCGCGTACTTCTGGCAGCGCTACCACCGCACCAGGCTGGTGGACTGGCTGGGCTTCTTCAACGGGCGGCGGCTCGTCCCGATCATCATGGCGTTCGTCGCGATCGCCTTCGCCGCTCTCTGTCTCTGGGTCTGGCCGCCGATCGGCAGCGCGCTGGAGAGCTTCAGCGACTGGCTGGTGAGCCTGGGGGCGTGGGGTTCGGGCATCTTCGGCGTCACCAACCGGGCACTGCTGGTCATCGGACTGCACCAGTTCCTCAATGTGCCGATCTGGTTCCAGCTCGGCAGTTACACCAAGCCGGACGGGACGGTGGTGCACGGTGACATCACGATGTTCCTGGCGGGCGACCCGGACGCGGGCCAGTTCACGACCGGCTTCTTCCCGATCATGATGTTCGCCCTGCCCGCCGCCGCGCTGGCCATCACGCACACCGCGAAACCGCACCGCCGCAAGGAGATCGGCGGTCTGATGCTCTCGGTGGGCCTGACCTCGTTCGTCACCGGCATCACCGAGCCGATCGAGTACTCGTTCCTCTTCGTCGCGCCGGTGCTGTACGCGATCCACGCGGTGCTCACGGGTGTGTCAATGGCGGTGACCTGGGCGCTTGGCGTCAAGGACGGCTTCAGTTTCTCGGCGGGCTTGATCGACTACGTCATCAACTGGAGTCTGGCGACGAAGCCCTGGCTGATCATTCCGATCGGGCTCGGTTTCGCGGTGGTCTATTACGTGATCTTCCGGTTCGCGATCACGAAATTCAATCTCCCGACACCGGGGCGCGAGCCCGACGAGGTGGAGGAGGAACTGGAGCGCGGCAACGTCGGATAGGGGCGCGGGGCGGCCGCCTCGACGGCTCCCGTTCCCTCCATTCCCTCCGTTTCCCGCACTTCCTGCACTTCCTGCACTTCCTGCGATTCCTGTGCTTCCTGCGTTTCCTTCGGCGGCTCGCGATGTCCTTCGCGGGCCGCCGTCGCGGCCCCTCATGGCCGCCGTCGGCTTTCAGTCGCTTTCATCCGGTTTCCGCTGTTCTCAGTCGATCTTTATTGGTCTCCTTCGGCCTTCTTCGGACTTCATCGGTCCAGATCGGTCTCGATGCGGGCTTCATGGGCATCTATGGGACTTCACAGGGTTTCATCGGTCCGGATAACCTCTGTCACCTCCTGTCGCCTTCTGTCGGATTCATTGGAATTACCGACGATTCAGAGGCGTACAACCCTGCTCGACCGACTTCTCGATGATCCATAAGCCCTGGGAACCCTGTATGCGACAGTGACCCCTGCAGCCTTGTGTCACGAATAGCGATCGATGTCACAGAGCATTGAATTCGCAGGTTCCTTATCTATCCCCCACGTGCTACAACAGGTCTACACCAGTGACTGGTTTAGACCACGCGGCGTCGCAACGCCGCGTTCCCCTTGAGACGTCGCCTCTCCCTGTTCCGTCCCTCGGCGACGTCTTGCTCTCCTGGAGGATGTTGATGTCCACGGCTAGCGACGCCGCCTCCGCGGCTCCCAAGAACAAGGGCGCGGGCGCGATGGCTGTCATGCAGCGCATCGGCCGCAGCCTCATGCTGCCGGTCGCGGTGCTGCCCGCAGCCGCGCTCCTCGTCAGGCTCGGCGCCACCGACATGCTGGGGCGGGAGTCGTTCCCGACCTTCGTGCAGAAGATCGCCGGATACATGCACGCGGGCGGTGACACGCTGCTGGGCAATATGCCGCTGCTGTTCGCCGTCGGCATCGCGATCGGTTTCGCGAAGAAGTCGGACGGCTCGACCGCGCTCGCCGCGGTCGTCGGTTACCTGGTCTTCAAGAGCGTGCTGTCCACCTTCACCGACAGCAATCTGCCCGAGGTCGCGACAGTCGTCGACGGCAAGATAGTCATGGCCGAAGCACCGGTGGACGCGAAGGTGCTCGGCGGTGTGGTGATGGGTCTGGTCGTGGCCCTCTTGTACCAGCGCTTCTACCGTACGAAGCTGCCGGACTGGCTGGGCTTCTTCGGCGGCCGTCGCCTCGTCCCCATCCTCTCCGCCTTCGCCGGTCTGCTCATCGCCATCGTCTTCGGATTCATCTGGCCGGTCCTCGGCACCGGTCTGCACAACTTCGGTGAGTGGCTGGTCGGCTCCGGTGCGGCGGGCGCGGGCATCTTCGGTGTGGTCAACCGTGCGCTGATCCCGGTGGGCATGCACCATCTGCTGAACTCGTTCCCGTGGCTCCAGGCCGGTGAGTACGAGGGCAAGAGCGGCGACATCGCACGCTTCCTGGCGGGCGACCCGGATGCCGGGCAGTTCATGACCGGTTTCTTCCCGATCATGATGTTCGCCCTGCCCGCCGCGTGTCTCGCGATCGTGCACTGCGCCCGTCCCGAGCGCCGCAAGGTCGTCGGCGGCATGATGCTCTCGCTGGCGCTGACGTCCTTCGTGACCGGGGTGACCGAGCCCATCGAGTTCACCTTCATGTTCATCGCGCCGGTGCTGTATGCGATCCACGCGGTGCTCACCGGTGTCTCGATGGCGCTGACCTGGGCACTCGGCATGCGGGACGGCTTCGGCTTCTCGGCCGGCGCGATCGACTTCCTCCTCAACCTGGGCATCGCCAGCAATCCCTGGGGGCTGGCGCTCGTGGGGCTCGGATTCGCGGCGATCTACTACGCCGTCTTCCGCTTCGCGATCACCAAGTTCAACCTGCCGACGCCGGGACGCGAGTCCGACGAGGAGCTGGCCGAGCTCCAGAAGGCCGAAGCCAAGTAACCACCCAGACCGCTGTCCGCCGCTCAGGCCGACGCCCCCGGTTCCGTTCCGTACGGTGCCGGGGGCGTCGGTCGTTCCGGCGCAGGGACCTTGCGCGGAGAAGGGGCAGGGAAAGAGCAGGGAAGCGAAGGGGCCGGGGGCGTACGCGGCCCGGCGGTGCGGGTCCCGGTCAGACCTCGTACACCGCGCCCGCCGCGGCGATCTCCGCCGGACCGTCGTACACGGCACGGGCGTCCGCCAGATTCCGTCCCCCGTCCGTCCACGGCGGGATATGCGTCAGCACCAGCCGCCCCACCCCCGCGCGCCGCGCCTGGGCCCCGGCCTCCCGGCCGTTGAGATGCAGGCCCGGAATGTCCTCCTTGCCGTGCGTGAAGGACGCCTCGCACAGGAACAGGTCCGCTCCCTCGGCGAGTTCGTGCAGGGGTTCGCAGACACCCGTGTCACCGGAGTACGTGAGCGTTCTGCCGCCGTGCTCCAACCGGATGCCGTACGCCTCCACGGGGTGGGCGACCCGTTCCGTACGGACGCTGAACGGGCCGATGTCGAAGCTGCCGGACTTGAGGGTGTGGAAGTCGAACACCTCGCTCATGGAGGACGTGGTCGGGGTGTCGTCGTATGCGGCGGTCAGCCGCTGTTCGGTGCCTTCGGGGCCGTAGACGGGCAGCGCGGGGCACCGGCCGCCGTCGTGGCGGTAGTAGCGGGCGACGAAGTATCCGCACATGTCGATGCAGTGATCGGCGTGCAGGTGGCTGAGGAAGATGGCGTCGAGGTCGTAGAGACCGACATGGCGCTGCAGTTCGCCGAGGGCGCCGTTGCCCATGTCGAGGAGCAGCCGGAAGCCGTCGGCCTCTACGAGGTAGCTCGAACAGGCCGATTCCGCGGATGGGAACGACCCCGAGCAGCCGACGACGGTGAGCTTCATGGAGCTTGAACCTCCGTGGAAGGGGAGGGCTGGGGGTGGATCGTGCGGTTCGTCGAGGGTAGAGCGCAAAAGTGGTGGCCGCTCCTCTGGAGTGCGGGGTTGTGGGGGAACTCACCTGCACTGTCACTGAATCGGAGGGCGTGCGGGTGGGTGTGTGCGGGGCGCGCAGGTCGTACGGGGTGCCGGTAGCGTCGCCGGTATGGACGCGTCTTGGTGGTGGGCGTTGTGCGCGGTGGTGCTGCTGGCACTGGTCGCGGCGGTGGTGGACGGGCGGGGGCGGCGCTCCTCCGGCGGGACCCGTGGTGCGCGCGGTGCACGTGGTGGGCGTGATGCGCGAAATGGGCGTGATGTCCGTGGTCCGCGGGGGCGTACGCGTCCGCCGGGTCGCCCGGAGGGCCGGCGTGAGCTGCCCAGCCCCGAGCCGGGGGAGATCTGGTGGGCGGACGTTCCCTATGAGGACGGCCCCGGTTCGAAGGACCGTCCCTGTCTGGTCCTCTCGGTCCATGGGGCCACGGCCCGGGTAGCCAAGATCACCAGCAGGCGGCACGACGGCCGGCCGGGGGTGATCCCGCTGCCGCCGGGCACGGTGGGCGACGCGCTCGGCCGGACGAGCTTTCTGGAGTCGGATGAGCTGCGCACGGTCCGGATCGATGGGTTCCGCCGCCGGGTGGGGACGGTGGACCGGAAGGTGTGGGCACGGGTCCGCCGCCTGTCGGGGTGAGCGGTTCGCCGTCGGTCGGGGTGCGCGCGGGGCGGGCGGCGGAGGGTGAGCGCCGGGCGGGTGCCGGGGCGCGGGCGGCAGTGCGCGGCGTACAGGAAGGCCCGCGCCGGTCGCGGCCGCCGGGGCGGCTGGACGGGGGCGCGGGCCAGGAAGAGCCGGGGCGCGTGGGGCTACGCCCAGAGCTGGCCCTGGAGCGCTTCGATCGCGGCTTCCGTCGTCGGGGCGGTGTAGACGCCGGTCGAGAGGTACTTCCAGCCGCCGTCCGCGACGACGAAGGCGATGTCCGCGGGCTCGCCCGCCTTCAGGGCCTTCTTGCCGATGCCGATCGCGGCGTGGAGGGCCGCGCCGGTGGAGACTCCCGCGAAGATGCCCTCCTGCTGGAGGAGTTCGCGGGTGCGGGTGACGGCGTCGGCGGAGCCGACGGAGAAGCGGGTGGTGAGGACGGAGGCGTCGTACAGCTCGGGGACGAAGCCCTCGTCGAGGTTGCGGAGGCCGTAGACGAGGTCGTCGTAGCGGGGTTCGGCCGCGACGATGCTGACGCCGGGGACGTGTTCGCGGAGGTAGCGGCCGACGCCCATGAGTGTGCCGGTCGTGCCGAGGCCGGCGACGAAGTGGGTGATGGAGGGGAGGTCGGCGAGGATCTCGGGGCCGGTGGTGGCGTAGTGCGCGCCCGCGTTCGCGGGGTTGCCGTACTGGTAGAGCATCACCCAGTCCGGGTGCTCGGCGGAGAGTTCCTTCGCCACGCGGACCGCGGTGTTGGAGCCGCCCGCCGCGGGCGAGGAGATGATCTCCGCGCCCCACATGGCGAGCAGTTGGCGGCGCTCCTCGCTGGTGTTCTCCGGCATGACGCAGACGATGCGGTAGCCCTTGAGCTTCGCCGCCATCGCCAGCGAGATGCCGGTGTTGCCGGACGTCGGCTCCAGGATCGTGCTGCCGGGGGTGAGGCGGCCGTCCTTCTCCGCATGCTCGATCATATGGAGCGCCGGGCGGTCCTTGATCGAGCCGGTCGGGTTGCGGTCCTCCAGCTTGGCCCAGATGCGGACGTCGTCCGAGGGCGACAGCCTGGGGAGGCGGACCAGCGGGGTGTTGCCGACCGCGGCGAGCGGGGAGTCGTAACGCATCTCAGTACATTCCGCCGGCGACCGCCGGGAGGATGGTGACGCTGTCGCCGTCGTTCAGCTCGGTGGAGATGCCGTCGAGGAAGCGCACGTCCTCGTCGTTGAGGTAGACGTTGACGAAGCGGCGGAGCTGGTCGCCGTTGCCCTTGTCGATGAGCCGCTCCTGGATGCCCTTGTGGCGGGTTTCGAGGTCGGCGAAGAGCGCGGCGAGCGTGTCCCCGCTGCCTTCGACGGCCTTGGCGCCGTCGGTGTAGGTGCGGAGGATGGTCGGGATGCGGACCTCGATGGCCATGGCGTGGACTCCAGTCGGATGGCGGTGGGCGCGCGGCTCGGTCCCCCGCGCGAGGGGTGGGGATCGGTTGAGCTGACTGCTCGGGTACTGGCTGCTCAGGTACAGAGCGCGCTGGCGAGGCGGCACAGGTCCACATGCAGCCGCGCCACGAGCAGCGTCGTGCCGCCCGGCGTCTTGTCCCGCATGTATGGAGGAACCATGCGGTCATCGTATCGATTCCCGCTCCGGGATCCGGAATGTGGTCTCGTATCGCGGACTCGAGGTGCTCACCATGCGGGCGGGAGGTAGGTGATGGAGGGGGCCCCTGTGACGGGGTGGGGGGCCACGTCGGCGTCGACGCGGTACACGTCGGCGAGGAGCCGGGGGGTGAGGACCTGCTCGGGCGTGCCGGAGGCGACGAGCCGTCCGGCGTGCAGGACGTGCAGCCTGTCGCAGTAGTACGCGGCGAGGTTGAGGTCGTGCAGGGCGAGGAGGCTGGTGGTTCCCAGGGTCCGTATCAGGCCGAGGATCTCCAGCTGGTACCGGATGTCGAGGTGGTTGGTGGGTTCGTCGAGTACGAGGAGGGCGGGCCGCTGGACGAGGGCGCGGGCGACGAGGGCGCGCTGGCGTTCGCCGCCGGAGAGGGAGGGGAAGGCGCGGTCGGCGAGGTCGGTGATGGAGAGCCGGGCGAGCGCGTCGTCGGCCAGTGCGGCGTCGGCCGCGGTGTCGGCCTCCCAGAACCGTTTGTGCGGGGCGCGGCCCATGAGGACGATCTCGCGGACGGTCAGCTCGAACTCCGCGGCGCCGTCCTGCGGCACGGTCGCCACCCGCCGCGCGCGTTCCTTGGGGCCGAGGGCGGTGAGGTCGTCGCCGTCGAGGAGGGCCTGTCCGGCCGTGGGGCGCAGGGTTCCGTAGACGCAGCGCAGGAGGGTGGTCTTGCCGCTGCCGTTGGGGCCGACCAGGCCGACGGTCTCGCCGGGCCGGGCTTCGAGGTCGATGCCGCTGAGCAGCGTACGGCCGTCGGTGTCGTATCCCAGTCCGCGTACGGTCAGGGCCGCGCCGGGGCGCGCGGCGGCTTCGGGGGCGGTCACCGTGCGGCTCCTTCCACGGGCCGGGAGCGCATCAGCCAGAGGAAGAGCGGGCCGCCGATGAGTGCGGTGAGGACGCCGACCGGGATGTCCTGGGGTGCGGCGACGGTACGGGCGGCGAGGTCGGCGACGACGAGCGCGAGGGCTCCGCCGAGTGCCGCGACGGGGAGCAGGGCGCGGTGGGTGGCGCCGACGAGCAGCCGGGCGGCGTGCGGGACCATCAGGCCGATGAAGCCGACCGCGCCGCTCACGGCCACGAGGACGGCGGTGACGAAGGAGGCGAGGACGAAGACGGCGGCGCGGAAGCGGGCGACGTCGAGGCCGAGCACGGTGGCGTCTTCCTCCCCCACCAGCAGCAGGTCGAGCGGTCGGGCGAGGGCGAGCAGCAGCGGCAGGCCGAGGCCGAGGACCGCGGCGGGCAGCCAGAGGCTGTCCCAGCGGGCGCTGCCGAGGCCGCCGAGGGTCCAGTACAGGGCCTCGCGGAAGTGCTCGGGTCGGGCGGAGGCGATGAGGACGAGGGTGGTGAGGGCGGTGAGGATGTACGAGACGGTGACTCCGGCCAGGACCAGCCGGGTCCCGGTCATCGAGCCGTCGCGCCGGGCGAGCCAGTAGACGAGTGTCAGTGCGCCGAGCGCCCCGGCGAAGGCTCCGGCGGGCATGGCGACGGCGGTGGTGGCGCCGATGCCGAGGGTGAGGACGACGACGGCCCCGGTGGAGGCTCCGGAGGAGATCCCGAGGATGAAGGGGTCGGCGAGCCGGTTCCGTACGAGGGCCTGGAGGACGGCGCCCACGACGGCCAGGCCCGCGCCGACGATCGCCCCGAGCAGGACGCGGGGCAGCCGCACCTCCATGATGATCGTGCGGGTAGGGCTGGGTGCGGCGTCCGGGCGCAGGGCCTGGAGGACCTCGCCGGGCGGGATGTGTACGGAGCCGAGGGCGAGGCCCGCGACGATCGCCGCGGCGAGGGCGAGCAGCAGGCCGGTGGCGACGGTTCCGTACCGGAGCCGGGACGTGGTGGCGGGGGTCTTCGACGGGGCGGACCCGACGGGTCCGGGGCGCGGCGCGGCGGGCGGGGCGGGCGGGGGCTCGGAGGCGTGCGGGACGGGCGCGGCGGGCACAGGTCTCGACGGGGCAGGGCCGGCCGGGCCGGGCTCGGAAGCGGGCGCGAGCGCGGCTGACGGGGCGGACCCGACGGGTCCGGGGCGGGGTGCGGTGGGGCCGGAGACGTCGGCCCTGGACCGACCGGACCCGGACGCGGTGGGGCCGGACGGGCCCGCACCGGATGGGGACGCGGCGGACCCGACCGGGCCCGGACCGGGGCCGTCCGGTCCGGGCTTCGCGGCTGGGGTCCTCACCGCGCGAGCTGCGGGGCCAGCTTGGCGATGGCGTCGGGTGCTCTTACGCCGAGGACCGCGTCGGAGAGCGGCAGCACGGCGAACCGGCCGTTCCTGATCGCCGGTACGTCCCCCAGCGCCGGGTCGTCGAGCAGGCGCTTCTTCTTCTGTTCGACGGTGGTGGCGCCGTAGTCGTAGATGAGGACGACCTCCGGCTTGCGGGCCACGACCTCCTCCCAGGTCGCGTCCCCGAAGTTCTTGTCGAGGTCGGCGAAGACGTTGCGGCCGCCCGCGCGGGCGATCAGCTCGTTGCCTATGCCCTTGCCGCCCGCCGTGAACGCGGTCTTGTCGCCGCTGTCGTAGACGAAGACGGGTACGGGGGTGCGGTCCTTCAGTCCGGTCGCGGTCCCGGCGACCGAGGCGCGGGAGGCGTCGATCCACTTCCGGGCGCGGTCGCCGACGCCGAAGGTGCGGCCGATCTCCTCGACCTCGCGGTAGACGTCGTCCAGCGTCGTCCTGCCCTTGACGCAGTTCTCCACGTTGAGCCGGGTGTCGATGCCGGACTTCTTCAGCTCGTCGCGGGTGCGGCCGTCCTTGGCGTCGAAGGCGCTGGCGTAACCGCCGTACACGAAGTCGGGGTTGAGGGAGAGGAGCTTCTCCTTGGAGGGGTACTCCTTGGCCGCGACCGGCACCGAGGCGTACGCCTTCCGGTAGCGCGGCAGGACCTCGTCGTCGAGGTAGGCGGTGCCGACGAGGGACTTCTCCAGTCCGAGTTCCAGCATGATCTCGGTGACGTGCTGGTTCATGGTGACCGCGCGCTCGGGGGGCGCGTCGTAGGTCGTCCGTACGCCGCAGTTGTCGACGGTGTAGGGGAAACCCGACGAGGCTGACGAGGCTTTGGCGGCGGGCTTGTCGGCGGACGACGCGTCGGAACGGTCGTCTCCCGTACCGCAGGCGGTGAGCGGGAGCAGCAGCGCGGCGGCTGTGAGAGCGGCGGTGCGGGCCGGGCGGCGGGGGGACGGACGGCTGGATATCCGCCGGGAGACGCGGCTGTTCGTGCGCCGGGGCATGGGGCTGGGCATGCGGATGGCCTCCTCCGGGGATTTCCACGTCCCCTGGGTGGTGGGAGAAGGGCGGCCGGTCAGTTCCTGGCTGGCGAGCGGGGACGCGGGGGCGCGTCGGACGCTCGGTCACAGTGGCGGGACCGCGCCGGATTCACACCGGCTTCCTGGGTCCTGCCGCCCCTGTATGGAGTTGGGTCGGTCCGGGTCAGTATGCCTGGACGACCTTGACCTCTTCCTCGGTGACCTCGCCTTCGAGGATGCGGAACGAGCGGAACTGGAACGGGCCGGCGTCGTCCGCGTCCGCCGTGGAGACCAGGACGTAGTGCGCGCCGGGCTCGTTGGCGTAGGTGATGTCCGTACGGGAGGGGTATGCCTCGGTCGCGGTGTGCGAGTGGTAGATGATCACCGGCTCTTCGTCGTTGTCGTCCATCTCGCGGTAGAGCTTCAGCAGGTCCGCGGAGTCGAACTCGTAGAACGTGGGCGAGCGGGCCGCGTTGAGCATGGGGATGAAGCGCTCCGGGCGGTCGCTGCCCTCGGGGCCGGCGACGACGCCGCATGCCTCGTCGGGGTGGTCGGCGCGGGCGTGCGCGACGATCTGGTCGAACAGGGCCTGGGTGAGGGTCAGCATGCCGATCAGCATAATCAGCGGGCCGTCCCGTACCGGGGGGCGGTACGGGACGGCCGGTGGACCGGCCGGTCCCGGAAGGGCCGGCGGTCCGGTCCGCACGGGGGGTGGGTCAGGGCTTGGCGAACGCCGCGCCGCGCGGGTTCCTGGCCTTCAGTGTCAGATACGCCACGCCCATGATCAGCGCCCAGACGGGAGCGCAGTACAGAGAGATCCGCGCGTCCTCGTCGATGCCCATCAGCACGATGACCATGAGGATGAACAGAAGGGCGAACCAGCTGGTCCAGGGCGCGCCGGGGGCTTTGAAGGAGGAGTGCGGGAGTTCGCCGCGCTCGGCTCGGGCCCGGTAGCGGAGCTGGCTGACGAGGATCATGATCCAGGCCCACATGCCGGAGATGGTGGCGAACGACACGATCTTGTTGAACGCTTCGCCGGGCCACTGGTAGTTGATCCAGACGCCGATCAGCATCAGGCCCGCGGAGAAGGTGGTGCCGATCAGAGGGGTGCCGCGCTTGGTGAGCCGGGTGAAGAAGGCGGGGCCCTGGCTGTTGAGGGCGAGGTCGCGGAGCATCCGTCCGGTGGAGTACATGCCCGAGTTGCAGGACGACAGGGCCGCGGTGAGGACGACGAAGTTGACGATTCCCGCGCCGGCCTGGAGGCCCATGGTGTCGAAGGCGGCGACGAAGGGGGAGACGCCGGGCCGGAAGGTGGTCCACGAGACCACCGAGAGGATCATGATCAGCGCGCCCACGTAGAAGACCGCGATCCGCCACGGGACGGTGTTGACGGCCCTGGGGAGCGTCTTCTCCGGGTCCTTGGACTCCCCCGCCGTGACGCCGACGAGTTCGACGGCGAGGAAGGCGAACATCACGATCTGCAGGGTCATCAGGGTGCCGCCGATGCCCTTGGGGAAGAAGCCGCCGTCGGCCCAGAGGAGGGAGACGGACGCAGTGTCCCCGGCGTCGGAGAATCCGAGGGTGAGGATTCCGGCGCAGATGAGGATCATGCCGACGATCGCGGTGACCTTCACCATGGAGAACCAGAATTCGAGTTCGCCGAACAGCTTCACGGAGATCAGGTTCGCGCCGTAGAGGACGACGGTGAAGACGAGTGCGGAGACCCACTGCGGGATGTCGAACCAGTACGTCATATAGGCGGCCGCGGCGGTGACTTCGGTCATTCCGGTGACGACCCAGAAGAGCCAGTACGTCCAGCCGGTGACGAAGCCCGCGAAGGGGCCGATGAACTCGCGCGCGTACTCGGAGAACGAGCCCGACACCGGGCGGTACATGAGCAGTTCGCCCAGGGCCCGCATGATGAAGAAGATGACCAGGCCCGCGATGGCGTAGGCGAGAATGAGGCTGGGGCCGGCCTTGGAGATGCCCTTGCCCGCGCCGAGGAAGAGGCCGGTGCCGATGGCTCCGCCGATCGCGATCATCTGGATCTGGCGGGCGCCGAGTGTGCGGTGGTAGCCCTGGTCGTCCGGGGAGCCGCCGGGGCCCGCGGGGCCGCCGGGATCCGTGGGGCCGTGCCCGCCGTGCTTGTCGTGCTTGTCGTGCTTGTCGGGGGTGTCGTCGACCTGCACCGAGGTCATGGTGGTGCGCCCTTTCTCCATGCCGATCCGCGTCCGCCGTCCGAAGACGCGCGGTTGCGGATCAGGTCCCGATCCCCCCGAATACGTCCTGATCCCCCCGGATACGGATGGAGTGCCACCGGCGGTCCGCCGGTGGCGGCACCGCCAGGCGCATGGGTGGCACCCCTGGCGGCCGTGCAGATTTATCACGGTTGCGCCGGAGATCGGCGGTGGCGAAAGTGGCGCACACCACAGGGAAAACCGGACAAAAACCCCTCCGGCGAACAAAACACGCCGAGGTGGTGATGTGATTGTTATCCGGATTTGAGCGTCCGCTGAGCGAACGTTTGCCCCGGCATGGACGTCGGGGCGACGTCCGCGCAGAGGCGGGCCCGGACGACGAGGGGCACCGCGTGGGGCCGGTCCGGGCGATCGCGCAGACGTCCACGACCGTACGAGAGCCGGTCCGGGCGACCGAACAGGTACACCCGAGAGCCGACCGGACGACCACACGGTCACCGCATGGGTGCTGGTCCGGACGACCGCACAGGCGACCCGCACAGGCGACCGCGCGAGCGGCCCGCACGGTCAGGGCATCAGGGTGTCGATCAGGGTCTCCTGGAGCACGCCGAGCCAGAGGTACGCCATCACCATCGGCTTGCGCGGATCCGAATCCGGCAGCCGGTACAGACCTCCGGCGTCCGCGCCCTCGGCGTCCCCGCCGTCGTCGTCGGTGACCTCCAGCCGGGTGCCGATGGTCAGCCGCAGATCGTTGAGCGCGCCGAGCCAGCACCGACTGTCGTCGGGGGTCAGTTCGAGTACGGCCTCGCCCTCCCCGACCGTGCCGAGGGAGTCGAGGGCGCGGACGACGGCGAGCGCGTTCTCGCGCTTGCCGGAGCGCAGATCCCTCTCGGTGAAGCGGCGGAACTCCGCGGAGGCCGCCTGGAGCTCCTCGTTATCCTCCTGATCCTCGCGATCCCCATGATCCGCTTCCGGGTCCGCGTAGGCGTCCGGGAACAGCCGGGCGAGCGCGGGGTCGGCGGGCGGTTCGCTGGGGCCCTCGGCGAAGAGCGCGGCCAGCGGGTCCTCGCCCTCGACCGGCTCGTCGCCCGGCCCGATCAGCTCCAGCAGCTGCACGGCCAGCGAGCGCAGGATGGCGATCTCGACCTCGTCGAGCGCGACGGCGGCGCCACCGCCGGGGATGGCCTCGAAGTGTCCCGGCATCAGCCGCGGTCCTGGGAGAGGGTCGCCCACAGTCCGTACCCGTGCATCGCCTGCACATCGCGCTCCATCTCCTCGCGGCTGCCGCTGGAGACGACGGCGCGTCCCTTGTGGTGGACGTCGAGCATCAGTTTGCGCGCCTTGTCCTTGGAGTATCCGAAGTACGCCTGAAAGACATAGGTGACGTAGCTCATCAGATTGACGGGGTCGTTGTGGACGAGCGTCACCCACGGCACGTCCGGCTCGGGGACGGCGAACGTCTCCTCCGCCGACGCGGGGCGTTCGATCTCTGTGGGAGCAACACTCACCCGGTCCATGCTGCCACTCCGGGAGGGGTATCGCACAAACGGGACCACATTTCGTCACTCTGACGAAATGTGGGGTAGCATCCTGGCCATGGCTGGATCGCTCGGGGTTTCCGGGCGACCTGGGCGACCTATACGAAAGCGCGAGGTTGAGTGTCGTGAGCACTGCGGACCTGGGGCTGCCGGTGGATGTTCCCTCGACAGCGCTCTTCACCGACCAGTACGAGTTCACGATGGTCCAGGCGGCGCTGAAGGCGGGCACCGCGAACCGGCGCTCCGTCTTCGAGGTCTTCACCCGCAGGCTGCCCGAGGGACGCCGCTACGGGGTCGTGGCGGGCACCGGGCGGGTGCTGGACGCGGTGGCGAACTTCCGCTTCGAGGCGGGCGTTCTCGGTTTTCTGCGCGAGATGCGCATCGCGGACGAGCCGACGCTCGAATGGCTCGCCTCGTACCGCTTCAGCGGCGACATCTGGGGCTATCCGGAGGGCGAGGTCTACTTCCCCGGCTCCCCGCTGCTGCGGGTCGAGGGCTCCTTCGCCGAGTGCGTGCTGCTGGAGACCGTGATCCTGTCGATCCTCAACCACGACTCGGCGATCGCGGCGGCGGCCTCCCGGATGTCGGCGGCGGCGGGCGGACGGCGGCTGATCGAGATGGGCGCGCGGCGCACCCACGAGCTGGCCGCGGTCGCGGCGTCACGGGCGGCGTACGTCGGCGGCTTCGACTCCACCTCGGACCTGGCGGCGGGGTTCCGCTACGGGATTCCGACGGTGGGCACCAGCGCCCACGCCTTCACCCTGCTGCACGACAGCGAGCGCGACGCGTTCCGGGCGCAGGTGGACTCCCTGGGGCGGGGCACGACGCTGCTGGTCGACACCTACGACGTGGCCGAGGCGGTCCGTACGGCGGTCGAACTCGCGGGTCCGGGGCTGGGCGCGGTGCGCATCGACTCCGGTGACCTGCTGCTGGTCGCCCACCGGGTGCGGCAACAGCTCGACGAGCTGGGCGCGCGGGACACGAAGATCACGGTCACCTCCGATCTGGACGAGTACGCGATCGCCTCGCTGGCGGCGGCGCCGGTCGACGCGTACGGCGTCGGCACCCAGCTCGTCACGGGCAGCGGTCACCCCACGTGCTCGATGGTCTACAAGCTGGTCGCCCGCGCCCGCTCGGCGGACCCGCAGGCTCCGCTGGAGCCGGTGGCGAAGAAGTCGCTGGGCGCGAAGACCTCCATCGGCGGACGCAAGTGGGCCGCCCGCAGGCGGGACGCCGAGGGCGTCGCGGAGGCGGAGGTCGTGGGCGTCGGTCCCGTACCGCCGTCGCTGGCCGACGACCGGCTGCTGGTGGAGCTGGTCAAGGGCGGCGAGATCGTGGCCCGCGAGCCGCTGGACGCGGCCCGCAGCCGGCACATCGCCGCACGGGCCGGCCTGCCGCTCTCCGCGACCCAGCTCTCGAGGGGGGAGCCGGTACTGCCGACGGAGTACCTGTGAGCCGGCACGGCACGGCGGGGGGCTCGAAAACCGTCTTCCGCGTGGGTACGACGGCGGGCCGCGGGGACGACGGGGCGCGCGGGGGCGCGCGGCGGGGTCGCCGGAGGCGCGTCTTCGGAACTCGGACCGATTTCCCGAGTCTTCGTTCGAAAGAAATGGGGCGAATGCGGGAATTCCGACCCGTCAGGTGTGGGACGCGGATCCGCGGGGACGCTCCCGTGCAGAGGCGCTCCCCCACGGGGGCGGTCCCGTCCGCACCCCGCACGCCTCTCCCGCGCGGCGACCGGAGGCTCTAGGCTCCCGCGATAGCCGCACCGCCGCCCACCCCCATGGCCCACCGCAGCGTCCCGGCACTCTCCACCGCACCGCATCCCCCCATATCCCCGACCCCGACATCCCCGAAGGACAGCCGCCATGCACCGCGCCTTGATCGTCGTCGACGTTCAGAACGACTTCTGCGAGGGGGGAAGCCTCGCGGTGGCGGGAGGCGCCGAGGTCGCCGCCGCCATCACCGACCTGATCGGGCAGACCGCGCCCGCGGGGTACCAGCACGTCGTCGCCACCCGTGACCACCACATCGAGCCGGGCGACCACTTCTCGGAGACCCCCGACTATGTGCGCTCCTGGCCGCGGCACTGCGTGGCCGGCACGGAGGGCGTCGGCTTCCATCCGAACTTCGCGCCCGCCGTGGCGTCCGGCGCCATCGACGCCGTGTTCGACAAGGGCGCGTACGCGGCGGCCTACAGCGGCTTCGAGGGCGCGGACGAGAACGGGATGACCCTGACCGAGTGGCTCCGGGCCCACCAGGTCACCGAGGTCGACGTCGTCGGCATCGCCACGGACCACTGCGTACGGGCCACGGCCCTGGACGCGGCCCGCGAGGGCTTCACCACCCAGGTGCTGCTGGATCTGACGGCCGGAGTCGCCAAGGAGACGACCGGCCGGGCGCTGGAGGAGCTGCGCGCGGCTGGCGTGGAGCTGTCCGGCAAACCGCTGGTGTGACGCTCCGGCGTCCGCCGCCGGGCCGGTCCCGCTCCCGCGGGCCGCCCGGCCCGTACGCCGGCTCCGTACGGCCGGCTCCGGGCCGCTCTCCCCCGGCTCCAGCGGCCACCGTCACCGACCGCCGCGGGCCGCGCCCGCTCCCGCTTCCGCTTCCGTGACGCCTCCCAGGGGGCTCAGCCCTCCCGTACGCCTTCCCGCACACCCTCCCGTACGCCCTCCCGGAAGGCCGAGCGCTCCCGCAGCAGCGCCCTGATCGGATGCCACAGTTCCGCGCCGGTCTGCGGCTGGGCCCGCCACAGGAGGCCGTCCGGGTGGTGGAGCACCGCCGTGATCTCGTCCGGGGTCGGGGGTTCCGCGTTGCCCCGGAGATAGACCGCCCGCAGGCCCAGGTTCCGCAGCCGGGTGAGGGCTCGCGCGCGATTGGCCGCGTGGACGAGAAAGCGGGCCGTGCCGCCGTCGTTCGCCGGGCTGGGCAGACTGAGGGCGACGACGACGCTGCCGTTCGGCAACTTGCTGAAACCTCCGCCGGGCATGCTGGACCACTCCCCCGTGAGTAGGCGTTCGGTACGTGCACAGAGCACGCTTCATTCGGTGTCCGTCAATAAGCATCTCGCATCACGCACCTAAACACGATCGGCCGCCGCCCGCTAGAGGGCAACGGCCGATCATGTTCTGACCTGCGGAAATACCGATTACTTGGTCGACGGACCAACCTTCACGGTGATCTTTTCGCCATTCAGCGGCTCGTTCACTATGGAGATCTTGGTGTTGGTGTCAGTTACCTTGACACCGGCCGTCGGGTTCTCGGCGTACCAGTAGACGCCCTTGCGGTCGTCGAAGACCGGGTTGCCCGGCCGGGGTGCGATCCGGGTCGGCGCGTCCGCCTTGTGCAGCCGCAGACCGTCGGTCGGCCACCGGCTGAAGGTGGAGTCGTACGACTGGATCCGGCTCCGCATCAGCGTGCCGTCGGCCCACTTCAGGGGCTTCGGGTTGGCGTCGACCGGAAGGACGAGTCCCTGGCCCGGATGGGCGCTGGTGTTGTTGTCCTTCTGGGAGGTGTCCCAGAGCCAGACCAGCAGCCCGTTCTGGTACGGGTAGTGCTCGACCCAGCCGTCCTTCGGCGACTTGAAGCCGAAGTTGTACGGTCCGGTCCTCAGCGTCCTGTCGTAGCTGACGTACTGGCGGTTCTCGGCGATGTAGTACTGCTCGTACTCCTTGGTGAAGGACTCGCCGATGCGCGAGAAGCCCTTCGAGGTCCAGCCCGCGTCGCCGCCCTCGGCGCCGTCGGTGAACAGCGCGGTGCCGTCCGCCGTGACCGAGATGCCGTCCGCCGCGAAGCCCTTGCCGCCCGCGCCGCCGTCGGTCTGGTAGCGGAAGCGGACGTCGATCTTCTTGCCCGCGTAGGCGTTCAGCGGGTAGACGAGCTTTCGGTACGTCTCCGACGCGCCGGTCAGCGCCGGCTTGTCGCCCGCGTCGCGCGGGATCGCCTTGCCGTCCGCCGTGCCGTCGACCGGCGTCCAGTTCGCGCCGCCGTCCGTGGACACCTCGGCGTAGAGGTAGTCGTAGCCGGACTCGATGTCCCACCAGCCCGAAAGCTCCAGGGACGCAGAGGACTTGCCGGTGAGGTCGACCGGGCGGGCGAGGGTGTTCTTGAGGTCGTCACCCATGTCGCTCCACCACTGCCGGGAGCCCTCGGCGGGCTTGACGACGGTCGTGGTGACCGGCTTCTTCGGCAGCTCCACCACGAGGGCCTGGGGGCGCTTGGTGTTGTACTCGGCCACACCCAGCGTATGGGTGGACTCCGTCGCCGCCTTGCCCTTGGTGTAGTTGAGCCAGCCGAGCTGGAGCTTGTCCCAGGCGGTCATGTCGCCCGGCAGGTCGCCGATGGAGTCCTTGCCGGCGCCGAGCCAGGAGCCCGACGACATCAGGGTCCAGAAGCCGGTCGAGTTCTCGCCCCGGCCCGAGGTGTCGTAGTGGTCGGGCAGACCGAGGTCGTGACCGTACTCATGGGCGAAGACGCCGAGGCCGCCGTTCTCGGGCTGCACGGTGTAGTCGCCGACCCAGATGCCGCTGTCGCCGATCTGGGTGCCGCCGGCCTTGTTGTTCGCCGGGCCGGTGCGGCCCGCGTCCGTGCCGTACGCGTACCAGCGGTGGGCCCACAGGGCGTCACCGCCCTGCGCGCCGCCGCCCGCCGACTCGTCCTCGCCGGCGTGGACGATCTGGAAGTGGTCGATGTAGCCGTCGGCTTCGTTGAAGTTGCCGTCGTTGTCGAAGTCGTAGCGGTCCCACTGGTCGTACTGCGCGAGGTCCGCCTTGATCTGCGCGTCCGTACGGCCCTGGGCCTTCTGGTCGGCGACCCAGGCGGTGACACCGTCGCGGACCGTGTCCCAGACGTTGGCGCAATTGGAGTCGCCGCAGTAGTTGGAGCCGTAACGGGCCTCGTTGTACTCGACCTTGACCCAGTCGGAGACCCCGCCCTCGACCGAGTACCGGCCGGACGACGTCTTCTCGTAGTAGGTCTTCAGCGACTCCTTCGGCTTCCCGTTCTTGTCCTTTCCTGTGCCGAAGTAGAGGTCCTGGAAGTGCTGGCGGTTGTAATCCGCCTGCCAGGCCGTGGAGTTGTCGACCTTCCGGTCGGGCTGGGCGATCTGGTTGTGGCGGGGGCCCGGCGTGCCGCCGTACTTCTTGACCGGCGGCTCGGGGCCGTCCGGCCCGTCCGGGTCGTACAGGGTGGTGTCGTCGACCTTGTCGCCGAACTCCACCAGGATCGTGAAGATCTTGTCGGTCTTCTCGCGCCCCAGTTCGACGTACTTCCTGTCGCCGAGCTTGACGACCTTGGAAGCACCGCGCTGCTGCACGGTCGCCTCTCCCGCTATCACCTGCTCCAGCGCCGCTTCACGCTGCTGTTCCTGCTGTCTGCTGAAGGGCCCTTCGAGATCGTGCTCGACGTGGCCCTTCTGCGGTGCCGGATCCTGGCGCTCGATGCCCGCCGGTGCCGGAGACCCCTGTCCCCCGGCCTGAGCGGTGCTGAACGCCGATGCCGTCGCCGTGGTCGCGGCCAACGCCACGATCACGGCGGACGCTCTGATCGTCCGTCTCTTGATGGTCACTTGATGTGAATCCTCCCCTGCGCCCCTGCGCCGCGGACGTAGATGTGGGGTTGTCCGGGCAGGGGGTCGCGTCTCAAGTGACGGCATTCGACCGCAGTCCCACCGGAAAAGACAGCCCTTGACTTGAACACACCAACTGCACTATGCAGTAGTCGAACCCCGATATCCGGACAATGCGCGGAACAACGACGGCGCACGGACGGGTCACCTGTCGGGACGCATGAATCCGTGCGCCCCCCATGCACCGGCGGCGTGCAGAAGGTCACGCATAGCGCCGGTACCGGCCGGGCATCCAGCACCGTAGAGTCACTTGACAGTGCGACCGCGTTGAGCGACATCCCCCGATCCATGCCACAGCCTGTCCCGAGGACGGATACCGTCATGCCGCGTCCGACTGCCGCACAGCTCGCCTCCGGTTCGGCCACCGTCGTCTTCTCGGCGCTCGCCCTGCTGCTGTTCACACGCACCACCCATGGTCTCGGCGTCGCCGCCATCGGCGTCGCCTCGATGGCTCTCGGGCTTCTGGTGGCGGCGTCGCTGCCGATGAGCCGGGCCGTGCGGGCGGCCCGCGCCACGACCCGGCAGGGTGCCGCCGCCGCGCCCTCCGCGTCGGCCGAGGGGCTCGGCGGGCGGGTGCCCGGCCCCAGGGCGCGCGCCGGAGCGGGAGCGGAGACCAGGGTCACCGAGCCCTCGCTGCGCAGGTAGCCCGCGCGCCGGTGGATCCGGCGGCCGCCCCGCCTGTCTACTGGGCCACCGTGACCACCACCGTCTTGGCCGCCTTGTCGTGCAGGCCCTGCCTGTACGGCTTGTCGAACAGGATCGTGACGGCGATGACGATCCACCAGAGGCAGAAGCAGCAGACCAGCGCCGGCACCCAGAGCACGGCCGCGCGGGTCAGCGACGCGTTCGTCCCGGGAGTGCTGCCGTCGTTGAGCATCGCGATCCGGATCTTCAGCAGCCGCTTGCCGACGGTCTGACCGCTCTTCTTCACCATGATGGTGTCGTAGCCGACATAGGCGATCAGCGCGATCAGCGACCAGAGCCACTGGCGGCCGGTGTTCACCTGGTTCGCGATGTCGCCGCTGTTGGCGGTGGCGTCCCAGCCGCCCGCGAGCAGGGAGATCAGGAACAGCGGCACGAAGATGATCAGGCCGTCGATCACACGGGCGGCGAACCGCTTGCCGAAGTCCGCGAGCGGCGGCATTCCGGCGAGCGGGTCGGGGGACCCGCCGTACGGGCCGCCGCCGAACGCGTTGGGGTCGTACGGGGGTGGCATCCCGCCTCCTCCGCTGCCGTAGGGGCCTCCCTGGCCGCCGTAAGGGCCGCCCTGGCCTCCCTGGCCGCCGTAGGGACCGCCCTGTCCGCCGTAGGGACCGCCTTGGCCGCCGCCGTACGGGGAACCCGGCGGAGGGCCCTGCGGGGGCCCCTGCCCGGGGCCCTGGGGCGGCTGGTCGGCTCCGCCCTCCTGACCGCTTCCCGGTCCGCCGCCGGGGGGCGGCTGCTTCTTGAAGGGGTCGTTCTCGGGAGGCCGGCCGGACTCGGGATCGCCCCAGCCCGAGGGCGGTGGCTGGTCGTTGCTCATGAGGGCAGTGCATCCCGCGTCACGGGCCGGCGCAAAAGCTCGCACGCCGTTCGGGGGAACGCCTGCTGATGGGGGGTCAGCCGACGTGCCCCGAGGACGGGTCCGGGTGCGGGGCGGGCACGGGGCGGGAGCTGCCGGGAAAGGGGGCCGGGGGCGGTTCCGGAGTCGGTCGGGGGGCGGTTCCGGGGAGACGGTTCCAGGGGGACGGCCGACCGGACGCCGTGCCAGGTCACAGAGGGTCAGCTGACACGGCGTCCGATGACGAAACGCACGGCCGACCGGAGCCCGGCCCGGCCCCGCCCCGCGAATCAGCTGACGCGGCGTCCGGTGACGAACGTACGCGCGGCCTTGTCGTGCCAGCACTGCCGCCAGGGCCGGTCGAACAGACACCAGAGCACATTGACCACACCGACGGCGATCACACCGAGCACGGAGTACACCAGCCAGCGGCGCAGCGCGGTTCCGAACGACGGGGTGTCGTACGACTCGATGTCCACCACCCTGAGCCCGCACAGTTTCTTGCCGAGCGTACGGCCCCACTTGGCGGTCGGGAGCGCCTCGTACAGCACCCCGAGGACCAGCAGCGCGCCGACGACGATGGCGAGATGCACTCCGGTGGTGCCGTCGACGAGCCAGACGGTGACCGTCTCGCCGGACTGCTTGGCGGCCTCGATCTTGTCGTCGACATGGGCGATCGCCCGCGAGACCACGGGCACGGCGATGGCCCCGACGAGCGCTCCGAGCACCGCCGTGTCGATGAGCCGGGCGGCGAACCGCCTGCCGAGCGGAGCGGGACGGGCCGCAGCCTGTGCCTGGGCGGCCCGGAGGAACGGGTCGTCGACCGGGGGCTTGAACGGCGCGACGGCCTGCTCGCCCTCGGGCTGGGCGAGCCGGTGCACCTGCTGCGCCCAGGAGGCCGACCCTCCGCCGGGCCCGTGGGTGACGGGGTCCGGACGCGCCGCCTGCGACGGCTCGGGCGCCTGGGGCCGCGCGGGCAGGGGCGCGGGCGACGGCGTGGGGGCGGGAGCCTGGGCGGGTGCGGGTGCGGAAGCCTGAGCTGGGGCGGGTGCGGGTGCGGGCGGCTGTGCGGCGCCGGGTGTCATGGAGCGGACGCTCAGGGCCTCTTCCGCCTGCTCCGCGGCGACGCGGGCACGCAGGGCGCGGATGGCGACCGTACTGTCCCGCGGCGGCTGGGCAGCACCGGGCTGCTGAGGCTGCTGGGTCTGCGGAGCCGCCTGCCGGGCCGAGGCGGCGGCCTCGCTCTCCCGGTCCGGTCCGCCCGACCGTACGCCGGGCAGCGCCCCGCCGGTCGGATCCGCCGCCGTCGCGGGCTCCTGGGCCCGGCCTTGCTCCGGCGGCCGTCCCTGAGTACGTGACTGTCCCTCACCCTGCCCCTGTGGCGGGACTCTCGGGTCCGCGCCGGGTGTGCCGGGCGTACGGGAGTCCTGGCCGCCGCCCCAGGCGACCCGGTTGTCCCGCTCACCGCCGAACCCGGTCTGCCGTGCGGTGTCGGCCCGCCACGCGCTGGCGGGCTCGGGCCGCGACGGCTGATCGGACGGCTCCTCGTCGAGGAAGACCGGACCGGTCTCCTCCAGCTGAGCCGGGGCCTGAGCCTGAGCGGGGGTCCGCGCGGGCGTCGGCGCGGGAGGGGGAGCCGGGCTCGGGGTGTGGCGCTGGGCCGGGCTCTGGGCGGTGGACGGCGACGCCTGACCGGGCGTCATGGCCGCGCCTTCGTCCTCCTTGGGGGCGGGACGGCTCGTACCCGGCACCCAGGCCGCGCCGTTCCAGTACCGGACGTATCCGGGAATCGACGGATCCGGGTAGTAGCCGGGGGTGGGACTGCCGTCGTCACCGGGCGGGGTTGGGGCGCTCATCACCGTGGTCCCGTATCTCCTCGCGAGCCTTTGTTCAAGGCTCCACATCTACCAGACCCCAACACCCCCCTGGGCCCGTCCTGCTGTAACGACCACTTTCCGGTACGTTCGCGTCACCATCGGGAGGGGAACGCGTACCTGCGGAAACCCGGTCCCTGCCACCCCGTCACCACGGGGACGGACGCCCGGATCCACGGCATCACCAGGAGATGCGCCCCGGCCGGGCGGATCGTCCTTCGGTCGCCCGCCGCGGCCCCCTCCCCTTGCGTGGCCGATAGCGCCCCCCCTGCCGCCGAGCGTGAGACCGCGCGGTTCCGGCCGACGCGACGTCAGGAACGCGGGCGGGCCGGGAGGGCACCCGCCTCACCCTCTCAGCGCGACGGACCGCGCGACCGGCCGCGTGCCGGATCGCGTGACCGGCCGCCCGGCAGCCCCCGTGCGCGGCTCCGCGCGAGGCTCCGCAGCAGCCGCACATACGGGCTCCACCGCGCGGGGCGCGCGACCGCGCCCGTGCACGCCGACTCGGCGCGGTCCAGGGCGTCTTCCACCAGTGCGTCGTGCATCGGCCGGAAGAACAGGGGCCAGGTCAGGCGCGCCGGTCCGCGGACGTTCATGGCGAGGGTGTGGCGGAGCAGGGTGTGGCCGTCAGGGGCGTTCAGGACGGTCAGTTCGTGGAATCCGTGGAATCCGCGCGGTCCGCTGAAGGTGAAGCGCACCCAGGTGGCGGGGACATGGGCGGTGACGGTGTAGCGGACCGGGCCATGGCCGCCGGCCGCGCCTTCGCCGAGGGCGCGGTCGAGCTTCATGGCCGGCCAGACCCGGTGGGGCCACAGCCGGTCGTCGCCGCCCGAGAGGCTGTCGATCAGGGCTCCCACCTCACGCTTCTCCGCCGCGAGCAGCCGCTCGTGCACGTTGTAGACCCCCATGGCCGGATCCTCCCGATCCTCACCGGATCCTCCCGCCAGGCACGTTTCCCCCGGAGGATCCACCGCTGATTCCCCTGCGAAAAAATTCTAGAGAGAAATCTCTAATACTGGGAGGGTACTCTCCAGCGCATGGCCAGACCACCCCGCTTCGGCGCCGATCAGTTCCTCGACGCCGCCGTCGGAATCGCGGCGGCGTCGGGCCCCGCCAGGGTCTCCATGACCGCGGTCGCCGCCGAAGTCGGGGCGCCGAGCGGTTCGGTGTACCACCGCTTCGCGGGACGGACCGCGCTGCTGGCCGAGGCGTGGCTGCGTACGGTCGAGCGCTTCCAGGACGGTTACTGCGAGATCCTCGAATCGGACACCAACGCCCGGCGGTCGGGGCTGGCGGCGGCCCGGCACGTCGTCGCGTGGAGCCGCGCCCATCCGCAGGAGGCCGTTCTCCTCCTTTACGGCGCCGAGGACTTCGGGCGGGCCAAGTGGTCCGATGAGCACCTCCAGCGCGCGGCCCGCGGCCATCAGCGCGTGCGCTCCGCCCTCGCCTCCCTCGCCGTGGCCCTGGGCGCCGACGACTCCCAGTCGGCCGAACAGGTGGTCGTGGCGCTGGTGGATCTGCCGCTCTCGCTGGTCCGGCGCTACCTCCGGTCCGGCACTCCCCTCCCTCTCCACGCCGAGGATCTCGCCGAGGACTGCGCCGCCGCGCTGCTGGGCCGGCTACCCACGGAAGATCTCTGAAGATCTCTGAAAAAAACTCGGCCGAAGTCGCGTAATGACCGCGCCGCACCCCGCTCTCTCCTCGTGAGGGCCCGCTCCCGGACCCGTACGGACAAGGAGAGAAGAGCTGTCATGCACTCCGTGGTGGAACGCGAACTGGAAATGAAGCTGGTGCTGTCGCCGGAGCTGAGCATCCCCGTGCCCGCGCGGCTGACCTACCGTACGGACGACCCGTACGCGGTGCACGTCATCTTCCACATCGGCTCGGAGAACCCCGTCAAGTGGACTTTCGCCCGAGAGCTGCTGGTGGAGGGGGTGTTCCGGCCGTGCGGGCACGGTGATGTGCGGATCTGGCCCACGAAGGCCGGGGGCAAGAACGTGCTCCTGATGGCGCTCAGCTCGCCCGACGGCGACGCGCTGCTCGAAGCGCCGTCCGCGCCGGTGTCGGCGTGGCTGGAACGGACGCTGCGGGTGATTCCGCCGGGAGCCGAGACCGCCGCGCTCGACATCGACGACGGGATCGCCGGGCTGCTGGCGCACCACCCCGCCGACGGCCGCCGGGCGCGGGGGCACCATCCCTCCGACGAGTGCCCGGACGGCGATGTCTGACGGGCCGTACGGTCCGCCGCGCGAGTGGCCGGACGAGCGGCCGTGCGTGAGACCGGACGGGCGGTCGGACAGGCCGCCGCGCGTGAGACCGGACAGGCGGTCGGACGAGCCGCCGTGCGAGTTGCCGTACGGGCCGCCGCGCACGTGGCCGTGCGTAAGACCGGACGGGGCGCCGGGCGGAGTCCCCGCCGACCTCACACGAGCCCCGGAAGAGCCCGGCGGGGCCCCCGCCGGGCTCGCACGAACACCGGCGGGCCCTGCTGGGCGTCAGAAGAGCTTGCCCGGATTGAGGATGTCCAGCGGATCGAAGGCCCGCTTGATGCCGCGCTGCAGTTCCACCCCCACCGGGCCGAGTTCGCGGGCCAGCCACTCCTTCTTCAGTACGCCCACTCCGTGCTCGCCGGTGATCGTGCCGCCGAGTTCCAGGCCGAGGGCCATGATCTCGTCGAAGGACTCGCGGGCGCGCCGGGACTCGTCCGGGTCGGTGTGGTCGAAGCAGACGACGGGGTGGGTGTTGCCGTCGCCCGCGTGGGCGCAGACGCCGATGGTGAGCGCGTGCTTCTCGGCGATGGCGGCGGTGCCGTCGATCATCGCGCCGAGCCTGGAGCGGGGTACGCAGACGTCGTCGATCATCGTCGCGGACTTCAGACCCTCCAGAGCGATGATCGACAGACGCCGGGCCTGGAGGAGGAGTTCGGACTCGGCGGCCGTGTCGGCGGGGACGACCTCGGTGGCCCCGGCCGCCTCGCAGAGTTCGGCGACGGCGGCCAGATCGGCCGCAGGGTCGGGGGTGTCGAAGGCGGCCAGCAGCAGGGCCTCGGTGGAGTCGGGCAGGCCCATGTTCGCCATGGCGTTGACGGCGCGGATCGTCGTACGGTCCATCAGTTCCAGCAGCGACGGGGTGTGGCCGCGCTCCATGATCGCGCAGACGGCGTCGGAGGCGGCCGACGCGCTGGGGAACTCGGCCGCCAGGACGAGCTGCGCGGGCGGCTTCGGACGGAGCGCCAGCACCGCCTTGACGACGATGCCCAGGCTGCCCTCGGAGCCCACGAAAAGCCGGGTGAGGTCGTATCCGGCGACTCCCTTGGCGGTGCGGCGGCCGGTGGAGAGCAGCCGTCCGTCCGCGAGGACCACGTCGAGTCCCAGTACGTACTCCGCCGTCACCCCGTACTTCACACAGCACAGGCCGCCCGACGCGGTGCCGATGTTCCCGCCGATGGTGCACGTCTCCCAGCTGGAGGGGTCGGGCGGGTAGAAGAGGCCGTGTTCGTCCACCGCGCGCGAGAGCGCGGCGTTGATCACGCCCGGTTCGACGACGGCGATCCGGTCGACCGGGCTGATCTCCAGGATGCGGTCCATCTTGATGAGCGAGAGCACGATGCAGCCGTCGGAGGCGTTGGCCGCGCCCGACAGTCCCGTACGGGCCCCTTGCGGGACGACGGGGACCCGCAGGGCCGTCGCCGTACGCATCACATGCTGGACCTGCTCGACCGTCCGCGGCAGGACGACGACGGCCGGGTCTCCCGCGTCGCAGAAGCTCGCCATGTCGCGTCCGTACGACTCCATGACGTCCCGGTCGGTGATCAGGGCCTCGGCGGGGAGTCCGGCACGCAGTCGCGTGAGGAGTTCGGGGTGGCCGGGATGACCGGAAGATTCGGGAAGGCCGGAAACATCGAGAAAATCGGGAAGGTCAGAAAGATCGCTCATGGCTCCAGCGTCGCACTCGGGGCCATCGGTGTGAACCCGGCTCCGTTCCACCGCACAGGGCGGAGTGCGTTCTTCGTACCGGCGGTGCACTGACGCAAAGTGATCATCATGAACGGCGAAGTGATGAAGAACACGGCGGTCGGCGCGCTGGTCGCGGCGGTGCTGATCGCCGGGATCCTCGTGGCCGTCCCCGGCGGCGGGCAGGGTCCGGGGCCCGCGCCGGGACCGGCCGCGCGGGCCGGAGCGGCGGCGGGCTCGGGCGTGCCCTCGTCGCTCGCGGATCTGAACGCGCTGATCGCCGACCGGGAGCGGTGGCTGCGGAAGCACCCACGGGACGGGGAGTCCTGGGCGACGCTGGGCTCCGCGTACACCGAGCGGGGGTCGCGGCTGGCGGAGTGGGCCGCGTTCTCAAAGGCGGAGAGGGCGCTGCGCCGTTCACTGGAGGCCCGGCCGGAGGCCGCGGGCAACACGGACGCCCTGCTGGGGCTCGCGGTGCTGGCCAACGCGCGCCAGGACTTTCCCGCGGCCCTTGACTTCGCCGAGCGGGCGCGGGAGCGGAAGCCGCGACAGTGGACGGTGTATCCCGCGCTGATCGACGCGTACAGCGGGCTCGGTGACTACGAGGCCACCAAAACCGCGCTGGAGACGCTCCGGAAGCTGTCCGACGGGTCGCGGGCCCGGAGCGTGTCCGCGCGGGTCTACCGCGACCGCGGCTGGCGCGAGGACGCGGCGGTGAACGCGTCGGACGCGGTGGCCGCCGCGAAGGCGCGGCCGGAGAAGGCGGCGGCGCTCTGGCGGCTCGGCGAGCTGGCCTGGGAGCGGGGCGAGCCTCGGGAGGCGGCAGAGACCTACGGCGAGGTGCTGCGGCTGGCCCCCGACCACTACGCGTCGCTGGTTTCGCGGGGCCGGGCGCTGGCGGCGCTCGGGCGCGCGGACGACGCTCTGCGCGACTACCAGGCGGCGCTGGTGAGGACGCCGCTGCCCGAGTACGCGCTGGAGGCGGGCGAGTTGTACGAGTCGCTGGGCCTCCGCGAGGACGCCGCCGGCCAGTACGAGCGGATGCGGCGGTCCGCGGAGCGGGCTGCGGCGCACGGAGTCAACCAGGAACTGGTCCTCGGCCGGTACGAGACCGACCACGGCGAGCCCGAGGCGGCCGTGCGCCGGCTGCGGGCCGAGTGGGACCGGGGCCGGCACAGCGTTCAGATCGCGGACGCGCTGGGATGGGCGCTGTTCCGGGCGGAGCGGCCGGACGAGGCGCTGCCCTTCGCCAGGCGCGCGACGGACGAGGGGCCGCTGAGCCCGCTGTTCTCCTACCACCGGGGCGAGATCGAACGCACCCTCGGCCTCTACGGCCCGGCGCGCCGCCATGTCGCCGAGGCGCTCCGGATCAACCCGCACTTCTCTCCGCTGCTCGCTCCGGCGGCGCGCGGCACGCTGAAGGCTCTGGGGGAGCCGTCGGCGGGAGGGCCGGGTGAGGGCGCGGACCGGGAGGGCGGGGAGAACGAGAACGAGGACGGGGAGAGGCAGAAGCGGACGGGGGCGGCGGGCTCGGATGCAGGATCCGGGCCGGGGCCGGGCGCGGGGCCCGGCGCGGGTACAGGGTCGGTTGTAGGTACGGGGCCCGGCGCGGGTTCGGGTCCCCGTCCCGATGCCAGTACGGAAGCGGCGTCCGGGTCCGGCGCGGGGTCCGGGCCTGGCGCGGAGCCCACCGCGAGTACGGGTACGGGATCGGCGCCCGGTGCCGACGCCGGTCCGAGTGCGGGGCCACGCCGGGAGTCGCCGTCGCCGCCGGGGGCACCGGGGGCTGGTCCTTCGACGCCAGGCACGAGCGCGCCTGCGGGGGCGGGGACCGACTGAGGGCTCGCGGTAGTGCGATACGCCGCGCCCGGACCGCCGTCTCTCTGTCAGGGCCACTCCCTCCTCGTAGGAGAACCCCGGGCGGCCTCCCGGTCCCGCCCCGGAACCAGCGGACACCACCGCACCCCGAACCCGTAAGGGTTCACCGGACGTTTCCGGGTTCACTGGTGCTCGGGGCGGGAGGGCACGTAACGTCGTATTGATGTCCTGGAGGCAGGTGCCCGGGACGGTCTGGTCGGGTAAGCCGAGAGGCGGGTCGATGCTGGACGCTCCGTGGGGATTACGTTTGGTCACTGACCGGTTGCCGGTGTCTCCGCCGCCGTATGCGCGGGTGGAGCTGGACCCCGTGACACAGCTGGCCCGCTACACCGACGCGAACGGTGCGGTCGTCGAGATGGGGAAGCACGGCACGAGCAAAACGAAGGGGACGGCATCGATGTCCGGGGGATCGGGCGGTGGCGATGGTCAGGCGCCGAAGCCTCAAGTCCAGGACGATGTCACCACCGACTTTGAATCCGACTAGCCGGTGCGCCAGACGGTAATGGTGGTGACCTCCCTGGAAGACGTCACCGCAGACCTCGTGATCGAGGAGCTGAACACCCTCGGTGCGCGGGTGGTGCGCGTCGATCCGGCGGGCATCGGCCCTGATCTCGTTTTCGGGGCGGCCCTGGGCGTGCGGGGGTGGTCGGGATCTTTGCGGACTCCGAGCCGCGCGGTGGCACTGGAGGAGATCGGGGCCGTGTACTACCGGCGGCCGAATCCCTGGCTTATGCCGCACCTCGAGGGTGCAGGTGAGCAGGTGCGGGCCTTCGCCGCGGCAGAGGCGAGACACGGCCTCGGGGGTGTGTTGGCGAATCTCCCGAGCTGCCAGTACGTGAATCATCCCGCCGCCGTCGCCCGCGCGGAGTTCAAGGCGGCTCAGCTCCAGACTGCCTCAAGGATCGGGCTGGTGGTCCCGCCGACGCTGATCACCAACGCCCCGGAGCAGGCACGGGAGTTCATGGCCGTGCACCGTCCGGTGGTCTACAAGGCGTTCCGGGGTCTGCCGGTGTCAGGCGACGGTCTGGCGGGTGCGATCTGGACGCAGCGGGTAGACCCGGAATCGCTGGATGATTCTGTTGTCCTGACGGCCCACCTCTTCCAAGCCGAGGTGCCGAAGACGGCGGATGCCCGGATCACCGTGGTGGGCCGACGGATCTTCGCGCAGCGGATCACAACCCCGGACGGGGCGCTGGACTGGCGCCGAGGCGACTGGGACGCCTTGGAGCACCGGCCCGTGTCCGTGCCGCCGGAGGTGGCGGAGACGCTGTTCGCCTACCTGGACGAGTTCGGGCTGGTGTTCGGCTGCTTCGACTTCGCTTTGAGGGAGGACCTGCCCGAGGGTGCGCCGGAGCGGTTCACGTTCATCGAGTGCAACCCCAATGGACAGTGGGGATGGCTGCCGGACTCCACCGAGATCGCCGTTGCTTTCGCCCGCCTGCTGATGGAAGGACCCACCGCATGACCGGTGCCCGCGAGACCGATCTGGAGCAACGGGCGCTGGCCCTGCGCGGGGAGCTGGCCGCCGCCGTCGCGCAACCCGGCGAGTTCAAGGGGTGGCGCAGGGCTTTGGAGACCGTGCCACGGCACGCGTTCACGCCCGGGTTCTACCTGCCCGCCGAGAAACCCTCACCGCAGGGGATGACCTGGTGGGAGCCCGTCACCGCCCGCCTCGATCCCGACCGGTGGCTGAGCGCCGCCTACACTGACCAGACACTCGTCACCCAGCTCGACGGCGAGGAACCGCACTGGGACAACCCGACCCCTCGGGACGGAGGCAGCCCTACCTCTTCATCCACCCTGCCGTCTTTGGTCGTGCGCATGTGGCAGGACGCGGACCTCAGCGAAGGGCAGGACATCCTGGAGATCGGCACCGGATCCGGTTACTCCACCGCCCTGGCCTGCGAACGCTACGGATCCGGCTCCATCACCTCTCTCGAAGTCGACGCCCACCGGCTCGACCAGGCAGCCACCAGCCTGTACGGCCTCGGCCACACCCCCGACCTCGCCATCGCCGACGGTCTGTACGGCTACTGGCCTTCCGCCCCGTTCGACCGGATCGTCGCCGCCTGCTCCGTGCGCGCCATCCCGCCGATGTGGATCGCCCAGACCCGCCCGGGCGGGAAGATCCTCACCACGCTCGGCGGTTGGCAGTTCGCCTTCGCCCGCACCCTCCTCACCATCCACGACGACGGCACAGCCACCGGCCCCCTCCTGCCGGGCACCGTCTCCTTCATGCTCGCCCGCCCCCACCAGCCCCCCGCCTTCGGCAATCCCGCTCACTGGAACACCCTCCTCACCGGTGTGTCCCCCACCACCAGCCAGCACTCCCTCTCCTGGCTCACCGAAGCCACCGAGGAAGCCTTCTTCACCCGGTTCCTCATCCAGTGCGCCCTGCCGACCACCCAGATCACCACCCTCGACGGCACCACCCGCCTCATCGACACCACCACCGGCTCCACCGCCACGCTCACCCCCAGCGGCGAACACCTTGATGTACAACAGGCCGGGCCAACCCGTTTGTGGGACCGCGCCGAAGAAGTGCTCACGGCCTACGAAGCAGCGGGCCGCCCCGGCCCGCAGGAGTTCCACCTCACTGTGGACCGAACTGAGCACCGGCTACAGCACCCCCACATGCCTGACCTGCTGATCGGCGGGGGAAGCCTTGGCCATCGCGGTCAGTCTCTTCATTAGCCCTGTTCACCGTGGCGAGGCGACGGGGGATCGAGGAGCAGGGCGCACCGCTGCGTACCGGCACCACCGTGCACCTGTGGGACTGGCAGCCGGAGGCCGGGGGCGTGTACGGAACTCGGCTCTGTCTCACATGCGGTGGTGACGGTAGGTAGTCGCCGTGGCTGACAGAAACGCTCCCAGACCAGCACGGGTGCCACGACCGTGGATACCGTGTCCGTTCCGCTCGACGGTGCGTCGTCGACTGCTCTCCTCGGAGCCCGGACCAGGCACATCAGCGATGACGTTCTGTCACCACCGCATGTGAGACAGGGTCGATGATTAGACACTCCCGCACGTTCAAACAAGGCGCAGGGGACGGGCGAGTTCAGCGCAAGGTCGCGTAGACGATGAGGTTGTCGACGGGGTGGCCCGCCGCGTCGAAGCCGCCGTCGCAGGTGATCAGACGGAGTTCGCGGGAGTCGGTGGGGCCGTAGACGCGCTCCGTGGGGAAGGCCGTCTTCTTGACGGTCTCCGTCCTGGTGACCGTGAAGCGCGCGGTGACGCCCTTGGTGTTGCGTACGGTGATCTCCGCACCCTTGGCGATCTTCTTCAGGTCCTTGAAGACGGCCCGGCCGTCCCTGGTCTCGTTGTGGCCGATGATGACGGCGGCTCCGGGCTCGCCGGGCGCGGGCGCGCCGGTGTACCAGCCCGCGGTCATGCCCTTCTCCGGGGGCGGGACCTCGACCGTTCCGTCCTTGTTGAGGCCCAGTCGCATCAGGGAGCTGTTGATGCCGAGGGAGGGGACGGTGACCCGGACCGGCGCGGCGGCGGACGTGACCGGCTGGTTCGGCTGGTCCTGCTGGCCGGGAGCGGTCGCGTTCGGGGACGGGGCGGACGAGGCCGGCGGGGACGCCGAGGTCGCGGTGGGTTCGGCGGCGGAGGAGCAGCCCGTGGCCAGACCGAGGGAGAGGGCGAGGGCGAGGGAGTGACGGACGGACGCGCGGGTCATCGGGGGCTCCAGGGCCTGCGGAACGACGGTGACGGCGGGACGGCGGTAGCGGCGGCGGGGGCGGGTTCGCGGTGGCACCGTCCGAGCGGTGAGGTGACCGTGCCACCGCGGATGGGGACGGGTCAGCCGTTGCCGCGGGCCGCGTTGCGGCGGCCGATCAGGACGTATCCGCCTGCCGCGAGCAGCGTCGCGGCGGCCGTTCCGGCGATGGCGGTGGTCGTAGCGGTGGCGGTGCCGCCGTTCTCCTCGGCGGCGGGCCGCTCACCGGCCGCGACCCCGCCGCGCGGGACCACGCCGCGCGGGACCACGCCGCCCCACTTCGTACCCGTACAGAGCTTGATCTTCTCGCCGTCCCCCTTTGTTTCCGGGGAGATGCGGCAGTCGCCGAGGGGCACCACAGACGGCGAGGGCTTCGGCTTCGGCTTTTCGTCCGCGGAGGCGGCGGTGCCGGGGACGAGCACGGCGCCGATCGCCAAGGAGGCGACGGCGAGGGAACGCAGGGTGAGGCGTGGGGACATACGGATGGCTCCATTCCAGCTCGGTCTCGGTGGCACCCGGAACGGCCGCTGTGCTGACAGGCCGTCCGGACACACCGACAGGCTGGACCGAGGTTGTGAGGAACCTGTCAGATCGCTGTGTTGTCGCCATCAGGGTCGCCGCCTGGTCCGCCGCCGGGGTCTCGACCGGGGACCCGCGGGCCCGCCGCCGGCAGCCGGAGCGTGAAGAGAGCCCCCTCCCCCACCGTGCTCACCGCGTCCGCCCGGCCGCCGTGCGCCTCCGCCAGCTTCCGTACGATCGCGAGACCCAGCCCGCTCCCGCCCGTGCGTCGGCTGCGGGACTTCTCGGCCCGCCAGAAGCGGTCGAAGACATGCGGCAGATCGTCCGCCGGGATGCCCTCGCCCGTGTCGGCGACCTCCACGACGACCTCTTCCACGAGAGCCCGATCCCCCGTCGCGTCGGCGCGCTCGGCCCCCTCGGCCCGGGTTTCGCTGCCGTACGCCCGCAAAGTGACCGCGCCGCCGCGCGGGGTGTGGCGCACCGCGTTGGAGACCAGATTGCCGACCGCCTGGCGCAGCCGGACCGGATCGGCCGTCAGCGGGGGCGTCCTGTCGGGGACGGAGACCTTCACCGTGACGCCCGACGCGTCCGCCCTCCCCTGGTGCGCGGCGGCGACCTGACCGAGCAGTTCGTCGATCCTGACCGGTCCCGGGCTGAGCCGCAGCGCACCCGCGTCGGCCTGGGCCAGGTCCTGGAGGTCGTCGATGATGTGCTGGAGCTGGAGGGCCTCCTCCAGCAGCGAGGAGACGAACGCGGGGTCGGGTTCGGCGATGCCGTCCTGGACTCCTTCAAGCCAGCCGCGGATGTTGCTCAGCGGGGTACGGAGTTCATGGGCAACGTCGCTGACCATCTCCCGGCGCTGGGTCTCCAACCGGGCGCGGTGCGCGGCCATGTCGTTGAACGCGGCGGCCAGCCGTCCGATCTCGTTGTCCGAGCGGACGGGGACGGGGTCGCCGCTCTCGCCGTCCTTCATCCGCTGGGCGGCTCCGGTCAGGGCTCGCAGCGGCCGTACGAGCCGGGTGGCGGCGAGCACGGACGCTCCGACGGTCAGGGCGAGTACGAGGGCGGCGGCCGCGGCGATGCGCGCGGTGTTGTCCGGGGAGAGCGCGAAGCCGGGGTCGGTCGTGCCGTCGGGGTCGCTGATGAACAGCAGTGCGGGGGCGGAGACGTAGGTGGCGAGCTGCTCACGGCGCGCGGTCTCCACACAGGACGAGACGGCCCGGTCCGCGACCATCATACTGAGGCGCTTGGACCCGTCCGCGCTGATGCCTCCCCATTCCACGGTGCCCAGGGGGACGGGCCGGATGGCGAGCCTCATGTCGTTCCGTACGACTCCCATCTCCCGCCACGACGACGAGTCGAGGCGCAGGGGAACGTGCCGCAGTCCCTGGCGGCTCAGGCAGGCGTCGGACAGCTTGTTGAGTGCGGCGAGGGCCGTGCGTTCGGTCGTGGTCGGCTCGTCCAGCGTGACGTACGAGCACATGGAGTCGCGGTATTTCTCATCGGCTTCGCTGCCGGGGAACTCCACGTGCGGGCGGCCGCTCGGGGCGTACAGGATGTTCGGTTCGATGTTCCACCGGCGCAGACAGGACGCGATCCGTTCCGCGGTCTGGCGCAGCCGGGCGCGTTCCGCCCGCGGCAGCTGGAACGGTCCGACGGCGCGCGGGTCGATGCGGTCCGTCGTCTCGCCGCCGTTCTGCTGGACGGCGGGGTTGAGCGCGGTGTCCGCCGAGAGCGGGTCGACGACGGCCGACGCCTTCTCCGGGAGCGCGGGGGGCGCGGCCCCGGTGGCGGAGTCGGCGATGGGCCGCCGGTCCGCGGTGGTGAGGGCGATCCGGCGGTCGTACTGCCGGGCAAGGTCCCGCACGGTCTGCTGGACGCCGTCCCACTCGGGGTGGGTGGCGGCGTATCCGAGGAGAGTGTTGTAGACGCGGGCGTCGTTGGAGAGGTTCTGCCCCTGCTCCTTCCTGATGGCTCCGGAGGTGGTCTGGGCGGCCAGCCAGGCGGTGGCTCCGACCGAGCAGAGGGCGACCAGCGCGGAGACGGCGAGCAGGCGTCCCAGCAGACTCTTGCGGAGCGGCAGCCGCCGTTGCGCCCGCCCCGGCCGCCGTGCCCGTCGAGGCTTACGGCTGCGCACGGTCGGCCCGTTTCGCCGGGTCGACCATCTTGTAGCCGACGCCGAAGACCGTGAGCAGTCGGGTGGGTCTCCGCGGCGAGGATTCGACCTTCTTGCGCAGATTCATGATGTGGACGTCGACGGTCCGGTCGCCTATGTAGCGGGCGTAGCCGTGGAGTTCCTGGAGGAGCCGCTGCCGGGTGAAGACCCGGCCGGGTTCGGTCGCCATCGCGGCGAGGATGCGGAACTCTCCGGGCGTGCAGTCGATCCGGGTGTCGTCGAGGGTGACCTCGTGCCGCTCGGGGTCGATGACCAGGGTGCCGACCTTCAGCAGACGGTCGGTGTCGGCGGACGGGGCCTTGCGGGTGCGCCGCAGGAGTGTGCGGACGCGGGCCATCAGCTCGCGGGGGCTGTAGGGCTTGGTCATGTAGTCGTCGGCGCCGAGGTCGAGGCCGAGCAGCAGATCGTCCTCGGTGGAGCGTGCCGTGAGCATCAGCACCGGCAGTTCGTGCGCCTCGGCCCGCAGGATGCGCAGGACGTCCAGGCCGTCGGCCTTGGGCATCATCACATCGAGGACGAGCAGGTCGGGCGCTCTGTGGCGGACGGATTCGATGGCCGCGCGGCCATCGCGTACGACGGTGACGGCATGGCCGTCGCGTTCGAGGTAGCGGCGGACGAGTTCGGCCTGTTTGTCGTCGTCCTCGGCGATCATCACATGGGCGCACACGGCAACGATCGTAGGCAACTCCCGGGAACGGAGGGCGGGGCGGGCGGGACCGATGGTTCCCGGCGGGTGTTCTGAACTCGCCGGGATGCGCCGGGACTACGCCGGTGGTCCCTGGCCTCACGGGGCTCCACGGCCCCTCGGGACACGGCGAGACGGCGAGGACGGCGAGGACGGCGAGGACGGACGGCGGGTCCCGGCGGTTCTCCGGGCTCCGCCGAGAACCGCCGGGACCCGCCCGGAACAGCTGAGAAACGGCCGCGAACCGCCGAGGCGCACCGGGCCGACCATGGCCACCAGACGCACCGGGCGGACCGTGGCCACCTGACGCACCGGGCCGACCAGCCCGCCGAGCCGCCGGACCGGGTCGACCAGCCCCGCGCTCAGAGGTTGCCGCGCCTCTCCTGCTCCCGTTCGATCGCCTCGAACAGCGCCTTGAAGTTGCCCTTGCCGAAGCCCATCGAGCCATGGCGCTCGATCATCTCGAAGAAGACCGTCGGCCGGTCCTGCACCGGCTTGGTGAAGATCTGGAGCAGATAGCCGTCCTCGTCGCGGTCGACGAGGATCTTCAGCTCGCGCAGGGTCTCGACCGGCACCCGCGTCTCGCCGGCCCAGTCGCCGAGCGTGTCGTAGTACGAGTCCGGGGTGTCCAGGAACTGGACACCGGAGGCGCGCATGGCCCGTACGGTGGCGACGATGTCGTTGGTCGCGAGCGCGATGTGCTGGACGCCCGCGCCGCCGTAGAACTCCAGATACTCGTCGATCTGGGACTTCTTCTTCGCGATCGCCGGCTCGTTGATCGGGAACTTCACCTTGAGCGTGCCGTCGGCGACGACCTTCGACATCAGGGCGGAGTACTCGGTGGCGATGTCGTCGCCGACGAACTCCTTCATGTTCGTGAAGCCCATGACCTTGTTGTAGAAGGCCACCCACTCGTTCATCCGGCCGAGTTCGACATTGCCCACGCAGTGGTCGATGGCCTGGAAGGTCCGCTTGGCGGGCGGCTCGACGATCGGGTCGGCGGCGGCGAAGCCCGGCAGATAGGGGCCGTCGTAGCCGGAGCGCTCGACGAGGGTGTGCCGGGTCGTGCCGTAGGTGGCGATCGCGGCGACGACGACCGTGCCGTGCTCGTCCTTCAGCTCATGCGGCTCGGTGATGCCGCGCGCGCCGTGCTCGGTGGCGTACGCGTACGCGGCACGGGCGTCCGGGACCTCGATGGCGAGGTCGACGACGCCGTCGCCGTGCTCGGCGACATGTCCGGCCAGGAAGCCGCCCCACTCGGTGGACTGCTTGATGACGGAGGTGAAGACGAACCGGGCGGCGCCGTTCTCCAGGACGTAACTGGCGGTCTCGCGGCTGCCGTTCTCCGGTCCGGAGTAGGCGACGAGCCGCATGCCGAAGGCGGTGGAGTAGTAGTGCGCGGCCTGCTTGGCGTTGCCGACGGCGAAGACGACCGCGTCCATCCCCTTGACCGGGAAGGGGTCGGCCTCGCGCGCGGTGGTGGGGTGGTTCTCGATGGTCTCAGTCATAAGGGCAGGCTCCACCCGATCCACAAGGTGCGCAATAGTTCGTCATTCCTCTGGGCAATCCGCCCAGCCCGGATGGAGGATGGCCGGACTTTCTGTACAGGATGACCACCGGAATGGCGTTCCGGACGACTCTCGGGGAGACACCGAATGGCGATCGATCATCTGGACGGCCGGCTCATCGTGCTGCTGGCCCGTGAGCCGCGCATCGGAGTGCTGGAGGCGTCGCGGCGGCTGGGCGTGGCGCGCGGAACCGTACAGGCGAGGCTCGACCGGCTTCAGTCGAATGGAGTCATCCGCGGATTCGGCCCGGACGTCGATCCGGCGGCCCTCGGCTACCCCGTGACGGCGTTCGCGACGCTGGAGATCAAACAGGGGCAAGGCACCGATGTACGGGCCCACTTGGCGGGCGTCCCCGAGGTGCTGGAGCTGCACACCACGACGGGGCAGGGGGACATGTTCTGCCGTCTGGTGGCGCGCTCCAACGCCGATCTCCAACGGGTGATCGATCGGGTTGTCGGTTTTGATGGCATCGTCCGGGCCTCCACGGCGATCGTCATGGAGAACCCGGTGCCGCTGCGGATCATCCCGCTGGTGGAGCAGGCCGCGGACGACGCCCCGGACTGAGCCGCCTCGGGCAGTGAAAGTGAGGGAGGGGCGAGTGAGCTTCTGGGAGTATCTGGTGACGCGTCACCAGCAACTGCTCACGGATGCCTTTCAGCACGCCAGCGTCGTCTTTCAGTGCATGGTGATCGCCACCGTGCTGGGCATCGCGCTCGGCGCGCTGACCTACCGCAGCACGGTGGGGGGCGATCTCGCCGTCACCACCACGGCCACGATGCTCACCGTCCCCTCCCTCGCCCTGATCGGCCTGCTGATCCCGCTGGTGGGCCTCGGGGTGGCGCCGACCGTCATCGCCCTGACGCTGTACGGGCTGCTGCCGATCGTCCGCAACTGCGTCGTGGGGCTCCGCGGGGTCGATCCCTCGCTGGTGGACGCGGCGAAGGGCATCGGGATGTCCCGTACGGCCCGGCTGATGCGGGTGGAGCTGCCGCTGGCGTGGCCGCCGATCCTCACGGGGATCCGGGTCTCCACCCAGATGCTGATGGGCATCGCCGCGGTCGCCGCGTACGCCTCCGGGCCCGGCCTCGGCAATGAGATCTTCCGCGGCATCGCCTCGCTGGGCAGCGCCAACGCGCTCAACCAGGTGCTGGCGGGGACCCTCGGGATCGTCGTGCTCGCCCTGCTCTTCGACGCCGCGTACGTACTGCTGGGACGGCTGACCATCCCGAGGGGGATCCGTGACTGAGGCTTCAGGAACCACCCGGACCACGGGCGGTCCGGACGCCGCCCCGACGACGGACGGGACCACCGGGAAGACGGCCGCAGGGGGCACGGGCGGTGCCGGTGGTGCGTGCGGCCCGGGTGGTGCCGGAACCACCCGGAACACGGGTGCGGGGATCGAGCTGGAGAATCTCACCAAGCGCTATCCGGGCAGTCCGAATCCCGCCGTGGACAACGTCTCGATGGAGATCAAGCCGGGCGAGACGGTGATCTTCGTCGGCCCGTCGGGCTGCGGGAAGTCGACCACGCTGAAGATGATCAACCGGCTGATCGAGCCGTCGTCCGGCCGGATCAGGATCGGCGACGAGGACGTCACCGGCATCGACCCGGTGAAGCTGCGGCGGAAGGTCGGCTACGCGATCCAGTCCTCCGGGCTCTTCCCCCACATGACGGTCGCGGAGAACATCGCGCTGGTGCCGAAGATGGTCGGCTGGTCGAAGTCGCGGGTGCGGGAGCGCGTCGAGGAGATGCTCGATCTGGTGGGCCTCGACCCGAGGGAGTTCCACGACCGCTATCCGCGCCAGCTCTCCGGCGGGCAGCAGCAGCGGGTGGGCGTGGCGCGGGCGCTCGCCGCCGACCCTCCCGTACTGCTGATGGACGAGCCCTTCGGGGCCGTCGATCCGATCACCCGCGATCACCTTCAGGACGAACTGATCAGACTTCAGCACGAGTTGCACAAGACCATCGTCTTCGTGACCCATGACTTCAACGAGGCCATCAAGCTCGGCGACCGGATCGCGGTCCTGCGGGAGCGTTCGCACATCGCCCAGTTCGACACTCCGGAGGCCATCCTCACCAATCCGGCCGACGACTTCGTCTCCGGGTTCGTCGGCGCGGGTGCGGCGCTGAAGAGACTCAATCTCAGCCGCGTACGGGATGTGGAGATCGCGGACTTCCCCACCGTCACGGTGGACGACCCGCTCCAGTCGATCTTCAACAAGCTGCGGACCGGGCACCACAACGAACTGCTGCTGCTGGACAGGCGGGCCCGTCCGTACAAATGGCTGCGGCGCGGCGATCTGATGCGTGCCAGGGGTTCGCTGGCGCGCGCCGGGCAACTGGTGCACGACACCGTCACGCGGGACGCGACCCTGCGGGACGCCCTGGAAGCGGTGCTCACCGACTCGGGCGGGCGGGTCGCCGTGACCGGGCGGCGCGGGGAGTTCATCGGGGTGGTGGACATGGAGACGCTGATGAACTCCGTACACGAACTCCTCGAAGCCGACCGGCTGGCCGCCATCGAGCACCGGCACGATCTGGAGGGACTGCGCGCGCATCAGACCGAGACGGCGCAGGAGGGCGGGGAGTGAGCCCGGGTGCCGGGCGGTCGCCCGGACAGGTCGCGGATCCCGTTTTCGGCGATACGGGCGGCGACGGCGACGAGGCACTGGGCCGGGCGGAGCAAGCGCCCCCACCGCCCCCGAAGGCTCCCGTGCGCCGGATCACCTGGCGGAAGCTGGTGTTCCTGCCGGCCGTGGTGGCGGTCGCCCTGCTGATCACCTACGTGTGGATCGACAACGTCCATCTCGACGCGATCGCCCGGAACTCCCTGGCCGGCGGAAATGTGCGGCTGCGGCTGTGGCAGCACATCCGGCTCACCGCGATCTCCACCTTCTGGGTGCTGATCATCGCGATCCCGCTGGGGATCGCGCTCACCCGGCGGGGGCTGGCCAAGGCCGCCCCGGTGGTCACCGCGTTCGCCAACATCGGCCAGGCGACCCCGGCGATCGGTCTGCTGGCGCTGCTGGTGATCTGGCTCGGCATCGGTCCGTCCACCGCGATCGTGGGCATGGTCGTCTACGCGGTGCTGCCGGTGTTCTCCAATACGGTGGCGGGGCTGCGGGCGATCGACCCGCGGTTGGTGGAGGCGTCGCGCGGGATCGGGATGTCCGCGCTCGGCTCGCTGGTGAAGGTCGAACTGCCGCTGGCCGTGCCGCTGATCCTGGCGGGGGTGCGGACCGCGCTCGTACTGAACGTGGGCACCGCGACCCTGGCGACCTTCGGCGGCGGTGGCGGACTCGGCGATCTGATCACCTCGGGCATCCAGACCCAGCGGATGCCGGTCCTCGTCCTCGGCTCGGTGCTGACGGTGACGCTGGCGCTGCTGGTGGACTGGCTGGCGTCGCTGGCCGAGCTGACGCTGACGCCGCGCGGGCTGGAGGCATGATGATGCGTTTCCGTACCCGCGAGGGGGCTCTGCTGCTCGCCGGGCTGGTCCTGCTGACCGGCTGCGGGCTCAAGAGCGGCTCCCCGATGGTGGACGACGTCGAGCCGGGCTCGGTCGGCCGGGGCGAGCCCCTCAAGGGCGCGTCCCTGACGGTCGCCTCGAAGAACTTCAGCGAGAACATCATCCTGGGCCAGATGATCGGCCTGATCTTCAAGGCGGCCGGCGCGGAGGTGCTGGACCGGACGAATCTGCCGGGGTCCATCAGCGCGCGCGAGGCCGTCGTGAACGGCGACGCGGACGCGATGTACGAGTACACCGGCACGGCCTGGATCACCTATCAGGGCAAGCAGAAACCGATCGCCGATCCGCGGGAGCAGTGGCGGGCGGTGCGGGACGCCGATCGGAAGAACGGAGTCACCTGGCTGCCGCAGTCCACGCTCGACAACACCTACTCGCTCGCGATCAGCAAGAAGAACAACGCGAAATACGGGCTGAAGACACTCTCCGACGTGGCGGCGCTGGCGGCGAAGAACCCCTCGGCCGTGACGATCTGCGTGGAGAACGAGTTCGCGTCCCGCGAGGACGGTCTGCCGGGCATGGAGAAGGCGTACGGCATGCGGATCCCGGCGGGGAACATCAAGAAGATGGACGCCGGGATCATCTACACACAGGTGTCGAAGTCCGATTCCTGTCTGCTCGGCGAGGTGTACACGACGGACGGCCGGATCAAGGCGATGAACCTGGACACGCTCGCGGACGACAAGCACTTCTTCCCCAACTACAACGCCGCGCCGGAGATCCACAGCGCGACGATCGAGAAGTGGCCGGTGATCGCCGAGCTGCTGAATCCGCTGAGCGCACGGCTGACGACCGAGGTCGCGCAGAAGCTGAACGCGCGGGTGGACGTGGCGGGAGAGGACCCGCACGAGGTGGCGAAGGACTGGCTGATCGCGGAGGGGTTCATCAAGAAGGGGTAGCGGGGGCGGCCGGAGGGGCGAGGGCGGGTGGGGGACACCGAGAGGTACGCACGCCGAGAAGCGAATGCAAAGGAACCCTTGCAACGCATCCTCTGCAAAGATACCTTTGCATCATGCCCGAACCTGCCGAACCCGGAACCGAGCCCCGCCGAGAGGGCGAACCCGCGCACGGCGGCGGTGACCGCGCCGCTGCCGCAGGACGAGACCGCCGGTCGTCCCGCGGCGGTAGCACCTACCGCCCCCTCGATCCGCGCACCCTGCGGGGCCTCGCCCACCCCCTGCGCATCCGGCTGCTGAACGCGCTCCGCCACCACGGGCCCGCGACCGCCTCCGGGCTGGCCGAGCGGCTGGGCGAGTCCAGCGGGGCGACCAGCTACCACCTGCGCCGGCTCGCCGCGTACGGCTTCGTCGAGGACGATCCCGAGCGGGGCAGGGGCCGGGAGCGGTGGTGGAAGGCGTCGGAGGAGGGGACGAGCGTCGACCACTCCCTCTCCGTCGACCCGGATCCGGCCGTACGGGGAGCCGCCGACCTCTACATCCACGAGGTGGCGAGGCTCCACACGGAGGAGGTCGGCACCTGGCTCGGCACGGCGCACGAGTGGTCCGACGCATGGCGGCGCAGCTCCGACCTGAGCAACTTCACGCTCCGGCTGACGCCCGCTCAGGCCCTTGAGCTGAACGAGAAGGTGCACGAACTGATCGAGAGCTACCGGGAGGCGGAGCCGGCCCCCGAGGCGACGGACGCCGCGAGGTTCCGGGTGCATCTGCACTCCTTCCCGCGCGCCGACGCCGCCCCGGACACCCGCGCAGGAACCCAGGCGGGAACCCACGCCGACTCCGGAGAGGACGAGGGGCGATGACCGGCGACCACCCCGAGATACTTCTGCGGCTCCACGCCGAGCGATCCCGCCGCCTGCGCGCGGAGGCGGACGCGGCCCGCCTGGCACGGAGCGTCCGGGCCCCGTCTCCGCCGCGCCCCGAACTGCGTACCCGACTGGGCTGGACGCTGGTGGAGGTGGGACTGCGCCTGGTGCAGAAGGAGCACCGCCGGGCTGTGCCGCGTTCACAGGCGGCATGAACGGGGGCGGGCCGGGCTTGGTCCGGGCGGCGCGACGCGCGAGTCGGAACGGCTCGCCCCACCCCGTACGAGACGGGTGACGCGGGCTCAGCAGGCCGGGACCTTGCCGCCCTTCTCCAGCGCCCGGAGGGACTCCACCGCGCCCTCAAGGGTCGTCACGGGGATCAGCCGCAGGCCCTTGGGCAGCTCGGACCGGGCGTCCGAACACTCCCCCTTCGGCACGAGGAACACGGTCGCCCCGTCCCGCTTGGCGGCCTGCGTCTTCAGGGAGACCCCGCCGACCTCGCCCACTTCCCCGTCGGCGGTGATCGTGCCCGTACCGGCGATGACCCGGCCGCCGGTCAGATCGCCGCCGGCGCCGTCACCGTCGAGTTTGTCCACGATGCCGAGCGAGAACAGCAGCCCCGCGCTGGGGCCGCCGACGTCCGCGAGCCTCAGTTCGACCTTCACCTTGGCCGGATCCTCGTCGAGATACGAGAGCGCGGCCCGCGTCGCCTCGTGCTGCGACTCCCGCATCGCCTTCAGGTTGACCTGTTCGACCTGCTTGTCGGACTTCCCCGACGGATAGACGGAGTCGCGCGGCAGAACGGAGCGGTCGCCGCGGAACCAGCCGTCCACCACGTCCTCCACGTCCACATCGGCGGACGGCCCGGTCGCGAGGATGGTCGTCATGCGCAGCGCCCCCGAGGGCTTCCGCACCGGCGCTCCGGTGATCGAGATCACCGGCGTCCCCTTGACCTCCCCCAGAACGTTCGCGGTGGTGCCGGGCTGGGCGATGACGAACGGCAGCGGCGCGAACGCGACGACGGCGAGCAGCGCGACGACGGGCACGGCGCTGAGGAGGATCGCTTGGGCACGTGTGAGGCGGGAGAGCACGGTGTCAATCTATCCGGGCACGGGCGGGCCCTGTCGCCCGGTGCGGACGGTGGGCACGGCGTCTGGCGCGGACGACCGACGCGGGCGGCCGGTACGGACCAGGAACGGGACACAGTCGGAAGCTCAGCGGTCGGCGGTGCCGGGCGGGACGACCCATTCGGCGGACTGGCCGGTGGACTCGATGATCTCGCTGAAGTCGAGCTCGCCGGCGTCCATGGCGTCGAAGAACTCCTGCCGCAGGTGGCGCTTGACGGCATCCTCCATGGCAAGACGCACGGCCTCCGCCTTCGTCCTGGTGCCGAAGATGCGCATGGCTTCGGCGACCATGTCCTCGTCGAGGTCGATGACGATCTTCGCCATGTGAACGACTCCCTCACGATGCCCGGCTCATAGTGCTCACGCCCCCGAGCGCGTCAGCGCAGCGCGTCGGCCACCTCGCGGGCCGCGTCGACCACGCGGGGGCCCACCCGTTCGGGGACCGAGTCCGCGAGCATGACGACGCCGACGCTGCCCTCTATGCCGGTCACTCCGACGAGCGGCGCGGCGGCACCGCTCGCGCCCGCCTCCAACTCGCCGTGGGTGAGGGTGTAGCCGGGGTCGTTCGGGTTGCCCTGGCGGGCCGCGAGTATCGCCTTGCCCGCCGCGCCGCGGTGCAGGGGGTGGCGGAAGCCCGTGCGGTAGGCGACGTGGTAGTCGGTCCAGGTCGGTTCGACGACGGCGACGGCGAGCGCCTCCGCGCCGTCGACGAGGGTGAGGTGGGCGGTCGCGCCTATGTCCTCCGCGAGTGACCGCAGCGCGGGCATCGCGGCTTCCCGGACCAGGGGGTGGACTTGGCGGCCCAGGCGCAGTACGCCGAGCCCCACCCTGGCCCGTCCGCCGAGGTCGCGGCGGACGAGGGCGTGCTGCTCAAGCGTGGCGAGCAGACGGTAGACGACCGTCCGGTTGACACCGAGCTTGCCGGACAACTCGGTGACGGTCAGCCCGTGGTCGGTGTCGGCGAGCAGCTTGAGGACACGCAGTCCCCGGTCAAGCGTCTGGGAGGTCTCCGCGGTCACGACGCCCCCTCCTTCGGAGTGAGTGACGGCGGACGCTCGCGGTTGTCGCGACGCCGGTCCCATCGGCGACGCACCCAGAGGCCGCCGGTAGGCCATGGCACACCGGCTGCGCTCCGCGGCGCTGCTGCCACGGGGCGTTGGCATTTCCGGGGACAGTAACCACTCAGGTTCGCTCAGCGGAAGACCTCGTCCAGAATCCGGTCATACTGATACGAAATGAGCCCGCTTTGCGCCGATTTGACCATGAAGCGTGTGTGGGGAATCGGAAGCCCACGGGCCCATCGGGTTCCGGGCCGGATCCGGAACCGCGTCAGGGACCGGCCACCCGGCACACCGGCCCGGCCCGCCGACCCGGTTCACCACCTCGGCTGACCAACCCGGTTCACCGCCCCGGCCGACCGACCCGGTTCACCGCATCCGCGTGGCCCACTCCTGCACCTTCTTGATCCGTTCCCGGATCTGCCCGGCCGTCGCCTCCGCGCTCGGCGGCCCGCCGCACACCCGCCGCAGCTCGGTGTGGATGACCCCGTGCGGCTTTCCGCTCTGGTGGACGTACGCGCCGACCATCGTGTTGAGCTGCTTGCGCAGTTCCAGCAGTTCCTTGTGCGAGACGACCGGCCGCCGCTCGGCGGGCAGCTCCAGCAGATCGGCCTCCGCGTCGGGCTTCTTGCGGCTGTGCGCGATCTGCCGAGCCTGCCGCTTCTGGAGCAGCATCTGCACCTGGTCGGGTTCGAGGAGGCCGGGGATGCCGAGGTAGTCCTGCTCCTCCTCGCTGCCGGGGTGCGCCTGCATCCCGAACTCGGCGCCGTTGTACATCACCCGGTCGAAGACCGCGTCGGACTCCAGCGCCTCGAAGGGCAGCGTGTCCTGCTCTCCTGTGTCCTCGTCCTCCTGCCGGTTGGCCTCGTCCATCTCCTTCTCGGACTCGGCGTACGGATCCTCCTCGCCGTCCTTCTTCGGCCGGTCGAGGACGTGGTCGCGCTCGACCTCCATCTCGTTGGCGAAGCCGAGGAGCATCGGGATGGTCGGCAGGAAGACGGAGGCCGTCTCACCGCGCCTGCGCGACCGTACGAAACGGCCCACGGCCTGCGCGAAGAACAGGGGCGTGGAGATGGTCGTGGCGTACACGCCGACGGCCAGCCGCGGCACGTCGACGCCCTCCGACACCATCCGGACGGCGACCATCCACCGGTCCTGGCCCTCGCTGAACTCGTCGATCCGCTTCGACGCGCCCGAGTCGTCGGAGAGGACGACGGTCGCGGAGGTCCCGGTGATCTCGCGCAGGAGCTTGGCGTACGCGCGGGCCGAGTCCTGATCAGTGGCGATGACCAGACCGCCCGCGTCCGGGATGGACTTGCGGACCTCGGTCAGCCGCTGGTCGGCGGCGCGCAGGACGTTCGGCATCCACTCCCCGCGCGGGTCGAGCGCCGTGCGCCACGCCTGCGAGACGGCGTCCTTGGTCATCGGCTCGCCGAGCCGCGCCGCGATCTCGTCGCCGGCCTTGGTGCGCCAGCGCATGTTGCCGCTGTACGAGAGGAAGATGACGGGCCGCACGACGCCGTCGCTGAGCGCGTTGCCGTATCCGTACGTGTAGTCGGCCGCGGAACGGCGGATGCCGTCGTTGCCCTCCTCGTACGTGACGAAGGGGATCGGGTTGGTGTCCGACCGGAAGGGCGTACCGGTCAGGGCGAGCCGCCGGGTCGCCGGGTCGAAGGCTTCGAGGCACGCCTCGCCCCAGGACTTGGAGTCACCGGCGTGGTGGATCTCGTCCAGGATGACCAGCGTCTTGCGCTGCTCGCAGCGGTTGCGGTGCAGCATGGGCCGTACGCCGACGCCCGCGTACGTCACGGCGACCCCTTGGTACTCCTTGCTGAGCGGCCCCGCGCTGTAGTCGGGGTCGAGCCTGATCCCTATCCGCGCCGCCGCCTCGGCCCACTGCTTCTTCAGATGCTCGGTCGGCGCGACGACGGTCACCTGCTGCACGACATGGTGGTGCAGCAGCCAGGACGCGAGGGTGAGCGCGAACGTGGTCTTGCCGGCGCCGGGGGTGGCGACGGCGAGGAAGTCGCGCGGCTGCTCCTGGAGGTATCTCTCCATGGCCCCTTGCTGCCAGGCGCGCAGCTTGCCGGCCGTGCCCCAGGGGGCGCGGCCGGGAAAGGCGGGTGAGAGGTGGTGGGAGTGGGAGGCGGTAGTAGTCACGGTCTCCGGTTCGGCGCTCGTCCGGGCGGGGCTCGGGTGTCACGGGAGTGACACATCGGGTGTGACGGGTCACGGAAGTGACGGGTCGCGGGTATGACAACCGGGCCACCCTACCGGTGCGATCGCGCCGTACCGGGTCGGACGGGGCCGGAGCGGTCGCGGGTGCGAGGGAGTTCACATCGCCCTCGCACCGCGAGGCGTCAGCGGGCGAACAGCGGAAGCCGTGCCGCGATCTTCGGCACGTCGCACCCGCCCTGGCAGACCTCCAGGACGAACTGTTCGGCCGTGTCCACATCGAAGGCCGCGTCCAGCGGATGCCCGTTCAAGTGCAGAAAGACCCAGGTGGCATACCAAGCGAGGCGCTTGTTCCCATCGACGAGCCCATGGTTGCGGGCGATCGATTCCATCAGCGCCGCAGCCTTGTGCCAGACGTCAGGGTAGGCGTCCTGACCGAAGACACTCGACTGGGGCCGGGCGAGCGCCGAGTCGAGGAGGCCGTAGTCCCGGACATCCGGTGCCCCGAGCCTATCCGCGAGGTTCAACAGCTCGGAGAGCGTCAGGTACCGCATCAGGCGAGCCTCCGGTTCAGCTCCTCGCTCACATTCAGCACATGCTCGGCCGCTTCGTTGAACAGCCGTTCATGTTCGTTGACGGCTCTGACGACCGCGTCGTGCGCGAAGGACTGCATGCTTCGCCCCTCCGCCTCCGCACGCTCCCGCAAGGCCGTGAGCTCTTCTTCGGTGAACCTGACATTCAGACCAGCCATGAACCGACGGTACCGCATGGTACCAATCGGTGTCACCGCGATTCCCGCGCCCCCACCCTCGTCGCCACCCACGCCCCCACCAAGGCCACCGCCGCCATCGGCAGGAAGACGGCCGCGAAGGCCGCCGGGTGGGAACCGTCCGCCGACGCGACCCCGTGGCCCGCGACCGAACCGCCGCCGAGGGCGGCGAACGCCGCGCCGCCGCCCGCGAGGAGCATGACGTTGGAGAGGCCGTCCGACATCTGGAGCGCGGCCGAGTTCGCGCCCGCCTCCTCCGGCGCGGACAGCTTGAGCAGCAGCACGCTCGTCGAGGCGATCACCATGCCCATGCCGAGGCAGCCGACGCCCCAGGCGACGGCGACGATCCACACCGGCACCGACTCGATCAGCACGCTCGGCGCGCCCGCTATGGCCGTCGCGGCCAGCACCATGCCGATCGTCATCAGACGCTCCCGGTACGGCTCCATGCGCGGCCGGGACTGGAGGTACGAGCCGAGCGCCCAGGTCAGCCCGCCCGCCGCGAGGGAGAGTCCGGCCATCGTCGGGGAGAGCCCGCGCTGGGTGACCAGCATCAGCGGTACGAAGGACTCCGCCGCGATGAAGGACCCGGCGGCGATGCCCCGCAGCAGGACGACGGACGGCAGGCCCCGGGCGGCCCGGTAGGTGCCCTTGGGCAGCAGCCCGAGGACGGCGGGCACCATCAGGGCCGCTCCGGCGGCGGCGGGGAGCAGAGAGAGCCACTTCAGGTCCTGGGCGGCGTACTGGAGCAGCCCGACGCCCACCGAGATGCCGAGCGCCAGCCGGATCCGCCGCCCGTCGAACAGCGGCCTCGGCGCGTCCGGGTCCGCCGGCCCGGACGCCATGCGCCGGATCGCGGGCAGCGCCAGCGCCAGCGGGAAGACGACGAGTACCGGGATGCCGACGAAGACCCACCGCCAGCCGAGCTGTTCGGTGACCGTGCCGGCCGCCAGCGGTCCGACGACGGACGGGATCACCCAGCTGGCGGCGAACGCGGCGAGGATCACGGGCCGCAACCGCTCCGGGTAGGCGCGGCTGATGACCACGTACAGCGCCACGATCACCAGCCCGCCGCCGAGCCCCTGCACGGCCCGCCCCAGGATGAACATCCACATCGTCTGGGCGGTCCCGGAGAGCAGCAGCCCCGACCCGAAGGCGGTGATCCCCGCGGCGAGCGGCCTCAGCGGCCCGTCCCGGTCGGCCCACTGCCCGGAGAGCACCATGGCGAAGAGGCTCGTCGTGAAATACGAGGAGAAGGCGAAGGCGTACACCGCCACGCCGTTCAGCTCCCGCGCCGCGACGGGCATCGCGGTCCCGACGGCGGTCGCCTCGAACGCGATCAGCAGCACGACGGCGATGATCCCGACGCTGAGCGCCCGGTACTCCCGCCCGAGGATCCCCGTCCGCTCCCCTGCCGACGACTCGGGCGAGTCGGGCGACTCGGGCCGTGCGGGCGGGGGTGGGTCGGCTATCGGCGGTGTACCCCCGGCATCCCGGGGTTCGAGGGCGGTCATGGCCCAAGGGTAAGGGGCGCAGAGCGCCGTGAACCCTGTCGCTGGACGGGCTCGGACTGGTCCCATGGTCGTACGACTGTGAACGGCGTATGGCAGTCGTATTGCGGCACGCGGCATTCCCTTGGCCCCACGGATCCGGCTGCCTAGGTTCGAGTCAGTGGAAAGCACACGGCCGTGTGCCCGAGTGGTTGAGGGACTCGTCCGCAAAACGAGCTACACCGGTTCGATTCCGGTCACGGCCTCCAGTACGCGACCCGCCCCGGCGACCAGTCGGGGCGGGACCAGCGCCGGACCCCCGGCCGGATGTGCGGCCGCCCGGCCCGGCAGCCCGGCACCCGGCAGCCGCGCCCGAAAGGCCGCAAGGCCCGGATCGGGCGACGGACGACCGGGCCCGTACTCGTACGCGCCGTCAGATCCGCGCCTGCTCAAGGCCCGACAGAATCGCGTCCACCGTCTCCTTCACGGTCAGCTCGCCGGTGTCCAGCCACAGTCCCAACCTCGGGGTCCGCTCCCGCAGGACGGCGTCGAGGGACTCGACCGTCCAGCCGCCCCCGTAGCCGGTCTTCGCCCGGCCCTCCTCGCGGGCGGCGACGGCGTCCGGCCCCGGGGCGAGGACGATCACGTACAGCGGGCGGGTCCGGACGAGGGCGAGGTACGAGGGCAGTGCGTCGCCGATGACGATGTCCTGGACCACCGCCGTGAAGCCCGCCTCCGCGTAGAGGTCGGCGGCGGTCGCGGAGAGCCGGTGGCGCAGGCGCAGTTGGGCCATCGCCTCGTCCGCCTCGTCGGAGGTCATCTCGGCGCGCCCGGAGACCATCATCCGTCGGAAGGCGTCCCCGCGGACATGCGCGGCTCGGGGAAGGCGCTCGGCGAGGGCCTGGGCGACGGTGGATTTCCCGGAGGCCATGATTCCGGTGATGAGGACGGCGGCGGCGCGCAGGGGATCGGTCATGACGGGGACGGTAGGCGGGCGAGCCGCAGCGGCTCAACCGGATTGACGCGGGCCCGGAGGGTGCGGAAACGAGGGGAGGCGGGGGCTCCGGTCGTCGGCCCTCTGGGCGAGGTGCCTGGCCGAAGCGAGGCCACGCGCGCGTGGCGGTCGGAGCAGGGTCACGCGCGCGTGAACCGTTCGGATCACGCGGGCCGACGTCGTACGCCGACCCGCTTCGTGCGCCGACCCGCTTCGTGCGCGGACTTGTGCCGTACGCGGATCCGTTTCGTACGCCGACCCGCTTCACGCACAGACCCGCCCGGCACCACTCCGGGACGGGTGCCGCCTCGCGTCTCGCGGCGGGCGCGGGTCGCCGGAACCGTCGGCACGCGGGACGCGGCACGACCACGGCCGGCCCGGCGGCCCCGGACCACGGCACGCGCGCCGCGCTCAGTTGTTCGGCGCCACCGCGGCCTGGGGGCGGATCGGGAGACGGTTGACCGGGCGGCCCGTCGCCGCCCGGACGGCCGCCGCGACCGCCGCCGGGGAGGTGACGACCGGGACCGCGCTCGCCGCCTTCGCGCCGAAGGGGGCGACGACGTCGCGTTCCTCCACCAGCTTCACGATGCGGATGTCCGGGGCGTCCAGCGAGGTCGGGAGGGCGTAGCCCGTCAGGTCGGGGCGGCGGATGACACCTCGGGCCGTACGGAGGTTCTCCGTGAGGGCCGTGCCGACGCCGAGGGTGACGCCCGCCTCGATACGGGCGGCGAGCTGGGCCGGGTTCAGCACCCGGCCCACGTCCTGGGCGACCGCCATCTCGACCACCCGGACCGCGCCCAGTTCGATGTCCACGTCCACCACCGCGCGTACGGCGCAGAAGGCCATGCCCACGAAGGCGTCGCCCTGTCCGGACTCGTCGAGCGGCTCGGTCGGGTGGGGACGGCACTGGGCGGTGGCCCACAGCTCCTTGCCGTCGAGCGCCTCCATCACCGTCACCGACAGGACCCCGTCGTACGAGGTGATCTTGCCGTCGGCGATCTGGAGCAGCTCGGTCGACATGCCGAACTGGTGTGCCAGCGGCTGGAGGAGCTGGGTGCGGACCATCTTCGCGGCGCGCTCGACCGCGCCGGCGGAGACCCAGGTGTGGCGGCTGTGGGCCGCCGGTCCGGCCGGGGGCTGGTCGGTGTCGACGGCGGCGACGTGGACCTCTTCGATGCCGAGGGTCTCCTGGACGACCTGGCGGGCGAGGGTGGTGAAGCCCGAGCCGGTCTCGACGGCCGCACAGATGACCGTGGCGACGCCGTCGTGGACCTTGACGGTGGCCGTGGAGACCTCGTCCGCGCCCTCGGCGCCGAGCATATGGACCATGCCCAGGGCGTAGCCGACACCCCGACGGACGGCGCCCGGCTCGCCCGCGCCCTCGGGGCCGCCGGGGAGGAGCCAGTCGTCCTCGGGCGAGTCCTTCGGCAGGGCGGGGAGGGGGAAGTCCCGTACGGCCTGGAGCAGTTCGGCGACGGGGGCCGGGCAGGTGACCGTCTGGCCGGTGGGGAGGATGTCGCCGGTCGCGAGGGCGTTGCGGAGCCGGATGTCGGTGGGGTCGAGGCCGAGTTTGACGGCGAGCTTGTCCATCTGGGCCTCGTACGCGGCGCACACCTGCATCGCGCCCTCGCCCCGCACATGGCCGGACGGGGGGTTGTTCGTACGGACGGCCCAGCCCTCGATGAAGGCGTGCGGCACCACATAGGGACCGCAGGCGAACGCGACGGCCGCCGTGAGGGACTCGGAGGAGGAGTCGGCGTACGCGCCCGCGTCCAGCAGCAGTTGCGCCTCGACCTTGACGAGACGGCCTTCGGCGTCGGCGTGGTGGCGGTAGCGCAGCAGGGTGGGATGGCGGTGGGCGTGGCCGAGGAAGGACTCCTCGCGGGTGGCGGTCAGTTTGACCGGGCAGCCCGTCCGGAGGGCCAGCAGGCCGAGGGGGAGCTGGAATCCGGGGTCCTCCCGGTCGCCGGTCGCGCCGGGGACGCCCGTCACGACGACCTTCACCCGGTCGGGCTCCAGACCGAAGCAGGCCGCCGCCAGATCGCGGTCGGTGTGCGGGTCGGTGGAGGCGACGTACAGTTCCACGCCGCCGTCGGGGCGGGGCACGGCGAGGCCGGCCTCCGCGCCGATGGGGGCGGGGTCCTGGCGGCCGATGCGGTAGAGGCCCTCGACGACGACCTCGCCGACGACGTCAGGGTCGCCGTAGCGCAGCGGGATGTGGCGGATCAGATTGCCGTCGGGGTGGAGGGGTTCGGCGGCGAACGCCTTCTCCGGGTCGGTGACCGGTTCGAGCACCTCGTACTCGACGGCGATGGCCGCGGCGGCGAGCCGGGCCGTGTCGGGGTGGTCGGCGGCGACCGCGGCGATCGCCTCGCCGTGGTGGCGGACGAGTTCGGAGGCGAAGACGGGACGGTCGGCGATCCGCCTGCCGTACGCGCTGTCGCCGGGGATGTCCTCGTGGGTCACGACGGCTCGTACGCCCGGCATCTCCAGCGCGCCCGAGGTGTCGAGCGCGGTAATACGCGCGTGGGGGTGCGGGGAGCGCAGGATCGCCGCCCACAGCAGACCCTCGGCCCATAGGTCGGAGGCGTACGGGAAGGTGCCCTCGGTCTTGGCCCGCGCGTCGGCCGGGGGGAGGGAGGCTCCGAGGCCGTGGGCGGGCTGCTCGGGCTCTCCCGGCCGACCGGGGGCGCCCGCCGGTCGGGGCGTCGCGGTGGTGGCCGCGTCGTTGCTCACGCCATGCCTCCGTCATGCGGGTGGGCCTGCACACTACCCGCACCGGGCGGCGCCTGGTGCGGAATGCGACCTTCCGTACTGGTCGCTCCTGCTTCCTGTGCTTCCGCCGCTGCCGCCGCGCTCGCCTCGCGCTCGGCGACCACCTCCCGTACCGCGTCGAGCACTCCGCGATAGCCCGAGCAGCGGCAGAGATTGCCGCAGAGGGCCTGGCGGGTCTCCAGCTCGGTGGGGCTGTGGTTGCCCTCCAGCAGGTCGTGGACGGTCATCGCCATGCCGGGGATGCAGAAGCCGCACTGGACGGCTCCACAGGCCGCCAGGGCCCTTTGCACGTCGGAGGGTTCGCCGTCGGTGGCGAGCCCTTCGACCGTGCGCACCTCGGAGCCGGCGGCGGTGGCGGCCGGGACCAGACAGGAGGCGACGAGCCGGCCGTCGACCTGGACGTTGCACGCGCCGCACTCGCCCTGGGAGCAGCCGTCCTTGGCCCCGGCGAGGCCGAGGCGCTCGCGCAGGACGTAGAGCAGCGACTCGCCGATCCAGGCGTCGGTCACGGGCCGGTCGGTGCCGTTGACGCGCAGGACGTACGAGGTGGGCGGGTGCTCCTCGACGGCCGGGGCGACGGCGGCGGGCTGTTCGTCGGGCTGCGGCTCGGTGGGCGACTCGGCGTGCGGTTCCGGGTGCGGCTCGGCGGGCTGTTCGGGCTGCGGCTCCGGGGCGGCTCCGGCGTCGGCGGAGGCGGACTCCCCCGCGCCTTCCTCGGCTGCCGCGCCTTCCTCGGGGTGCTCCCCCGCGCTCGCCGTGGCTTCCGCGGCGGCGGGTTCATGCGCGCGTTCCCCGGCCTCGGTGGCCGTGTCCGCCTGGTCCTCGTCCACCGGGTCGGCAGCGGGCGCGTGCTCGGCCGGGGGCTCATCGGCGGCGGCCCGCTCGGCGGGCTCCGCGGCGGGCGCGGCCTCGGCGGCCGGAACCGCCGCCCCTTCGTCGGCTACGGAGGTCGCGGCGGGCGCGGCGGCTTCCGGGATCGCGGCGGCTACGGCTGCTTCGGCAGTCGCGGCTGCTTCGGGGTTCTCCGCGGACTCCCCCGGCTCCCCGGAGTCCGCGGGCTCCGGATGCCCGTGGTGCGCCGGGGGCGCGGAATCCGCCGGGTGCTCAGGATCCGCCGGGTGCTCAGGATGCGCAGCGGGCTCGGAATGCGTCGGGGGTTCCGCCGTCGCGGGTGCGGGCGCGCCCGCCTGTGGCGGGGTCCCGGACGGCTCCTGCCGGGCCTCCTGAGCCCAGGGCGCGGGAGCCCCGCCCGGCAGCGTCGCCGGGGGCTCGGCGGCCCAGGGCGCCGTGGCTCCGCCCGGCAGGGTCGCGGGCGCGGAGTTCCACTGGGCCTGGAGCATGGAGGCGGTGAACTCCCCCGTCTCCTCGGGCAGATCGCCGCGCGCCACGGGGATCGTCCACTGGCCGGTCACATCCGTGGCGGGCGCGGGCGGCTGTTCGGCCTCCGCGAAGACCCACTGTCCCGTGGCGTGCGGGTCATCGGGGTGCGGACGGTCGGGGTGCCGGTGGTCAGGGTGCCGGTGGTCGGGGTGCGCGGATCGGTCGGCGTACGGATACGGATCGTGCGCGTGCGCGTCCCGCGCGCGGGGGTCCTCGGTCCCCGGCGGCGGCCACGCGCCGCCCATCCCCTGCATCCCCTGGGGAACCTGCGGATCGGCCGCGGGCGTCAGCGGCAGGATCATCGGCGGCACATAGCCATGGCCCGGAGCCTCCAGAGGCGCAGCGTGCAGCGCGTCCTCGGGGGGCAGTTGCACGAAGGCGGTGGCCTCGGCGTCGTACTCGCCCTGAGGCGTGGGCTGCCAGCCGCCGTGCTCGGGCGGGAACCCCCGCCCCTCGGCCGGGCGTCCCTGCGGGTTCTCCTCGTTGCTCACGACAGCGCCCTCCCCAGTGCACGCCGGGCCAGCGCGGCGACGGTGCGCCGCAGATGCAGTACGGCGGGCGGCAGCACCTGCTGCTCCTCGCCGGGCGGGGCCGGTTCGGGGTCGGGGATGCAGGCGGCGGCGACGTACTCGCCGAAGGCCGCCAGCGCCTCTCCCGCGAGCCCGCGCTCGCCGTCCCAGTCGATCAGCGAGGCGATCCAGCGCTCCGCCTGAAGCGGGCGGAGCGGCATCGGCGCGATGGCGCCGACGGCGCAGCGCACGCCGCGCCGCTGCGGGTCGAGGACGACCGCGACGGACGCCGTGGCGCGGCCGGGGCCGGTCCGCCCCGTCGCCTTCAGGAAGACCTGTGGAGCGTGCAGCAGGGGCACGCGCACATAGCCGATGAGTTCGGCGGGGGCGAGCATGTCACGGCCCGCCAGCAGATGGGAGACGGGGACCTCACGGCGGTCGCCGCCGGGGCCCGCGATGATCAGCTCCGCCTCCAGGGCGGCGAGCACGGGCAGGGTGTCGCCGGTGGGCGCGGCGGAGGCGATGTTGCCGCCGAGGGTGCCCGCGTTGCGGATCTGGGGCGGTCCGGCCGCGCGCGCGGACGCGGCCAGCGCGGGGATGAGGGCGGCGAAGTCGGGCCGTCCCATCCGGGCGTGGGTGAGTCCCGCGCCGAGCAGCGCGTGCCCGTCCTGGTAGCGCCAGCCGCGGATCTCGCTGATGCGGCCGAGGCCGACGAGTCCCGCGGGCCTGAGCTGGCCCTTGTTGACGGCGGCCATGAGATCGGTGCCCCCGGCGACCGGCACCGCGGCGGGCATGGCGGCCAACGCCGCCACGGCCTCGTCGAGCGAAACCGGCAGCGTCACCGAACGCGATGTCCGCTGTGCCTTCGTGGTCACCCAGCTGCCCCTTCCCGGTGTCCGGCCATCCCGCCTGTGTTGCCGTACCGTACGTGCTCACAGCGCGGACGTGGCAACTCTGGCACATCTTCCGAGCCGACCGGTGAGAGGGTCCACGAAGGGCACATCCGTTACGGATGTGCCCTTGCCATGCCGGTGCCCCGTTTCGGCGCACCATCGGCGGTGGATGTGGATTCCCCTGTTTAGGCGTCACTTGTGCGACTTGTCCCCTGGGGAGTCAAGGACGGTATTCCACGTTCGGGCAGTTCGGGCCCCCTGCGGCACGGGCCCCCGCGGCTCCGGCGGCGGGACGGCCGCGGGAGCCGGGGGACCTCGGACGTCGGAACCGTCCCCGGACTCACACGTTCGGGGGCGCGCCCTCGCGGGGGAACCCCTTCACTCCCGGCCGTTTCTGCCACGGCAACGGGCCGCCGGGCGGCCGGTAGTCGACCCCGAGCGCGTCGAGACGCCGGTAGTGGGCGGTCATCCGCCGCTCGAATCCGGCGAAGTCGCGGTCGTCGGAGGCGGGCAGCGCGGACCACGCGACCTCCGCGAAGGCGGCCAGCCGGGGGAAGACCTGGTAGTCCACGCGGGACCGTTCCTGCATCATCTCGGTCCAGACGTTCGCCTGGGTGCCCAGGATCCGCGCGGCGGCCTCGGGCGACAGCGTGGGCGGCACGGGCTCGAACCGGTAGACGTCCTCCAGGGTGCGGACGTATCCGATGGGCATCGGCTCGTCCGGGCCGCCGTCCTGACGGTGGTCCAGATACACCTGCTGCTCGGGGCACATGACGACGTCGTGACCGGCCTCGGCCGCCTTGACGCCCCCCTCGTAGCCGCGCCAGGACGAGACCGTCGCGCCGGGCGCGAGACCGCCCTCCAGGATCTCGTCCCAGCCGATGAGCCGCCGGCCCCGGGCGGTGAGCCAGGAGTCGAAGTGGTGGATGAACCAGGACTGCAGTCCGTCCTCGTCGCCGACGCCGAGTTCCCGGATGCGGGCCTGGGCCGCCGGGGACTGCCGCCACTGGTCCTTCGCGCACTCGTCGCCGCCGATGTGGATGTAGGGCGAGGCCGCGGCCGGAAAGAGTTCGAGGACTTCTTCGAGGACGCCCTCGTAGAAGCGGAGGGTCTCGTCGGTGGGGGCGAGCACGTTCTTGCTGATCCCCCAGTCCTCCCAGGGGGTGAGGGAGGCCGTGTCGACGACGTCGGTGTTCCCCAGTTCCGGATAGGCGGCGATGGCCGCCTGCGAGTGGCCGGGGATATCGATCTCCGGGACGACGGTGATATGCCGTTCGGTGGCGTACGCCACGATCTCGCGGATGTCGTCCTGGGTGTAGTAGCCACCGTACGGCTTCTCGTCCCAGAGGTCGGAGAATCGGTGACCCCATTTGCTGCGGGCACGCCAGGAGCCGATCTCGGTGAGCTTGGGGTAGCGCTTGATCTCGATGCGCCAGCCCTGGTCGTCGGTGAGATGGAAGTGAAAGACGTTCAGCTTGTGGGCGGCGAGGAGATCGAGAAAGCGCAGGACGTCGGTCTTCTGGGTGAAGTGGCGTGAGACGTCGAGCATGACGCCGCGCCAGCGGAATCGGGGTCCGTCCTCGATGGACTGGACGGCGATCTCGTACTCCCGGCCGGGGTGGACCGACGCCCGGCGGAACGCGTCGGGGCCGAGCAGTTGGCGGAGGGTCTGCGCGCCCCAGAAGACGCCCGCGCCGCTGCCGCCGCGGATCTCGACGCCGGAGGCGGTGACCTGGAGGCGGTACGCCTCGGGCTCCATGCTCCCGTCGACGCTCAGGCTGATCGCGCCGTCGGCGTCCGGCGGCCCGGGGGCGAGCGGGAGCCCGAGGGCCGGGCCCACGGTGGAGCGGAGCCAGCGTTCGGTGGTCTCGGTGCCGGGGGCCGCGTACAGCGTCGTACCGGCGTTCAGCCGGAACGCCTCGCGGTGCGGGCCGTCGACGGAGTTCGGAGCCGGGATCACCGCCGAGGCGGCCGTCCCGGCGGATGCGGTCGAAGAGTCGGACGTGGTCGAAGAGTCGGGCGTGGTCGACAGGTCGGGCGGGGTCGATTCGGCGGTCATGGCCTCGGCCTTCCGTAGTCCTTGGGTCCCCGGGAGCCCCCGGAACCCTTGAGAGTGCCGGGATCTCCGGCGCCCTCGGGCGATCTTGGGGAATCCGCTAATCCTTGACGGCGCCGCCCAGTCCGGAGACCAGACGTCGCTGAACCAGTACGAAGAAGATCAGCACGGGCACGGTCATCACCGTGGAGCCGGCCATGATCCCGCCCCAGTCGTTCTCGTCGGGTTTGAAGAAGACGAGAAGCGCCATGGGGAGTGTCGACTGGGAGGTGTCGCTGATGATGAACGACTTGGCGAAGAGGAAGTCGTTCCAGGTGGAGATGAAGGAGAAGACGCTCGTCGCCACCAGCCCCGGGAACACGAGCGGGAACAGGATCTGCCACAGAAAGCGGGTGCGGCTCGCGCCGTCGATGTACGCGGCCTCCTCCAGCGCCTCCGGTACCGCTTTCACGAAGCCGCGCAGCATCCAGATGGCGAACGGGAGGGAGAAAGCGATATGCGGCAGGATCAGCGACCAGAGCGTATTGAGCTGGCCCATGTCCCGCATCAGGAAGAACAGCGGGATCGTCAGCGCCTCGATCGGCACCATCTGCGCCACGAGGAACATGATGAGCAGCGTCGTACGGAATTTGAACCGGAAGCGGGTCACCGCCGTGGCCGCCAGGAAGGCGATCAGCGCGGAGGCCAGCACCACCGCGCTCGCGACGATGAGGCTGTTCAGGAAGTACCGCCCGAATTCCTGCTGCTCGAAAACGCGGCGGAACGAGTCGAGGGACGGGGAAAGCGTCCAGGGGCGCGCCTCGGTGGACTGGATCTCGCCCGCCGGTTTGAAGGCGGAGAGCACCATCCAGTACAGGGGGAAGGCCACGACGGCCGCGACGACGAGCGCGGACGCCTCGGCGGCCAGCCGCCAGGGGCGGCGGATGCGCAACCGGCTCGCAAGGCTGCTCACAGTTCTTCTCCCTGGCGTCGCATAAGGCGGAGATAGACGAGGGTGACGGCCAGCAGAATCAGCAGCATGACGATGCCGATCGCCGATCCCAGGCTGTACTGAGAAGAGGCGAATGCCTTCTGGTACGCGTACACATTGAGGACGAGATTCTGTCCGGCGATTCCTCCGCCGGCCGTCATCACATAGATCTGGGTGAATACCTTGAAGTCCCAGATGATGGACTGGATGGTGACGACAATCAGAATGGGACGCAGCATCGGGGCGATGATGGAGCGCCAGATCCGCCATTGGGACGCGCCGTCCAGTGAGGCGGCCTCCAGCACCTCGGAGGGGATCGCCTTGATGCCCGCGTACACGGTCACCATCACGAACGGGAACGAGCACCAGACGACTTCGAAGAGGACCAGGGCGAAGGCGCTGTAGCGCCCGTACGTCCAGGAGAAGTCCCCGAGGCCGAGCAGCCGGTTGACCGGGCCGTAGTCCGGGTCGAAGAGGAAGACCCAGACGGTGGAGCCGGTGATGGCGGGGGTCGCCCACGCGCCGAGCGCGGCCAGCATCAGCGCGAGCCGGGGAAGGGCCCGGATGCGGGTCAGCAGGACGGCGAGGGCGCAGCCGACGGCGAGGGTGGAGACGACACAGGCGGCGGCGAAGACGACGGTCGCCGCCAGGACCTGCCAGAACTGGCTGTCGGCGAAGAGTTCCCGGTAGTTGCCGAAGCCCTTGAAGGTGGTGGGTTCGCCGCCGCTGACCTGGGCCTGGGTGTAGTCGAGGAAGGAGATCAGGCCGAGCTGGTAGATGGGGTAGACGAGGAGCGCGGCGAGGACGACGAGTGCCGGCGCGAGGTAGAGCCAGGGCGTCCAGCGGCTGCCCTGGCGTCTCGTTCCCGGTCCGCGACCGCGGCCGGGCTTTTCGGCCGGAGCCGGCGCGGTCTTTCGGGAGACCGCGCCCGGCCCGGCGGCTGTCGCTTGGTGCGTCATGTCGATTCGGCCCGATCAGCCCGCGCTGGAGAAGGCGGCGTCCATCTTCTTCGCCGCGTCGTTCGAGGCGGCGGCGACGTCCTTCTTGCCGCTGACGATCTCCTGGAACATCGTCGGCACGACGGTCGAGGCGTCGATCTGGCCCCAGGCGGCGGAGGCGGGCACGAACTTCGTGTCCGCGTTCAGCGTCTGGACGAACGGCGCCACCAAGGGCTCCTTCTTCGCGACCTCGGCCCGTACGTCGGTGTACGTCGGCAGGAAGCCCATCGCGTCGAAGAGCTTGCGCTGGCTGTCCTTGCTCGTGAACTCCTTCATCAGCTCGACGGCGAGCGTGCGGTGCGAGCTGCTCTTCAGTACGCCGATGTTGTTGCCGCCCGCGAACGCGGGGGCGATCTCGCCTGCCTTCACGCCCGGCAGCGGCATGACGGCGTACTTGCCCTTCACGGCCCCGGCCTCGACCGCCTGGAGGTTGAAGTCGCCGCCGATCGCCATGCCGGCGTTGCCGGCCGCGAAGGCGGTGACGGTCGCGTTGCCGCCCATCGAGGCGCACTTGGCGGCCGGACAGTTGTCGTCGCCGAAGAGGGAGGTGTACGCGCCGATGCCCTTCTGGGCGGCGGCGGAGTTGATGGCGGCCTTGTACTTTCCGCCGCTCTCCTCGGCGATTTCGCCGCCGTTGGCCCAGATGAAGGGCATCGCGCCGTAGGTGTAGGTGCCGCCGACGGCGATGCCGTACAGCTCCGGCTTGGCCTTGCGGATCTTCTTGGCGGTGTCGGCCAGCTCGTTCAGGGTCTTGGGCGGCTGGAGCCCCAGTTCCTTGAACACGTCGGTGCGGTAGTACAGCGCCCGTACGCCGACGAAGTAGGGGGCGCCGTAGACCTTGCCGTCGACGGTGACCGACTGGGTGGCGGTCGGGTCGGTGTCCTTGGCCTCGGCCCAGTCGCCGAACTCCTTGGTGATGTCGGCGAGCCCGCCGTCCTTGACATAGCCCGCGGTGTCGGTGTTGCCGTACTCGATCAGGTCCGGGGCGCTCGCGGGGTCGTTGAAGGCGGCCTTGATGCGCTGGGCGCGGGTGTCGACCGGGATGTACTCGACCTCGACCTTGGCGTCCTTGTTCTTCTTGGTGAACGCGGCGATGGCCTCGTCGACGACCTTCTTCTTCGGGTCGAGGTTCACCTCCTGGAAGAGCCACACCCGCAGGGTTCCGGACTTCTCGTCCTTCGAGGAACTGTTGTCGGACGTCTGGGGCGCGCAGGCGGTGGCGGTGAGCCCGGCCAGGGCCAATGCGGCGATGGGAGCGGCTATGCGGGAGCGGAGCTTCATTGGCGGTCCCTGGGGTCGTCGGGGTGAGTCGGTGCTGCGACGGGCGTCATTGCGATATGCGCAACGTGCGTTTCGTGATGCACAACAGTGTGGAGGCTAGAACGCCGAAAACACGGGGACAAGTGGTCTCAACCACTCTGTGACCGGGCGAAGCACCCTGTGCAACGCCAAGCGGAATGGGCCGGACACGCGAAACGGCCCCCGGAGCGCACGATGCGTGCGCTCCGGGGGCCGTTTCGCGGTCAACCGGAGACCGGTGGGACAGCCGTCTCCGGCTCGGTACTGCTCCGGCCGCGGACTACTTCTTGTCCTTGCCGCCCTTGTCCTTGTCCCCGCCGGGGCCCATGGACTCGTAGATCTCCTTGCACATCGGGCAGACCGGGTACTTCTTGGGGTCGCGCCCCGGCACCCAGACCTTCCCGCACAGTGCGACCACGGGAGTGCCGTCGAGGGCACTCGCCATGATCTTGTCCTTCTGGACGTAGTGGGCGAAGCGCTCGTGATCGCCGTCGCCGTGCGACACCTGCGGCGTCGGCTCTACGAGGGTTCCCGTCCCTGTCCCGCGCTCGGGCTCAAGAGTGCTCATGAACTCCAAGGGTACCCGTGCCGTATGTCACCGCTTCCCAGGCACCCCCGGCTTTCCGCGCGACGGCGTCCGGCGTGGCGCCGCCCGATCGCCGACGGCGCACCCGAGGGCGCGGCGTCGGTCCGCTCCGGCGCCGGAACGCACGGCGGTCCGCGGCCCGTCCGGGACTCAGTTGAGCGAGGGGTCGTCCGGATAGGTCGCGAACATGGCCAGTTCGCTGCGCTGTCTGCGCAGGACGGCCCGCCAGAGGTTCTCCGGCCGGGGCGAGGACACATCGCCGGGCTCGGACTCGACGACGTACCAGGCCCCCTCGTTGAGTTCGTTCTCCAGCTGGCCCGGCCCCCAGCCGGCGTATCCGGCGAAGATGCGCAGGGAGCCCAGCGCCGCGCCGACCAGCTCGGGCGGCGCCTCCAGATCGACCAGGCCGATCGCGCCGTGCACCCGCCGCCAGCCGAGCGGACCCTCGTCGCCGGGGATGACGGCGACGCCGAGCGCCGAGTCGAGGGAGACCGGTCCGCCCTGGAAGACCACACCGGGCTCGCCCGCGAGCGCGGCCCAGGACGCCAGGATGTCGACGACGCCAACGGGCGTGGGCCTGTTGAGGACCACGCCGAGCGTGCCCTCGTCGTCGTGGTCCAACAGCAGGACCACCGCGCGGTCGAAGTTCGGATCCGCGAGGGCTGGGGTGGCGACGAGAAGCCGCCCTGTGAGCGAGGACACCTCGGTCATGCGAGACATGATCCCGCATCTTCACCGTCCGCGGGGGCAGAGCGGGCACAGAGGGTCCCGGTGCAGCTCAGAGCGCCGCCCCTCCCCCACCTCCCGGACGTGACACTCCGTAAAACGGTACGAACCGAGCGTGCTGTACCAGAATCATTACGCTGTTGCACCCTCCCATGCCTTACAAGAAGGGCACTCACGGCCCTTACCCTTTTCTCTGACCCTCTGCCCCCACTCCGGAACGCGAGATTCATGACCGGCACAGACGATGTACTGCTTGTCCACGGAGGAACCCCGCTGGAGGGTGAGATCCGCGTTCGCGGCGCCAAGAATCTGGTGCCGAAGGCGATGGTCGCCGCACTGCTGGGCAGCGAGCCGAGCAGACTGCGCAATGTGCCCGACATCCGTGATGTGCGGGTGGTGCGCGGACTGCTCCAACTGCACGGTGTGACGGTCCGTCCGGGTGAAGAACCCGGTGAACTGGTGCTCGACCCGACGCATGTCGAGAGCGCCAATGTCGCGGACATCGACGCGCACGCGGGTTCCTCCCGCATCCCGATCCTGTTCTGCGGTCCGCTGCTGCACCGGCTGGGGCATGCCTTCATCCCCGGACTCGGCGGCTGTGACATCGGCGGCCGGCCGATCGACTTCCACTTCGATGTGCTGCGCCAGTTCGGCGCGAAGATCGAGAAACGGGAGGACGGCCAGTATCTGGAGGCCCCGCAGCGGCTGCGCGGCTGCAAGATCAGGCTGCCGTACCCCTCGGTGGGCTCCACCGAGCAGGTGCTGCTGACCGCGGTGCTCGCGGAGGGTGTCACCGAGCTGTCCAACGCGGCGGTGGAACCGGAGATCGAGGACCTCATCTGCGTACTGCAGAAGATGGGCGCGATCATCTCCATGGACACCGACCGGACGATCCGGATCACCGGTGTCGACCGGCTCGGCGGTTACACCCACCGGGCGCTCCCGGACCGGCTGGAGGCCGCGTCCTGGGCGTCCGCGGCGCTCGCCACGGAAGGCAACATCTATGTGCGGGGCGCTCAGCAGCGCTCGATGATGACCTTCCTGAACACCTTCCGGAAGGTCGGCGGGGCGTTCGAGATCGAGGACGAGGGCATCCGCTTCTGGCATCCCGGCGGCTCCCTCAACGCGATCGCGCTGGAGACGGACGTCCACCCCGGCTTCCAGACCGACTGGCAGCAGCCGCTGGTGGTGGCGCTGACGCAGGCGGCCGGCCTGTCCATCGTCCACGAGACGGTGTACGAGTCCCGGCTCGGCTTCACCTCGGCGCTCAACCAGATGGGCGCCCACATCCAGCTCTACCGCGAGTGCCTCGGCGGTTCGGACTGCCGCTTCGGTCAGCGCAACTTCCTGCACTCCGCGGTGGTCTCCGGGCCCACGAAGCTCCAGGGCGCGGATCTGGTGATCCCGGACCTCCGGGGCGGGTTCTCGTATCTGATCGCCGCTCTGGCGGCGCAGGGGACGTCGCGGGTGCACGGCATCGACCTGATCAACAGGGGTTACGAGAACTTCATGGACAAGCTCGTCGAACTCGGCGCGAAGGTCGAACTCCCGGGCGCGAAGCTGATCTGACCCCGCGTCTCCTCCGGCTCCGCGTTCCCTCTGGGCCCCGGCTCCTCGCCGGGGCCCTCGCCGTGCCCGGCCCTTCCGGTACCCCGACCCGGATCACAGGGGCCGGGAGCCTCCCGAGGGCTCCCACCGGCCCCGGACGTTCGAGGACACGGCCCGCGCGCCGCCCCCAGCCCGTTCGGGGCCGGTGGGCAGGAAACGGAAGGGCCGTCAGGGCGCGTACGGCGAAGGGCGGCCACCCGGAACAGGGGTGGCCGCCCTCGGCGCGTACTCAGTGCTGTGACGGGAGACGTTCACCGGCGGACGACGCCCGGCACGGCACCTCGCACAAGCTCAAGCGGACTACTTGCCCTTCGCCGCTTCCTTCAGCTTCGAGCCGGCCGAGACCTTCACGCTGTAGCCCGCCGGGATCTGGATCGGGTCGCCGGTCTGCGGGTTACGCGCGGTACGAGCCGCACGGTGGGTGCGCTCGAAGGTCAGGAAGCCGGGGATGGTGACCTTCTCGTCGCCCTTGGCAACAATCTCTCCAACGGTGTCGGCGAGGGCGGCCAGCACGGCGTCGGCGTCCTTGCGGGTCACCTCGGCGCGGTCGGCCAGCGCGGCCACCAGCTCACTGCGGTTCATGTTCTTACTCCCGTGTTTCTTCTTGCCTGTGAGGCGTGAGATCGAAGCCGATGCTGCCAGGGCCCACTGACAGTCCCCTGAACGGGGTCCGCCGTCAGGCCCTCCCTGTCCGGTGGAATCTCCCCAGGGACGCGGGGTCCTCGGAGAAGCATCCTGCCCCCACCAACGGCGGGAACGCCAATCCGGCACACCCTCCAGAGTCACACGAAGAGCGCCACTCCCTCGTCATGGTGACGTTCCGTCCACTCGGCGGGGCTCCCTGGAGTCGGCCGGGCCATGGTCCGCCACCCTAGATCGGTGGCGGGGGCACGGCGACCCGCGACGCGCCGGAGTTCAGCGGGAGGTGGGACCGGTCACAGCCGCTCCGCCGCCTTGGCCGCGTTGCGGACCGCGCCCGCGACCGCGCCCGCGACCTTGTCGTTGAAGACCGACGGGATGATGTAGTTCGGGTTCAGTTCGTCCTCGGTGACGACGTCGGCGAGCGCGGCCGCGGCCGCGAGCATCATCTCCGTGTTGACGGTCCGGGACTGCGCGTCCAGGAGGCCGCGGAAGACGCCGGGGAAGACCAGCACATTGTTGATCTGGTTGGGGAAGTCGGAGCGGCCGGTGGCGACCACCGCGGCCGTCTGACGGGCCACCGCGGGGTCCACCTCGGGGTCCGGATTCGCAAGCGCGAACACGATCGCGCCCTCGGCCATGGCGGAGACGTCCTCGGCGACGAGGAGGTTCGGCGCGGACACGCCGATGAAGACGTCCGCGCCGACGACGGCCTGCTTGAGCGTTCCGGTCACGCCCTCGGGGTTGGTGTTGTCGGCGATCCAGCGCAGCGCGGAATCGGGCGCGGCCTGTGCGAGGTCCTCGCGGTCCGCGTGGACGACACCGTGGATGTCGGCGACGACGGCGTGCTTGACACCGGCCGCGATCAGCAGTTTCAGGATCGCGGTGCCCGCCGCGCCGGCGCCGGACATGACGACCCGGACGTCCGAGACCGCCTTGCCGACGACCCGGAGCGCGTTGGTCAGCGCGGCCAGGACGACGATCGCGGTGCCGTGCTGGTCGTCGTGGAAGACGGGGATGTCGAGGGCCTCGCGCAGCCGGGCCTCGATCTCGAAGCAGCGGGGCGCGGAGATGTCCTCGAGGTTGATCCCGGCGAAGCCGGGTGCGATCGCCTTGACGATCGCGACGATCTCATCGGTGTCCTGGGTGTCCAGGCAGAGCGGCCAGGCGTCGATGCCCGCGAAGCGCTTGAAGAGGGCGGCCTTGCCCTCCATGACGGGCAGCGCGGCCTTGGGGCCGATGTTGCCGAGGCCGAGGACGGCGGAGCCGTCGGTGACCACGGCGACGGAGTTCCGCTTGATGGTGAGGCGGCGCGCGTCCTCGGGGTTCTCGGCGATGGCCATGCAGACCCGCGCCACCCCCGGCGTGTAGATCATCGAGAGGTCGTCGCGGTTGCGGATCGGGTGCTTGGACTGCATCTCGATCTTGCCGCCGAGGTGCATGAGGAACGTACGGTCGGAGACCTTGCCGAGGACGACGCCCTCGATGTCGGCGAGTCCTTCGACGATCTCCTCGGCGTGCGCGGTGGAGGTCGCCGCGATGGTGACGTCGATCCGGAGCTTCTCGTGGCCGGAGGCGGTCACGTCCAGGCCGGTCACGGAGCCGCCGGAGGACTCCACGGCCGTGGTGAGCTGGGAGACCGCGGTTCCGCTCGCGGGCACCTCCAGCCGGACCGTCATCGAGTACGAGACGCTTGGCGCCGTTGCCATGACCGGATCCTCTGCTTTCCCTAGCTGCATCGCTCCGCCGCCGGGCCCTCTGGGTGACAGGCCCGGCAGCGCTATCCGATGGTCGCACCTACCTGCCGGTAGCAGGAGGCAATGGTCTTTTTGGTTTTCGGAAGCTCGTTTCCACCATACGAGATTCACTGGACCAGGCTGCCACCGGGCCTGAACGGGAACAGGTCCGCGCCACCCGAGAGGCGACGCGGACCTGCACCAACGACATCAAGCGGCACCGACCCGCCATGCTCGCCTCGCGGCAAGTGGTCGCTCTAAGCGACGAAGGTTGGGCCCGGGGGCTTGGATCGAGCCGGTGCCAGCACCCAGGCTAACAAACCACTCCGGTCGGTGATTCCCGCGTCACCGGTTGACCCCTCGTCAGACCCGTGACGGGCCGGTGACTCCGTCGGTCCGCTCGCGCAGCAGTTCCGGCACGCCGTCCGCGTCCGGATCGTCACGCCGGTCCGAGACCACCGTCAGCTCCTGGGTCGCCCTGGTCAGCGCCACGTACAGCACCCGCAGCCCGACCGCCGTACCGCCGGAGATCTCCGCCGGGCAGACCACGATCGTCGCGTCGTACTCCAGGCCCTTCGCCTCCAGTGAACCGAGGGCCACCACCCGGTCTCCGAGCCCGTGGAGCCAGCGCGCGGCCTCCTCCCTGCGGCTCATCGCCACCACCACGCCCACCGTGCCGTCCACCCGCTCCAGCAGCCGTTCGGCCTCGGCCCGCACCGTCGGGCCGAGGTCCTGACCGGCGCCGAGATCCTGACCGGCGCCGGAGCCCTGTCCGGAACCCTGACCAGCGCCGGGGCCCTGTCCGGCCCCTTGCGGGCCTCCGGCTCCCCGGTGGCGTACGGCCGTGAAACGCGGCACGACGCCCGTGGAGCGGACCGCCGCCGGGGACTCCATGCCGGGCATGGCCCGGGCGAGCACCCGTGCGGCCAGTTCGGCGATCTCGGCGGGGTTGCGGTAGTTGACGGTGAGCTGGAAGCGGCGGCGCGGACGGCTGCCGAGAGCTTCGTCACGTGCCCCGGCCGCGTCGTCGGGCTCCGGCCACGACGACTGGGCCGGATCGCCGACCACGGTCCAGGTCGCGTGGCGGCCCCGGCGGCCGACCATGCGCCACTGCATCGGCGTCAGATCCTGGGCCTCGTCGACGATGACATGCGCGTACTCGGTGCGCTCGGCCGCCAGCCGCTCCGCGCGCTCGCGCTGCGACTCCGCGCGCTGCGGCATCAGCTCCTCGAGACCGGTGAGCTGGTCCAGCGGGTCGTACTCGCGCTTCTTCTTCGGCCGTGCCGGAGTGCCCAGCAGCGTCTGGAGTTCGTCCAGCAGGGCCACGTCGTGCACGGACAGCGGCCCCTTCCCGTCCGTGCCGAGCCGCCGCAGCGAACGGGCCAGCCGGCGCGTCTCGCCGGGGTTGAGGACCCGCCGCGCCCAGCGCCCGAGCCGCCGCTCGTCGGCCATGGCGACCAGCACCCCGTACGGGGTCAGCTCGGGCCACCAGACGTCCAGGAAGGCGATGAAAGCGTCCTCACCGGTGACGTCCTCGTCGAAGGAGGACCGCAGCTCGGCGGCCAGCTCCGGGTCGGAGTGCCGGTTCACGGCCCCCGACTTCGCCCAGAGGGCGTCCAGCAGCAGCCTGCGGGCACGGGGACGCAGCAGATTCACCGGCGCGGTGCCGCCGAGGACGGTCTGCCGGATACGGTCCAGCTCGCCGGCCTCCAGCTCCAGCCGACGGCCGAACGCCACCACCCGCAGCAGATCGGCACGGACCGCGCCCGGGTCCCCCACCCGCGCCTCGTCTGCCTCATCCTCGTCCTGCTCGTCGAAGGCGAGCTGTCCGACCCGATCCCCGCCGCCTTCCGCCGGGGCCGCGCGCCCTCCGGAAGGCGTTCCTCCGGTCGCGGCAGGCAGTTCCAGCGCGCCCCTGGCCGCCTTCCGGAGCACCTTCAGCATCCGGGACGAGCCCTTGATCCGCGCCACGGCCGGTTCGTCGTACGCCGTGGCCTCCGCGCCGTCCACCAGATGGCCCACGGCTCGGATCGCGACCTGCCCCTCCTCGCCCAGCGAGGGCAGCACACCCTCGGTGTAGGCGACGAGCAGCGGGGTCGGGGAGACGATCAGGATCCCGCCCGCGTACCGCCTGCGGTCCTTGTAGAGCAGATACGCGGCCCGGTGCAGCGCCACCGCGGTCTTCCCGGTGCCCGGTCCGCCCTCGACATAGGTCACGGAGGCGGCGGGCGCCCGGATCACCAGGTCCTGCTCGGCCTGGATGGAGGAGACGATGTCCCGCATGGTGTGGCTGCGGGCCCGTCCGAGCGCGGCCATCAGCGCGCCGTCCCCGATCACCGCCAGTTCGGCGCCGCCGAGGCTCGCGGTCAGCTCGGGGCGCATCAGGTCGTCCTCGACGCCGAGGACGCGGCGGCCCTTGGAGCGGATGACCCGGCGGCGTACCACCCGGCCCGGGTCGACCGGCGTCGAACGGTAGAACGGGGCGGCGGCCGGAGCGCGCCAGTCGATCACCAGGGGCGCGTACTCCTCGTCGAGCACTCCCATCCGGCCGATGTGGAGGGTCTCCGCGATATCGGCGGTGTTGTCGGGGCGTACGGCGTCGTCGGCGGGCTCCACCGAGGTGTACGCGCCGTCCGGGCCCCTGATTCCGTCCTTGCCGGGCAGCAGATCGATGCGGCCGAAGAGGAAGTCCTCGTACTCGCTGTTGAGCCGGTTGAGATGGACACCGGCCCGGAAGACCTGGGCGTCCCGCTCGGCCAGCGCGCCGGGCGTGCCGACCTGGCCGAGTTTCGCGGCGTCGTGCATGAGGAACTCCGCCTCGTGGATCTTCTCCTCCAGACGGACGTACACCTGGTCGAGATGTTCCTGCTCGACAGCGATCTCGCGGTCCCGGACACCATCTCGGGACAGGTCCCGGTCAGCGTCCCGGACAACGGAGACAGCGGACGGGTCGATCGCGTCCACAGCGGCTTCCTGCGCGGCCACCGAGGCCCCCTTCTGACGTGCACTGGGCAGCCGTCAACCGTACGCGAAGGGGGCGAATCTGTCAGGCGGAAGATCGTCGCGTTCAGACGTCGATCTCGACGAGTTTCCTGTTGTCGAACGTACGGACCTCGAAACGGTCGATGTCCCCGCGGTCCATGGCCGCCCCGCCGTGGACGTACAGCGGGTTCTTCGACGCCTCGGTGGGGCCGTCCGGGTTGCCGTAACCCCACTTCGGCACCGCCCAGGAGGTGACGACCTCTTCCTCGCCGGTCTTGGAGACGGCGATGAGGTTGCACTTGAGCGGGCCCTTGACGTTCTTCAGCTCCAGGACGGTGTGGGTGCCGTAGCCCTTCTTCTCCATGCCGACGGTCGCGCTGACCTTGGTCGTCGCGTCCGTGGCGTCGACCTTCTCGTCCATATGGTTGAAGAAGGAGTCCTCGGCCGGCGAGGTGGGGTGCGAGCCCGCCCGGTCGCTGGTCCCGGTGTCGTTCCCGGTGGTCATGAACACGGCGGTGGGACCGCCGATGATCAGGACCGCGGCCGCCGCGACGAGATACATCCCCCGCCTGCGCTTGGTGGCCCGCTTGGCCGCGACCTCGTCGAGGAGGCCGCTGAGCACCTTGGGGCTCGGCGGCGCGGGCACCACGGGAACGGGCCTCGGCGGGGGCACATCAGTCCAGCCGGTGGACCGCGTACCCGGCAGATTGACCACGTTGGAGCCCGGTGGAGCCGCGGCCGGGGCCTCGGCCAGCATGGCCAGCATCGGCTCCATCCCGGAGAACTCGTCGAGGTGGGCCGCACAGATGTCGCATCCCGCGAGATGCGTCTCGAACGCCGATGCCTCGGCGTCGTCGAGAACGCCGAGCACATACGCGCCGACGGCATCGTGGATGGACTCCTGCTCACGCATGGTCATGCTGTGACCCCCCTCTCCTCCAGAGCGAGCTTCATGGAACGGAGTGCGTAGAACACCCGCGACCGCACCGTCCCACTGGGTATGCCGAGCGTCTCCGCTGCCTCATTGACAGTACGCCCCTTGAAATACGTCTCGAGAAGTACTTCCCGGTGAGCGGGGGTCAAATCATCGAGCGCATCTGAGAGCGTCATCAGCCACAACGCCTTGTCGATCTCGTCCTCCGCGGGCATGACCTCCAGCGGCGACGGGTCGACCTCCTGCGGCCGGGCCTGCCGGCTGCGGTGACCGTCGATGACGATGCGCCTTGCGACCGTCACCAGCCAGGGTCGGACAGAGCCGGTTGCTCGGTTGAGCTGACCGGCGTTCTTCCAGGCACGGATGAGCGTTTCCTGAACAACGTCCTCGGCTCGCTGGCGGTCGCCCGCGACGAGACGCAGTACATAAGCGAGCAGAGGTCCCGCATGTTCGCGATAGAGCGCGCGCATGAGTTCCTCATCAGGTACTGAGGAGTCGGTGCGTGGCTTATCGGCGCGATGGCGTGCCCTCTGCGGACGGTCATCGGCCACGGCGGCATCCTTGCGCACCTGAACCTCCCGGTCGAGACCCTGCTTGGCGGCGATTGGTCGGCATACTCGGCTGACTGCTTGTCCCCCATCACTACGGGGACCGCGCTCGCATCACTCAAAGCGGACCGGAAAAACTTCTCAGAACTTCTCGGCCGGGAACAGCGCGCCCCTGCGAGGCCCTTCCGTGGCATGCTTTGTACCAATTCAAGCTGTTCTCACGGAAGTTACGGGTCCGTCAGGCGCGGGCGACGGCCGCCGCCCGGCGCCGGTGACGGGCCACGCGCTCACGGTTTCCGCAGACCTCGCTGGAGCACCAGCGCCGCCGCCGGCCGCGCGAGGTGTCCAAGTACACACGCCGGCAGCTCTCCCCCTCGCACTGCCTCAACCGGGCCCGCGCGAAAGGGTCGGTGAGCAGTTCGACGGCGTCGCGCGCCACGGCCGCGAGGAGTTCGCCGCAATCGGGCGCGGCGGCCAGGGCCCGTACGAGCGTGCCGTTCTCCCCGTCCCGGACGGCCCGGACGGCCGGTGGCGCTCCGGCGGCCAGGGTGTTCACCCGCTCCAGCGCGGATTCGGCCGACCGGCCGTCGATCTCGGCGCGCACCAACTGGCTGAGCAACCCGCGCAGTTCGACGAACCGGTCCGCCCAGTGGCCGTCCACACCGGTCAGCGGGGTGCCCGCCGGGATCAGCCGGGCGCCGAGCAGCCAGCGGCCGAGCTGCCCGGCCCCGGCCAGTGGTTCCGCCGGCCCCGCGCTCCAGGGGACTTCCTCGGTCGCCATCAGGTCCAGGCAGATACGGCCCGAGTCGAACCGCCAGTCGTACGGAGCCGTACCGGTCGCACCAGCCGTCATGCGCCTGTCACCGCCTCAAGGTCACTGCCTCAGGGACAACTGCCGGGTTCCCCCCAAGAGTGCCTGCTCGAACGTGCGACCGGAACCCCTCGTTCTGTCCGTTTCGGCCGCATGCACGGCGGCGCACCCGGCGGCGCACCCGGCAACGCTTGACGGCCCCGGCTGCGGCCGGGACCGTCAAGGGGCCGTCCGCTGCCGCGGATCAGTCGCGGATCAGTCGCGGGCGATGCCCGGCGCGATGTCCTCGTAGCGCTCGACGGGTGCGGCGGTCCGGGCCGAGGCGACGGCGGCGGGCTTGCCGCAGAAGGCCGCCTCCAGCGTGCGCGGCAGGGTGTTCAGCACGGTGCCGTTGTTGGAGGTGTTGGCCACGGCGGTGATGGAGCGCTTGCCGTCCTTCGAAGTGAAGGAGGAGGTGTAGTACCCCTGCACGGTGCCGGTGTGTCCGTACACGGAGACCCCGCAGGACAGATCACGGCGGCGCAGCCCGAGGCCGTACCCCTGGGTGGCGTTCACCGGCGTCCACTGCTGCATCTGCCCCAGCTGCTCGGCGGAGGTCAGCCTTCCGCGCAGCAGGGCGGAGAAGAACGTGTTCAGATCGCGGGTGCTGGAGATGACCGCGCCCGCGCTCTGCGCCCAGGAGACGGTCTGCCGGGTCGAGTCCACCAGCGGCGCTCCGGCCTCGTCGGGCGTCAGATAGCCCTTGGCGTGCCGGCCGGGGACGGCCGTGTCCGGGTGGACGTAGAACGTGTCGCGCAGCCCCAGCGGCTCGATGATCCGCTCGCGGTACTCGGTGCGTACGGGGTTGCCGGTGAGCTTCTCGATGAGCATGCCCGCCACCACGAAGTTGGTGTTGGAGTACGAGTACGCCGATCCGGGCGTGACCGTCAGCGGCCTGGCCAGGGAGAGGTCCACCAGTTCCTGGTAGCTGAAGACCCGGTTCCGTACGGACTCGAAGCCGGGGACCGTCCGGGCGAACATGTCGTTCGTGTAGTCGTACAGACCGCTGCGGTGGCTCAGCAGATGACGGACCGTGATCCGCTCGTCGAGCAGTCCGGGCAGATAGGTGTTGACCGTGGCGTCGAGCTCCAGCGCACCCTCGTCCACGAGTTGCAGCAGCACCACGGAGGAGAAGGACTTGCTGACGCTGCCGACCCGGAAGCGGTCGTCCGCCGTGATGGCACGGCCGGTGGCCCGGTCGCCGATGCCCTCGGCGACCTTGTGGACGCGGCCGCCGGCGCCGTACTCGTCGATGCGCGCCATCGCGCCCGGCGCGCCGTTGGCGAGGGCCGAGCGGAGCGCCGCGCGCACTCCGTCGAGGTCGGGCGCGGGCGTGGCCGCGCGCGGCGCGTGCGACGCGGCGACACCGTCGGCGGCGGCCGGTGCCGCGGTCGCGGCCTGTGCGGGAACTGTCAGGAGCGAGAGCAGGGCCGCGCCGAGCGCCGTGCCTCTGCCCACCATGCCTGAGACCATCTGGTAGTTCTCCCGATTCCGATTCTGTGGGGGGCCGTGCCGCGGGTGCGGACGACGGCACCACCTATACGCGCGGGAACCGGGGGCGGGTTGCATTCGCGAGGGTGAACTCCCGGCGCAGACCGGCCAGCGGGAGACGACCCGGCCGGGGCGAGGCGGAGCAGGGCGAGGCGAGGCCGGGCGGACATGACGAAGGCGAGGCCGTCCGCGCATCGCGCTGACATGCCTCGCCTGTCGTCTCGTGGAGATGGCGGGAATCGAACCCGCGTCCAACGGTGCGGAATCAGGACTTCTCCGAGCGCAGTCCGCTGCGATTTTCTCGGCCCCGGAGATCACGCGGACAAGTCTCCGACGGGCTCAGTCACTGTTTGGTTTCCCTCTACGCCCCGCGACCGGGCTTAGAGGTTTAGTTCCCTAGCTGACGTCAGGAACCGGGTCGGGAACAGCCCCGGGCTGACGCTCCTCAGTGAAGGTTCGTCTCTACTGCCTGATCAGGCAGCGAGGGCGAAGGCTTCGGGAGTATCGCGCTTGGAATTGGCGATTATTGTTTGCGACATATGGTTTACGAGATCATTGCCGCTTCCTCGGCTCGCTTCTCCTGCTTCGACATCCGCTGTCGAAACCGATCATCCCCATGTTGATTTTTCAAGGTTGTGTCCCTCCGAGGAGGAACAACGCCATCGTACGTGACCAACGCACCCGCGTGCCAGCGCATTCCCCACCGGCCCGCCGGGGAGAGCGCGCGGCGGCGGGATCGGCGGAGCCGAAGGCCGGGGGCGGCGCGGGGGCGGGTGCTACGCGCGCTCGCGCCTCCGTACCGCCGACATCACCCGGTCCGCCTCACGGCGGTCCTGGCGCTCACGCAGGGTCTGCCGCTTGTCGTACTCCTTCTTGCCCTTCGCCAGCGCGATCTCGACCTTGGCCCGGCCGTCCTTGAAGTACAGGGCGAGGGGCACGATGGTGTGGCCGGTCTCCTGGGTCTTGGACTCCAGCTTGTCGATCTCCGCGCGGTGCATCAGCAGCTTCCGCTTGCGCCGCGCGCTGTGGTTGGTCCAGGTGCCCTGGGTGTACTCGGGCACGTGGACGTTGTGCAGCCATGCCTCGTGGCCGTCGATCTGGACGAACCCGTCCACCAGCGAGGCCCGTCCCTGGCGCAGCGACTTCACCTCGGTGCCGGTCAGGACGAGACCGCACTCGTAGGTGTCGATGATCTGGTAGTCGTGCCGCGCCTTCTTGTTCTGCGCGATCAGCTTGCGCCCTTTTTCCTTAGCCATAGTGTGCTCATTTTCGCACTACGACCCCGTACCGAGGCCACTCAATACCGTCTGGGCCCGTTTCTGGGCGCCTTCGCCGGGTGCGGCGAGATCGGGGGTGATGCCTTCGCCGTCGACGTTGTGGCCGGCGGGGGTGCGGTAGTGCCCGACGGTCAGCTCGGCGACCGAGCCGCCGGGCAGCTTGCTCGGCATCTGAACCGAGCCCTTGCCGAAGGTGCGGGAGCCGACGGTGACCGCCCGGCCACGGTCCTTGAGGGCTCCGGTGACGAGTTCGGCCGCGCTCATGGTGCCGCCGTCGACGAGTGCGACCACGGGTCTGTCCGTGTCGCCGCCCGGCTCGGCGTACAGGGCGGTCTGCTCGCCGTCCATGTCGTACGTGGCGATCAGACCGCCGTCGAGGAAGGCCGAGGCGGTGGTGACCGCCTCGGTGACCAGGCCGCCGCTGTTGCCCCGCAGGTCGAGGAGGAATCCGGCCCCGTCGGGGGCGGAGTCGACGGCCTCGCGCACCCGCTCGCCGGAGCCCCTGGTGAAGGAGGCGATCCTGATCATGACGGCCCCGCCGTCGAGACGCTCGACGGTGACGGACTCGGTGGCCAGCGTCGTACGGGTCACGGTCTCGGTCCAGACGCGGCCGCGGCGCTCCAGGCCCAGGGCCACGCTCGTACGCTCGTTGCCGCGCAGCAGCGCCACGACCTCGGTGACGGGCCGGTCGTCGACGGTGCGGCCGTCGACCGCGCGCAGCCGGTCGCCCGCCTTGATGCCCGCCTTGTCGGCGGGGCCGCCGGGCTGGACCCGGGAGACCTCGACATGGCCGTCGTCGGAGCGGCGTGCCCACAGGCCGACGCCCGTGTACTCGCCGTCGAGGGACTGCTGGAACCGCCGGTACTCGGCCCTGTCGTAGACGGCGCCCCAGCGGTCGCCGCTGCGGCTGACGACCTCCTCGGCCGCCTTCGTGCCCGATTTGCCCGCCGCCACGGCTTCGGCGGCGGCACGGGCCACATCGTCGCGGTCGACGGCCTGGGCGGCCGGACGGGCGGCGATGGGGCGCGGCTCGGCGTCGGGCTCGTGCGGCAGTACGTCGGTGGCCGCCGCGGCGGCGAGGACGGAGGCGAAAACCAATGTCAGGGCCGCCCCGCGGCGAATGCGGCGGGGCGAAGGACGGTAATCCGAGCCCGGCATGGCGTTGAGTCTAGGACAAGCCAACGGCGCCGTACGTCTGTTGCCCGTACGACGCCAGGGGCGGATGTCACACCTTGAGGTACTTGCGCAAGGCGATGAAAGCGGCAAGGGCGGGCATCAGCAGACCGATCGCGAGGACCAGCGGAAGCTTGGTGACGACCGCGTCCCAGCCGATGAAATTGACCAGCTGCATCTTGTCGGCGAGGGCGAGTCCGTGGTCGATCAGGAAGTACCGGCCGACGAGGAGCAGTCCGGCGGCGACGACGCCGCCGAGCAGACCGGCGAAGGCGGCCTCCATGATGAACGGCATCTGGATGTAGAAGCTGGACGCCCCCACCAGCCGCATGATTCCGGTCTCACGCCTGCGGCTGAACGCCGAGACCCGCACGGTGTTGACGATCAGCATCAGCGCGATCACGAGCATCAGACCCATCACGAAGAGGGCGGCGATGTTCATGCCGTTCATCAGATCGAAGAGGTTCTGCAGGATGTTCCGCTGGTCCTGTACGGACTGGACGCCCGCCCGGCCGGCGAAGGCGGTCGCGACCACCTGGTACTTCTCCGGATCGTCGAGCTTGACCCGGAACGACTCCTGCATCTGGTCCGGCGTGATGGTGGCGGCGATCGGGGTGTCGCCGTACTGGTCCTTGTAGTGCTTGTACGCCTCTTCGGCCGTCTCGTGGTGGACCTTCTCCACCACGGCCATCTTCTCCAGGTCGGTCTCGATCTGCTTCTTCTGCTCGGACGTGACCGCGCCCTTGGCGCACTGGGCGGAGGTCGTCGCGTCGTTCTTGTTGCAGAGGAAGATCGAGACGTTGACCTTGTCGTACCAGAAGTCCTTCATGGTGCTGACCTGCTCACGCATGAGCAGCGCGCCGCCGAAGAGAGCGAGCGAGAGGGCCACGGAGACGATGACGGCGAAGGTCATCGTGAGATTGCGGCGGAGACCTACACCGATCTCCGACAGTACGAACTGGGCGCGCATCGCGTGCGTTCAGCCTTTCTTCCCGTAGCCGCTCAGTGCTGGTATCCGTAGACGCCTCGGGCCTGGTCGCGTACGAGACGGCCGCCCTCCAGCTCGATGACACGCTTGCGCATCTGGTCGACGATGTTCTGATCGTGGGTCGCCATCACGACGGTCGTACCCGTCCGGTTGATCCGGTCGAGCAGCTTCATGATGCCGACGGAGGTCTGGGGGTCGAGGTTGCCCGTGGGCTCGTCGGCGATCAGCAGCATGGGCCGGTTGACGAAGGCCCGTGCGATCGCGACGCGCTGCTGCTCACCGCCGGACAGCTCACCGGGCATCCGGCTCTCCTTGCCGCCCAGGCCGACGAGGTCGAGGACCTGCGGAACGGCCTTGCGGATCTCGCCGCGGGGCTTGCCGATGACCTCCTGGGCGAAGGCCACGTTCTCCGCCACGGTCTTGTTGGGCAGCAGCCGGAAGTCCTGGAAGACGGTTCCCAGCTGGCGGCGCATATGCGGGACCTTCCAGTTGGAGAGCCGGGCCAGGTCCTTGCCGAGCACGTGGACGTAGCCGTGGCTGGTGCGCTCCTCGCGGAGGATCAGCCTCAGGAAAGTCGACTTGCCGGAACCGGACGAGCCCACCAGGAAGACGAACTCACCCTTCTCGATCTCCAGGGAGACGTCGCGGAGGGCGGGGCGGTTCTGCTTGGGGTAGGTCTTGGAGACATTGTCGAATCGGATCACGGATGCACCAAGGTCGGCCGGGGGTATTGGGTGTGCGTGACACTACGCGAATGCGGCTGCGGGATGCAGGAGTCGGCCTGGGTTGCGTAGTTTGTCATGGCATTTGCGCGTCACGGAACGGATGCGATCCTGCGGGGCGCGCCGAAAGGCGCGGGAGCTGGCACAGTGGTAGGGAACTGTCGCGTTTTCTTGAGCGTTGTACCGAGTGAACTGTGCTGACGGTCCGCGGGTGCGGCTCCGGCGCGGGAGGAGGAGAGCGCATGACCTACGACCGACTGGTATGCGCCAACTGCGCGGCCCCGGTCAACGAGGGCCGCTGCCAGGTGTGCCGCGCGAACCGTGAGCGGCTGCAGCAGGACGGGTTCTTCGCGGGTCTGACCCCGGCGGCTCTGGTGACGCTGCTGGTGATGCTGATAGGAGCCCTGGCGGTGCTGGCCGCTGTCCGGGCGGTGTGACGAGCACCACCCGTACGGGGTGGACGTGTCGTACGACTACCCGTATGACTACCACCCGGACGGTGTGACGAGTACCACCTGATGGGGGGCGCGTATCGCCCGCTTCGGGCTGCTTCACGCGAGCCTGATTCACACGGAAGAGGGTCCGGGGTGTCGTGCCACACCCCGGACCCTCTCCTATGGCCGTACTACCTGCTGTATGCCGAAGTACCTGGCGTACGCCACCGAGCGCTACGAACCGTTGCGCTGTGTTATTCGGGGGCGTCGGTGCGGTCGTCTCGGCCGCTTCGGACGTTTCTGACGTCTCAGACGGCGGTGCGGTTGCCGCCGACGAGGCGGGGCAGCATCCGGAACCCGATACCACCGGCGATCATGGTCGCGGCGCCGATCAGGAGGAACGTGGTCTCCATCGCACCGGTCTCGGCCAGCTCTTCCTTGGCCTCGCCCTGTTCGACGGGCTGAGAGCCGACGTTGTTGGTGTCGGTGTTGTCGCCGCCACCACCGTTCCCGCCGTTCCCACCGTTGCCGCTGGCGTTGCCGCCATTCCCACCGTTGCCGTTGCCGCCGTTGCCGTTGCCGCCGTCATCGTTGCCGTTGCCGCCCTGCTGGCCGCCGGCCTGCTGGCCTCCGACTTGCTGGCCGCCGCCTGCGGGGTTGGTGCCGCCCGCAGGGTTGGTGCCACCGGCGGGGTTCGTACCACCGGCAGGGTTGGTGCCACCCGCAGGGTTCGTACCACCGGCGGGGTTCGTACCACCGGCAGGGTTGGTCCCACCGGCGGGGTTCGTACCACCGGCAGGGTTGGTCCCACCCGCAGGGTTCGTACCACCGGCGGGGTTCGTACCACCGGCAGGGTTGGTGCCACCCGCAGGGTTCGTACCACCGGCAGGGTTGGTCCCACCGGCAGGGTTCGTACCACCGGCAGGGTCGGTGCCACCGGCGGGGTTCGTACCGCCCGCAGGGTCGGTGCCACCGGCAGGGTTCGTACCACCGGCAGGGTCGGTACCGCCCGCAGGGTTGGTCCCACCGGCGGGGTCGGTGCCGGCGATGACGCCGCCGGCAGGCTCATCGGGGACGTTATTGGTTTGGGACTCGACGGTGAGGGGCCCATTGAAAGCCGACGCCGCACCCGCGACTGTCAGCGACGCACCGGCAGCGATCACCGCGCCCGCGGCGACTCGCGCCACACGGATTCGCGTCTTCTTGGTCATCTAGCTGCTACCCCCAGTAGCTATGTCTTGATCTCAACCGGGTTCCGGAAGGGCTGTCTCGGGGGACTCTCACCCCGCTCGCTCACACTCCGGAAACACGCATGTCGCGCGCCACCCTTCCCAGTTTCCCGGGACCCGTCAAGCGCGTTGCGCGAACGATGTCCGGTATCAGGCAAGTTGACTCACCAGGGGCGATGCAACTGTGACACAGAAGGCAGTTGAGCGCCCCCAAGTACCGATTGCCATGTCGACAAGGCGAGTTGAAGCAGTCGTACTCAACGCGCGGACCTCGCCCGAACCGAACGAGGCGCCGAACCCGCTGAAGGGTCCGGCGCCTCGTTCTCAGCTCATGAGCGGAATCACTTCTCCTGGCGCTTGCGCCAGCGGATGCCCGCTTCGAGGAAACCGTCGATCTCGCCGTCGAGCACCGACTGAGGGTTGCCGACCTCGAACTCCGTACGCAGATCCTTGACCATCTGGTACGGGTGGAGGACATACGAACGCATCTGGTTGCCCCAGGAATTGCCGCCGTCGCCCTTGAGGGCGTCCATCTTGGCCTGCTCCTCCTGGCGGCGGCGCTCAAGGAGCTTGGCCTGGAGGACGTTCATCGCGCTCGCCTTGTTCTGGATCTGGGAGCGCTCGTTCTGGCAGGAGACGACGATGCCGGTGGGGATGTGGGTGATGCGGACCGCGGAGTCCGTCGTGTTGACACCCTGGCCGCCGGGGCCGGAGGCGCGGTAGACGTCCACCCGCAGCTCGGCCTCGTCGATCTCGACGTGATCGCTCTGCTCGACGACGGGCAGCACCTCGACCCCGGCGAAGGAGGTCTGGCGGCGGCCCTGGTTGTCGAAGGGTGAGATGCGCACCAGCCGGTGCGTGCCCTGTTCGACCGAGAGGGTGCCGTAGGCGTACGGGGCCTTCACGACGAAAGTGGTCGACTTGATGCCGGCTTCCTCGGCGTACGAGGTCTCGTAGACCTCGGTGGAGTAGCCATGGCGCTCGGCCCAGCGCAGATACATCCGCTGGAGACGCTCGGCGAAGTCGGAGGCGTCCACACCGCCCGCCTCGGCGCGGATGTTCACCAGCGCTTCGCGCTCGTCGTACTCGCCGGACAGGAGGGTGCGCACCTCCATCTCGTCCAGCGCCTTGCGGACCGAGATCAGCTCGGACTCCGCCTCGGCGAGCGTGTCCGCGTCGTCCTCGGCCTCGGCCAGCTCGAAGAGCACGGAGAGATCGTCGATCCGGCCGCGGAGCGCCTCGGTCTTGCGCAGCTCCGCCTGGAGATGCGAGAGCTTGCTGGTGATCTTCTGCGCCGCCTCCGGGTCGTCCCACAGAGACGGGGCCGCGGCCTGCTCTTCGAGCACGGCGATGTCTGCCCTCATCCTGTCGAGGTCCAGGACGGCCTCGATCGACCCCATGGTCGAGGAGAGGGACTTCAGCTCTTCGGATACATCGACGACTGCCACGGGTCCAGCGTAACGGCTGGGCATGGGACTCCGGCCCGCCGGGTTTCCCGGGGCCCCGCGAGCACCCGGAAACCCGGCGGTCAGGGGCCTGGGCTCTTCCGTTACGGCTCGGCCGACTGCTTGGGGTCGCTCGGCGGCGGATCGGCGTCGTCGCCGGTCGTGGCCAGCCAGCCGCCGACGGCGATCACCGCGGCGGCGAGGAGCGCGGCGAGGGCTCTGCGGAACCTGATGGACCGCTTGGCCGACGTGCCGGACCCGGCGGGGCTCCCGGACTTCGCGGACTTCCCGGACTTGTTGCGAGCCGATCCGGGGCGGCGCTGGCCGGGGGCCCGGGGCGCGCGGGCGGTGCCGTGCGCTCCGCCCGCGAGTTCGTCCGGGGCCGGGACGCGCATCGAGGTGTGGGTGTCGCGGTTGGAGTCGGCGGGGGCGGCACCCGGGACGAGCGGGACCGCGCCCCGGCGGCGGACCTCTCCGGCGGGCGCGGGCGCGATCTCCTCGTAGGGCTCCGCCGGTGGTTCGACGTCGGGTTCGTCGACGTCCAGGGGCGGCATGCCCGCCAGCATCGGTTGCAGCTCGCGGAGGCGGGAGGCCAGCTCGGAGGCGCGGAGCCGGGAGGCCGGGGCCTTGGCCAGGCACTGGACGATCAGCTGCCACAGCTCGTCGGGGATGCCCGGCAGGGGAACCACGGTCTCGGTGACATGGCGGCGCAGCACCGCGCCGGGGTGGCCGCCGCCGAAGGGGGTGAACCCCGCGAGCAGCTCGTACAGGACGGTGGCGAGGGCGTAGATGTCGACGGCGGCACGGGGCGGCAGGCCCTCGACGATCTCGGGGGCCAGATAGTCCGGGGTGCCGATGATGCGGGTCGTCTTGGTGCGACGCGGGGTGTCGATCAGTTTGGCGACGCCGAAGTCGGTCAGCAGCGCCGGGTGCGCTCCGGCGGGGCCGAGAGGGCCCTCCATGTCGAGCAGGATGTTCTCCGGCTTGACATCGCGGTGGACCACCCCGGCGGCGTGGGCCGCGGCCAGGGCATCGGCGACGTCGGCGGTGATCGCGACCGCGGCCTCGGGGGCGAGCCTGCGTTCCCGGTCGAGGCGGGTACGCAGATCCGTGCCGCGTACGAGGTCCATGACGAGCGCGAGGTCGTTCCCGTCGACGACGAGGTCGCGGACGGCGACCACTCGCGGGTGGTCGAGTCCGAGCAGGGCGGTGCGCTCCTGGACGAAGCGTCCGACCAGTTCCTGGTCGGAGGCGAGGTCCTCGCGCAACAGCTTGATGGCGACGGGCCCGTCGGGGCCCTCGCCGGCCCACACCGTGCCGGCGCTTCCCCGCCCGAGGATCTGATGGGCCGTGTACCGGCTGCCGATATTCCGTGCCAAGACTGCTCCCTCAGCGGCTGGCGTTCCGCCTTAAGTTACGCGGCTGACCGGGGGCTGTGTGCCCCGGATGGGGCCAACGCTCACTTCGGCCTGCGAAACCGGGAGAAATTCAGCTCATGAAAGTCGACAAAGCTACTCAGTCGCCTTCGCGGGGCTCGCCGGGGACGGTTTTCGGGGGTACGGGGCCGCCCGCTCGGCGGCAGGGCACGCGAGCCCGGCAAGATCCATCAGAAGCGGCCTAGTGCTGTGGCCGGAAAGGTTTGCCGTGGGCCCGCGGCGTCCGGTGCGGTGCAGCGCAAGGCGGAGGTCCGCAACTCGTACTCGCCGTACTCGCGCGGTCCGACAACGCTGGGGGTACCGCCCGTGCCCGCAGGGCACAGGGGGAGATGGGCCGTGCAGGGCGTCGCGGGCCGGTGAACGTTTCCGGCCACAGCACTAGCCGCCGGTGTTCGTCGCCGGGTCCGTCGTGGTCGGGTCGGAGCCGCCGAGTTCGGAGACCCAGTCGGTGACCGCCGAGATGCCGTCACCGATCGCCGACCAGTACCCCTTCCCCTGAGCCACCCAGTCCTGGAGCGGGGTCAGCTCCCAGATCAGCCAGCCGGCCACGACGAGCATGAGCACCGAGACCAGGCAGCCCTTGAGGCAGCCGAGACCGGGAATCCGCATCGGATTGGCGCTGCGCTGGCGCGGCGGCCGGGGCTGACGCGGAGCGGGCGGCTGAGGCTGCTGGGGCTGCGGCGGCTGGGGTGCGTACGGCTGCGGCTGGGGCTGCTGAGGTGGCTGCGGCGCGAACTGCCGGCGCTGCGGCTGCCGCGGCTGGGGTTGCGGCTGGGGGCGCTGCGGCTGTGCGTAGCGCTGTTGCTGAGGCTGCTGGGGTGGCTGTTGGGGCTGGCGCTGCGGGCGACGGCGGAGCGGGTCCTGGCTCGGGTCCAGGTATTGGACCTGGGTCTGCTCATTGCGGTCGCGGGCGGCGCGCAGCTGGGACTGCCAGGGGTGCGGGTCCTCGGGCCGGGGTCCGCCGGGCGGGCCGTCCGGGCGCGGGGGCGTGGGGGGCAGTACGGCTGTCGGGTCGGCCGCGCCCCCGGGGCCGCCGGTGTGGGGCAGCACGCTCGTCGCCCCGTTCGGGTCGAAGGCGGGCGCGTTGGTCGGCAGGACCTGGGTGGGGTCGGCGGCGCCCGGCGCGCCGGGGACGGGGGCGGGCGTGGGGTCGGGGGCCAGCAGCGCGCCGACGCCGAGGGCCGCGTCGACCTGGGCGGGCGTGGAGTGCACGCCGATTCCGGCGGCGACGGTGCGCAGCGCACGGGCCAGGTTCTGGGCGCTGGGCCGCTCGCCGGGCTCCTTGCGCAGACAGCGCTCTATGACCGTCCACAGGGGCTCGGGGACGGTGGTGGGGCGGCGGGGCTCCTCGCTGAGGTGGCGGTGGAGCACTTCGAGCGCGGTGGCCCCGGCGAACGGAGGACTGCCGGTGACCAGCTCGTACAGCAGAATGCCCGCACCGTAGATGTCGACGGCGGAGGTCTGGGGGCGGCCTTCGGCGGACTCGGGGGCGATGTACGCGGGGGTGCCGACGAACTCATGCGTGCGGGTCAGACCGGGGGAGTCCGCGAGGCGCGCGATGCCGAAGTCGGTCAGCATCGGGTGCATCTGGCCGTCGGCGTCGGTCTTCAGCAGGACGTTCGCCGGCTTGAGGTCGCGGTGGACGATGCCGTCGGCATGGCTGGAGGCGAGCGCGTCGGCGATCTGGGCGGTGAGCAGGGAGGCCGCCACCGGTGTGAACCGCCCGCTCTCGCGCAGATAGCGGTGGAGGTCGGGGCCCTCGACCAGGTCCATGACGAGGGCGAGGAGATCGCCCTCGACGACCAGGTCACGGGTCCGGACGATGTTCGGGTGGGTCAGGCGGAGCAGCACGGACCGCTCGCGCAGGAAGCGCATGACCACATCCGCGTCGTTCGCCAGCTCCTCCTTGAGGACCTTGATCGCGACGGTCTCGCCGGGCTGCCCCGGCACGGCCGCCTCGGCGCCGGCGGTCTCCCTCTGGCTGGCGCGCCAGACGGTGCCCGTGGCTCCGCGGCCGAGGGGCTCCTGGAGGAGGTACTTGCTGCCTACAGGCCGCACGTCATGCGCTCCCTGCTGATCGTGGTCCTTGCGTGGTCCGGGCCAGGGTGAAAGCGGCCGGGTGTCCGACCCACCTTAGTGCCGCCGAACGGTGTACCGGTCGGTTGTCCACAGGCCCTCCGGGGCCCGTTCCGGTCGCCTCGGCTCCCGTGGTGTTCGAGAGAAAGACGCCCGTCGTGCGCGGAAGGTTGCCGAACGACCGTGCCGTACACAACACATGACTTTCGGATCAACATCCAACCAGGCACTTTTCCGACCGGAGCGGACCAATCAAGATCATTTCTTGGCGGTGGCCGGGCGTGTTGTCAGTGGCAGGTGCGAGGATGCCTTCAGCACGGAGTGCGGGGGCGGGAGCCCCGTGGCCGTGCCGACCTGCCGGGTGGGGACGGAGTGGCGGCTCCCCTGCCGGGCACCGGGCGCAGAAGGGATTGCTGACGGCGATGCAGATCCGGCTGACCGTTCTCGCACCGCGCGGCGGGCAGACCGCGTCCGGGGGGCGGGAATTCCCGGTACCGGGTTCCACGGGGCCGGCACCGGGTTCCGCGGGGCGCGCTTGCGATGTGCTGGTCACCGCGCCGACGGGGACGGCGCTGGCCGCCGTGGCCTCGGGGCTGGCGGCGGCCGTGGCGGGACCGGATGTCTCGGGCCCCGTCGCGTTGTACGCGGGCCGGGAGCGCCTGGACGCCCAGCGCCGCACCCTGGGCGAGCCCCCGCTGGTGGACGGTGCGGTGCTCTCGCTCCAGTTCCCCGGCGAGGACGGGCCGTCCGGGGCGGACGCGTCGGCGCAGCTCCATGTGGTCGCGGGCCCGGACGCGGGCGGAGTCCATCTGCTGCACGGCGGCCGGATCAGTATCGGCCGTTCCGCGGAGGCCGATGTGCCCCTGGACGATCCCGACGTCTCACGGCTGCACTGCGAGGTCACGGTCGCGGACGACGGCCGGGTCACGGTCGCCGACCTCGGCTCGACGAACGGCACCGCGCTGGACGGCAGGGTCGTCGGCCCCGACGCGGTGGGGCTTCCCCCCGGAGCCCTGCTGCGGCTGGGGGAATCGACGCTCCGTCTGACCCCCGGCGACCGTACGCCGCCGCTGGCGACGGCTCCGGACGGCGAGGGGCATCTGCGGGTCCCGCGAGCCGGGGCGCTCCGGCCGGAGGAGTCCCCCGCCGGATCCGCTCCCCCGGCGGAAGGCCGGGCCGAGGGCCACCGGTTCGAGGACCCGGCGCGCGGCGCCCCGCCGAGCCGGCCCCGAGGTGGGGTGGAGAGCCCCGCGCACAGCGCCTATGTGCCGGGGAGCCCGGCTTCCGACGGTTCCATGGCCGGCACCCCTTCTCACGGCACCTACACCGGGGTACCCGACCGGGTTCCCTCGCAGTACGGCTCCGCCCGGACGGCCCGTCCCGGCGGTTCCGGACGCGGTACCGGTGAGGCCGCCATGGGCGAGTACGGGCCCCGTGAGCGCGGTGGCATCGGTCCCGTCGGCCCCCGTGCCGACGTATGGCACGGTGACACCGGCGGCGACTCCATGCACCAGAGGGCGGTCGACGGGCGGGGAGCGGGTGCCCCAGACACCTCGGACGCGGGAGTTCCGGTCGCCTCGGACGCGGAAGCTCGGGACGCGGGAGCTCTGGACGCGGGAGCTCTGGACGCCGCCGAGACGCACAGCCGCCGGAGCAGCGGACGGGCCGGCGCTTCCGGTTCCCGCGGTCCTGGCGGCGGCCGTAAGAAGGGCATAGGGGCGTGGGCGCGACGGCTCAAGGGAGACCGCGAGGAACCGGTCGAGGAGCCGCCCTCCGCGCCGCTGCCCGCGGCCGCGCCGCCCGCCGCGCCTCTGATCGAGAGCTGGCCGGATCCCGCCGCCGTCCTGCTCACCGCGCTGGGACCGGGGCCCCGGCTCTGGGAGCGTGCGGCAGGGCACCCCGAGTCGCTGGTGCTCCGGCTGGGCACCGCCGACCGGGACGGGCTGCCCGCGGTGCCGGTGACCGTGGGGCTGCGTGAGGCCGGTTCGCTCGGACTCGCCGGGCCGCGCGCGCGGCTGGAAGGGGCCGCCCGCTGGGCGGTCGCGCAGCTCGCGGCGCTGCACTCCCCCGCCGATCTGGAGATCGTGCTGATCAGCACGGACCGGGCGCGGAGCCTGGAGGAGCGTACGGCCGCATGGGCGTGGCTGGGCTGGCTTCCGCATCTGCGGCCCGCGCACGGCCAGGACTGCCGGCTGCTGGTGGCGTACGACCGTGACCAGGCCGCGGCGCGTACGGCCGAGCTGACCCGCAGGCTGGACGACGGGCTGCTCGGCCCCGGCTGGCCCAGCGCGGACGGTTCGGCCCTGTCCGAGGCGGCGGCGCGGTACGAGGGCCCGCGCACGGTCGTCATCGTCGACGGAGACCCCGGTTCGGCCGCCCTGCGCGAGACGACGGCACGGCTCGCGGGCGCGGGCTGGTCGTCCGGGATCCATCTCATAGCCCTGGCCGAGACACCGGCCGCCACCCCCCTCTCCACCGTCGCCGCGACCTATGAGACGGCCTGCGCGGCCTCCCTCCCCTTCCGCGAGTGCGGTGCGGTCGGGCTGCTGAGCGGTGATGTGGCGACGGCGCTCCGGGTGCTGCGCACGGCGGGCGGGCTGCCCGCCGGCCATGGCACGCTGGCCGCCGTGGACGCGGTGTCGGCGGCCTGGGCGCAGCGTTTCGGGCGGGCGCTCGCCCCCCTGCGCACCGAGGGCAGCCCCATCGCCCCCGGCCGGGCGACGGCGCTGCCCCGCACCGCGCGGCTGCTGGACGAACTGGGGCTCGCCCGCGCCACCCCCGCTTCCCTGATGGCGCGCTGGGCCTCGGCCGGGGAGACCGACCGGGCCGCGGCGGGTTTCGCCGTGCTCGGCGCGGGTCCGCACGGCCCTCTCGCCGTCGATCTGACCGTGGAAGGCCCGCATCTGCTGATCGAGGGGCCGCCCGGCAGCGGGCGTACGGAACTGCTGCGCTCGGTCGCCGCCTCACTGGCCGCCGCGGACCGCCCCGACCGGCTCGGCCTGCTGTTGGTCGACGGCGCGGGCGGCGAGCGCGGCGAAGGGCTCGCGGTCTGTACGGATCTTCCGCATGTCACCGAGCATCTGGTGGCCAGCGATCCCGTGCGGATGCGGGAGTTCGCTCAGGCCCTCGGCGCCGAGCTGAAACGGCGTGCCGAGATGCTGGGCGATCTGGGCTTCGCCGAGTGGCACACCCGTCGCAGGGTCGCGGACCGGATGGTGGGTCCGCGCCAGCCGAGCGCGGGCGAGCAGAGCGGTACGGCCCGCGGCACCCTGGGGCCGTCGCCGCGCGCCGCCCTCGGCACCCCGGCCCGCGGCGCTCTGGGGCCGTCGCCGAACGGCGACATCGACTCCCCGACGAGCAGGACGCTCCGATTGCGCCCCGGCGGTCGTACGAAGACGGCCGCCGCCACTGCGGACGGTTCGGGGACACTGCCCCGGCTGGTGGTCCTGGTGGACGACTTCGACGCGCTCGTGGCACCGGCGCTCGGCAGCACCGGCCGACCTGCCGCCGGTTCGGTCGTACGGGCGCTGGAGGCCGTGGCCCGTGACGGCGAGCGCCTCGGAGTGCATCTGGTGGCGGCCTCGGCGCGCCCGGATCGTACGGCGGACACCGAGCTGACGCGGGAGGCCCGCCTACGGGTGGCACTGGACGCGCCACCGGTCTCCGCCGGGCCGGAGGATCCGCTTCCGGGGCGCGGGAGGCTGGCTCATCCGGACGGCCGGGTGACACCGTTCCAGAGCGGCCGGGTGACCGGGCGCATTCCGCGTACGGCGACCCTGCGGCCGACCGTGGTGCCGCTGGACTGGGAGCGGATGGGCGATCCGCCCACCCGCCGGCCGGTTCGTGAACTCGGCAATGGGCCGACGGATCTGGCGCTGCTGGCCAGTGCGCTGGAGCGGGCCGCCCGCTCGGTGGACGCCGAGCCGCTGGCTCCGCTGACGCCCGCACACCGTCTCGGCTGACACTGCCAGGGCGCGCGCACGCGCACTGCCCGGTGGCCCTCTGCATCTGCCCGCGCTCTGCGCCTGCCGACGCGCCTGCACGCCCGCACGCCGGTGACGATCCCTTTCCCGTATCTCCCCAACCGGGCCGCATGGCACCACTTTTGACAGGACAACATGTCACAGAGGAATCACGAATGAGCCATCGCGGCTCTCGGCGGATTGCGGCCTCCGCGCACCGGGCGTACACCTGTCGGGCAACGCGTCAGCGCTAGGGCCTGTCTGATGGAGAGAACGGGGCAGAAATGCGCGCAACTCTTCGTACCAGCAAAGCCGCAATCGTCTTCGCCGTCGTCGCGGCGTTAACAGTCGCCGGATGCGGCGACGGCGACGACGGAGAACCCAAGTCAGGCGAGAGCAAGTCAGGCGAAACCGCTTCCCAAGTCCGGCTTCCGCGGCTGGACGGGGAGAAGATCCAGGTCGCGGCGGTATGGACCGGGCCCGAGCAGGAGAACTTCGTCAAGGTTCTCAAGGAATTCGAGAAACGCACCGGGGCGACGGTCACCTTCGTCCCCGCGCAGGACCCGATCGTCAATTTCCTCGGCACGAAGATCGCGGGCGGCAGTCCCCCGGATGTGGCGATGCTCCCCCAGCCCGGAGCCGTCGCACAGACCGTGGAACGCAAGTGGGCGAAACCCGTCGGCGCGGAGGCGAAGGCCGAGCTGGAGAAGAACTACTCGACGGGCTGGCAGAAGATCGGCCAGGTCGGCGGCGAGCAGTACGGCGTTTACTACAAGGCCGCCAACAAGTCCCTCATCTGGTACAACACCGCCGCCTTCGAGAATGCCGGGGCGCAGGAGCCGAAGACCTGGAAGGAGTTCCTCGGCACCGCCGAGACGATCTCCGCCTCGGGCGTCACCCCCGTATCGGTCGCGGGCGCGGACGGCTGGACCCTCACCGACTGGTTCGAGAACATCTACCTCTCCCAGGCGGGCCCGGACAAGTACGACCAGCTCGCCCAGCACAAGATCAAGTGGACCGACGCGTCCGTCACACAGGCGCTCACCTCCCTCGCCGAGTTGTTCGGCAAGCCGAATCTGATCGCGGGAGGCGCCGACGGCGCGCTGCAGACGGAGTTCCCGGCGTCGGTGACGCAGACGTTCAGCGGCGGTGACCAGCCCAAGGGCGCGATGGTCTTCGAAGGGGACTTCGTGGGCGTCAACATCGCGCAGACCAAGGCCAGGATCGGTACGGACGCGAAGGTGTTCCCGTTCCCGGCGGTCGGCACGGAGCCTCCGGTGGTGACGGGCGGCGACGCGGCCGTCGCGCTCAAGGACAGCAAGGGCGCGCAGGCGCTGCTGACCTTCCTGGCCTCGCCGGACGCGGCGAAGATCCAGGCCGCGTCCGGGGGATTCGTCTCCCCCAACAAGTCGCTGGACCTCGCCGCGTACCCCAATGACGTCCAGCGCGACATCGCGAAGGCGCTGATCGAATCGGGTGACGACTTCCGCTTCGACATGTCGGACCAGATGCCGCAGTCGTTCGGCGGCACACCGGGGAAGGGCTTCTGGAAGACGCTTCAGGACTTCCTGAAGAACCCCAAGGACATACCGGGGACGCAGCGGAAGCTGGAAGCCGACGCCGCCAAGGCGTACAAGAGCTGACGGGGCATGCCCACCGTGGCGAAAGCGGGGGGTCCGGCTCAGCCGGGTCCCCCCGCGGGTCAGCGCAAGAGCGTGACAGGCACACGTAAAGTCATCGCGGCCGGTTTTCTGCTGCCCGCGCTGGTGCTGCTGGGCGCGCTCGTGGTCTACCCGATCGGGTACTCGGTCTACCGCTCCTTCTTCGACCAGGCGGGCACGGGCTTCGCCGGTCTCGACAACTACCGGGAGATCTTCACCGAGGACAGCATCCTCACGGCGGTGAAGAACAACGCGATCTGGGTCGTCGTCGCGCCGGTCGTCGCCACCGCGCTCGGGCTGATCTTCGCCGTACTGACCGAAAGGGTGCGCTGGGGCACCGCGTTCAAGCTGGTCGTCTTCATGCCGATGGCGATCTCGATGCTCGCCGCGGGAATCATCTTCCGGCTGGTGTACGAGCAGGACCCCGAGCGGGGAGTGGCGAACGCGGTCTGGGTGGGCGTGCACGACACCTTCGCCGAGTCGGCCGGGTTCCCGAGGGCCCGGCCGCTGCCGGTGCATCCGCTGAAGGCCGGCGGAGGCGGTTCGTACGTCACGAAGGAGCCGGTCTCGGCCGGTACGGAGGTGCTGCTGCCGCTGGTGGGGGTGCCTCCGGCGAAGATGCCGTCCGACGCGAAGCCCGCGAGGGCCGCGAGGGCCCCGAAGGCGGCGGGGTCCGGGGACGGGAAGGTCACCGGTACGGCGTGGCTGGACTTCACCCGTGGCGGCGGAGGCCGGCCCAACGTCATCGACGCGAAGGAGCTGGGGCTCAAGGGCATCAAGGTGGAGGCCGTCAAGGACGGCAAGGTCGTCGCGTCGGCACGGGCGGGGGCGGACGGGGTGTTCACGCTCCCCGCCTCCGCCGACGGCGCGCAGCTCCGGCTGCCGGCCTCGAACTTCCGTGAGCCGTACAACGGCGTCAACTGGCTCGGTCCGTCGCTCGTCACCCCCGCCATCATCGGGAGCTATGTGTGGATGTGGGCGGGCTTCGCGATGGTCCTCATCGCGGCAGGGCTCGCGAGCGTGCCGCGTGAGCTGATGGAGGCGGCGCGGGTCGACGGCGCGAACGAATGGCAGGTCTTCCGGAAGGTGACCGTGCCGCTGCTCGCGCCCGTACTCGCGGTGGTGCTGGTCACCCTGATGATCAACGTGCTGAAGATCTTCGACCTCGTCTACATCATCGCGCCCGGATCGGCGCAGGACGACGCGAATGTGCTGGCCCTCCAGCTCTACCGCTCCTCCTTCGGCACGGACTCCGATCTCGGGCTCGGCAGTGCGATCGCCGTACTCCTGCTGTTGCTGGTGATTCCGGTGATGTTCTTCAACATCCGTCGTATGCGAAGGGAGAGTCGCCGATGACCACGACGGACGGTGTGGTGAAGGCGGAGCAGTCCCTTCCGGCGCGGATCGCGTCGAGGGCGGGCGGGGGCGCGCTGCGGGTGTTCCTCGTGGTCGTCGGGGTCTTCTGGCTGATGCCGACGTTCAGTCTGCTGATCTCGTCGCTGCGGGGGTCGTCGGACATCGCCGGGAGCGGGTGGTGGAAGGTCTTCACGACGCCCGCGCAGATCACGACGGACAACTACGAGCGGCTGCTCCGCAACGACGCGATCACCGACTCCCTCGTCAGCAGTGTGCTGATCACCGTTCCATCGACCCTGCTGGTGGTGATCATCGGGGCGCTCGCGGGGTACGCCTTCGCCTGGATGGACTTCCCGGGCCGCGACTGGTGGTTCATGCTCGTCGTCGGTCTGCTGGTGGTGCCGGTGCAGGTGGCGCTCGTACCGGTCTCGAAGCTGTTCGGGCAGATCGGGATCTTCGAGACCACGATCGGCGTGATCCTCTTCCATGTCGCCTTCGGACTGCCGTTCGCGATCTTCCTGCTGCGGAACTTCTTCGCGGAGATTCCGCGTGAGCTGCTGGAGGCGGCGCGGCTGGACGGCGCGGGGGAGCTGCGGCTCTTCGCCCGTGTGGTCATGCCGCTGGGAGGGCCGGCGATCGCCTCGCTCGGCATCTTCCAGTTCCTCTGGGTCTGGAACGACATGCTGGTGGCGCTGATCTTCGCGGACTCGGAGAGCGCGCCGATCACGGTGGCTCTGCAGCGGCAGGTCCGGCAGTTCGGCAACAACATCGACGTGCTGGCGCCGGGGGCGTTCGTCTCGATGATCATCCCGTTGGTCGTGTTCTTCGCGTTTCAGCGGCAGTTCGTGTCGGGGGTGATGGCGGGGGCGGTGAAGTGAGGAGGCGCGGGGCGGCGGGAGCCGCCGGGGGCCGGGGGGCTCGGGCTGGGGCTTGGGCTCGGGCTCGGGCTTGGGCGGCGGGTCACTGGCACGGTGACCGCCCCAAACCGCGGGGCGGCGGGGTGGGGTGACGCGGCACGGAACAGTGGCCGTCCGGGTCCGCTCCGGGGGCATATTCGGGACTGCTTTCCTCACCGCGCTCCGCGCGAGTTGCGACGCTTTACGTCCCGAACACGCCCCCTGCGCGTCCCCTCACTCGGGGCCTAGCACCCCGTACCCCACCAGGGGCCGCACCTCATCCGGAGCACCGTTCATCCGCTGCTGGTGGGAGCCACCGGCGCCACGGGCTCGTAGCCTCGTTCAGGGCGCGCCGCCGTTTCCTCCCGCACGGTGGAAGCCCGGTGGGAGGGGGCTGGGGTCGTGGAGAGGGGTCAGGCGCGGAGTGCCGCCACCGCGCCTCTTGTCAGGTCGTCGAGGTAGCCCTTCGGCAGATCCGCCCTGACCACCACCAGCCGCCAGTACAGCGGGCCCACCACGAGGTCCAGCAGGCGGTGCGGGTCCGTGGACGGGGGAAGCTCGCCGCGGGCGACCGCGTCGCGGACGATATGGGCCGCCACACCGTGCTGGCTGTCCAGTAGCGCCGCCTTGATCGCGTCGGCGATCTCCGGGCTGCGTACGGACTCGACCAGCAGGTCCGGGATCACCTGGGACGCCACAGGGTGGCGCAGCGCGTGCGAGGCGACCTCCAGCAGGGCCCGTACATCACCATGCAGCGAACCCGTGGCCGGTGCCGGCAGGCCCTGCGTGGCGAAGGCGGAGACCAGGTCGAGGACGAGTGACAGCTTCGACTTCCAGCGGCGGTACACCGCCGTCTTGCCGACGCCCGCCCGCCGTGCGATCCCCTCGATGGACATGCGGGCGAACCCGACCGAGGCCAGTTCCTCGAAGACGGCGGCGCGAATCGCCTCGGTGACGTCCTCGCGGAGCACTGCCGCTCCCGCGGGGGCACGTCGTGGTGTTCGCGGGTCCGTGGTCATGGCCAGGAGCATACCCGTGGGGACGAAACGGTTGCGTTGCGACGCGAGAACACCCTAGTCTCGCCGTAACGACGCAACGGGCCCGTCCTGTCGTCCCAGACTCCCGCCTCCGGCGAACGCGACCCGCGTGAGCAGCCAGACGTTCCCCCCACCGGTGCGCGCGGCGAGCGCCGTAGCCGCCCGGCACGGGCTCGGCGTCGGTGGCGGTCGGCCCTCGATCCGATCGAGAGCCGACCGCCCCTGACGGTGAGCGCGGGCCGGGCGGCTACGCGGGCGGTCGCGGGCGGGCCGTGCTCTTCGGGGTGGGGGGATTCGTGTACTTCTGGAAGGCGGACGAGCGGTATGACCGTGACTGACATTTCCGGGATCCCGGTGAACACCGAGGACAGGGTTCCGACCGTCGTCGCCGACGACGTACACATCAAGTACCGGGTGAACGGCGGCAGCGGCGGCAGGGGCAGCGCCACCGCGGCCCTGAGCCGGATCGTCTCCGTCAAGGCGCGCAAGGCCCGCAAGGCCGGCCGGCTCGCCCCCGGCGTCCGCGAGGTGCACGCCGTCAAGGGCGTCAGCTTCACCTCGTACAAGGGCGAGGCCATCGGCCTGATCGGCTCGAACGGCTCGGGGAAATCCACCCTGCTCAAGGCCATCGCCGGGCTGCTCCCACCGTCCGAAGGCCGGGTCTACACCCGTGGTCAGCCCTCGCTGCTCGGCGTGAACGCCGCTCTGATGAGCGATCTGACCGGCGAGCGCAATGTCATCCTCGGCGGGCTCGCCATGGGCATGTCCCGCGAGGAGATCGAGCGGCACTACGAGGGCATCGTCGAGTTCTCGGGCATCAACGACAAGGGCGACTTCATCTCGCTGCCGATGCGTACGTACTCCTCGGGCATGGGCGCCCGCCTTCGGTTCGCGATCGCCGCGGCCAAGAGCCATGACGTCCTGCTCATCGACGAGGCGCTGGCGACGGGCGACGCCAAGTTCCGGCGGCGCAGCCAGCAGCGGATCACCGAACTGCGGGCGGAGGCGGGCACGGTCTTCCTGGTCAGCCACAGCAACAGCACGATCCTGGAGACCTGCGAACGCGCCCTGTGGCTGGAGGCCGGAACGCTGCGGATGGACGGTCCGGCGAAGGTGGTCGTGGACGCGTACGAGGAGTTCACGAAGGCCAAGAAATAGCACTACATTCCCCTATACAACTCCAAAACGGACTAAAGTACTGGGCGATGACGCTCCATCGGATCGCCCCGCTTCCACCCACCCACCGCCTCGCCCCGAGGCCGTCCCCCAGGCTGGAGGACCCGCATCGGCACGCACGGCGGACCATCGCCCTGGCCGCCGTCTGGACGGTCACGCGCGTGGGCATGCTCGCGCTGCTGGTCGTGGACCGCCTCGGTGACAGCGGTGTCGCGGGCGAGGTCCACACGCTGTACCGGAGCTGGTACGAGCAGTTCGTCCGGGGAGGGTTCCCCGTGGACGACGCCGCCTGGCAGTACCCGCCCGGCGCCGCGCTCGTGTTCCTCTCCCCCGGCACGCTGCCCTGGCTGACGTACTTCGAGGCGTTCGTCGTCGTCGTGCTGCTGGCCGACGCGGTCATCACCGCCGCTCTCGCCCGCGCGGGCGCGTCCGGCGCTTGGCTCTGGGTCTGCGGGCTGCCGCTGCTGCTGAGTCTGCCGCTCGCCCGGTACGACGTGCCCGTGACGGCCGTCGCCGTGCTCGCGCTGCTCGCGATGCGGAACCGGCCGCGGGTGAGCGGGGCGCTCGCCGGACTCGGCGCGATGATCAAGGTGTGGCCGCTGCTCACGGTCCTGGGTGCCCCTCGGGGGCGTACGACCCGCGCGGTCTGGGGTTCCGCGGCCGCGTCCGCCGCCGCGCTGCTCGCCGTGCTGACGCTCTGCTTCGGCGACACCCTCGACTTCCTGCGGCAGCAGGGCGCGCGCGGCGTGCAGATCGAATCGCTCGGCGGGACCGCACTCCAGCTGGCGCGCGCAGCGGGGTGGAGCGGCGAAGTCCGGTTCCAGTACGGCGCCTTCGAGTTCGTCGGCCCCTATGTCTCGTCCGTGGCGCGGCTCTCGCTGGCGATGAGCGTCCTCGTCCTGTGCGGGCTGCTGGTCTGGCGTATCAGAGCCAACCGCTGGACCGCCGCGACCCCCTTCGACGCCGCGTTCGCCGCGGTGCTCCTCTTCACGGTCACCAGCCGGGTCATCAGCCCGCAGTATCTGGTCTGGCTGCTCGGGCTCGCCGCGGTCTGCCTCACCTGCCGGCACACGACCCAGCGCGCCCCGGCGCTGCTGATGGTGCCCGCGGCGGCGGTCAGCGCCCTGGCCTATCCGCTCTTCTACAACGACGTCGTCGACGGCACCGTGTTCGGCGGCGCGCTGATGGTCCTGCGGAACGGGTTGCTCGTGACGGCCGCCGTGCTCTCCTGTCTGCGGCTGTGGAGGGCGTCCGTCTGAGGTTGTCGGGCGTACGGTTCTGAGGCTGCCGGGGGCTGTCGGGTGTACGGAAAGGACCCGCCACATCGTGTGTGGCGGGTCCTTTCACCTGCGGCTACCAGTGAACTAGCTGTGCGTGCGCAGCAGCTGGCGCATCGTCCGCATCGCGACCGACAGGTTCGCCAGGTCGAAGGTGTCCGAACTCTGGATCTCGTCCAGCGTCGCGCGCGCCCGGCCCAGGATCGACGCGTTCTGGATCTCCCAGGACTTGAAACGCTCCTCCGGTGACGAGGTGCCGTTGCCGACCGAGAGCACGTCGGCCGTGAGCATCGCGTGGGCCGCGTACAGGTCCTCGCGGATGGAGGCGCGGGCCATGGACTGCCAGCGGTCGGCCCGCGGCAGGTCGATGATCCGGTCCATCAGCTGGGTGATCACCAGCCGGTCGGCGAGGTCGTAGTACACCTCGGCGACCTCCAGCGGCTCCTTGCCCATCCGGTCCGCGATCGCGACGATGTCGAGCGTCGGGAACGCGGAGGAGAACCCGGCCACCCGCAGCGCCAGCGCGTCCGGCACGCCCGCCTCGGTCATCTCGCCGAGGATGCCCTGGTACCACTCCAGATCGGCACCGCGCAGCAGCTTCGGCAGCTCGCTCCAGACCTGCTCGACCCGCTCGGCGAAGAAATCGACGGTCTCGGCCAGCTCCAGCGGCTGCGGCCGGTTGCCCAGCAGCCACCGCGTGCCGCGCTCGACCAGCCGGCGCGAGTGCAGCCGGATCCGGGTCTGGACATCGGCCGCGACCTGGTTGTCCAGGTCCTCGACCGCGTCCCACACCGCGTTGAGGCCGAAGATCTCGCGGGCCGCGGTCTGCGCCCTGACGACTTCCTCGATCGACGCGCCCGTCTCCTCCCGCAGCCGGTGCAGGAAGGTCGAACCACCGGTGTTGACGGTGTCGTTGACCAGCACCGTCGTGACGATCTCCCGGCGCAGCGCATGGCCGTCGACGGCTTCGGGGAACTTCTCGCGCAGCGCCTTCGGGAAGTAGGCGTGCAGCAGCCGGCGCAGATGCGGGTCGTCGGGGAGCGACGTCCCGATCAGCTCCTCCGCCACCGTGATCTTGGTGTACGCGAGGAGTACGGCCAGCTCGGGCTGGCTGAGGCCCCTCGCGTTGTTCAGCAGCTCACGGATCTGCCGGTCGGTCGGCAGGAACTCCAGCGACCGGTCCAGCGCGCCGTCCCGGCCGAGCCGCCGCATATAGCGCTGGTGGGCCTGGAGGAGGGAGGAGGACTGGGCGACGGCGTTGGAGAGCGCCGTGTTCTGCGCGTAGTTGTTGCGCAGCACGAGCGCGCCGACCTCGTCGGTCATGCTGGCCAGCAGAGTGTTGCGCTGCTTGACCGTCATATCGCCGTCCGCGACCAGGCCGTTGAGCAGGATCTTGATGTTCACCTCGTGGTCGGAGGTGTCCACGCCGGCGCTGTTGTCGATGGCGTCGGTGTTGATCCTGCCGCCGGTGCGGTCGAACTCGATCCGGCCGAGCTGGGTGAAGCCGAGGTTGCCGCCTTCACCGACGACCCTGGCGCGCAGGTCCTGGCCGTTGACGCGGATGGCGTCGTTGGCCTTGTCGCCGACGTCGGCGTTCGATTCGCCGGACGCCTTGACGTAGGTGCCGATTCCGCCGTTCCACAGCAGGTCCACGGGGGCCTGGAGGATCGTCTTCATCAGCTCGGCGGGCGTCATCTTGGTGACGCCCTCCTCGATGCCGAGGGCGGCGCGCAGCTGGGCGTTGATCGGGATCGACTTGGCCGTACGGGCGTGGACGCCGCCGCCCGGGGAGAGCAGTTCGGGGTTGTAGTCGGCCCAGCTGGAGCGCGGCAGCTCGAAGAGGCGGCGGCGCTCGGCGTAGGAGAGCGCCGAGTCCGGGTTCGGGTCGACGAAGATGTGCCGGTGGTCGAAGGCGGCCACGAGCCGGATGTGCTCGCTGAGCAGCATGCCGTTGCCGAACACGTCACCGGACATGTCGCCGACGCCGACGACGGTGAAGTCCTCGGTCTGGGTGTCGTGGCCCAGTGCGCGGAAGTGCCGCTTGACGGACTCCCACGCGCCGCGGGCGGTGATGCCCATGCCCTTGTGGTCGTATCCGGCGGAGCCGCCGGAGGCGAAGGCGTCCCCGAGCCAGAAGTCGTAGGCGACCGCGACCTCGTTGGCGATGTCGGAGAAGGACGCGGTGCCCTTGTCGGCGGCGACGACGAGGTAGGTGTCGTCCTCGTCGTGGCGTACGACGTCGGCGGGCGGGACGACCTCTCCGGCCACGAGGTTGTCGGTGATGTCGAGCAGGGCGGAGATGAACGTCCGGTAGCTGGCGACGCCCTCCGCCATCCAGGCGTCCCGGTCCACGGACGGGTCGGGGAGCTGCTTGGCGACGAATCCGCCCTTCGCGCCGACCGGCACGATCACGGTGTTCTTGACCATCTGCGCCTTGACCAGGCCCAGGATCTCCGTACGGAAGTCCTCGCGCCGGTCGGACCAGCGCAGTCCGCCGCGCGCGACCTTGCCGAAGCGCAGATGCACGCCCTCGACGCGCGGGGAGTAGACCCAGATCTCGAAGGCCGGGCGGGGGGCGGGCAGATCGGGAATGGCCTGGGGGTCGAACTTCATCGACACATAGCCGTGGTGGCCGCCGTTCTCCGTCTTCTGGAAGAAGTTCGTCCGCAGGGTGGCCTTGATGACGGTGAGGAAGGCTCGCAGGATGCGGTCCTCGTCCAGGCTCGCGACCTGGTCGAGCGCGCCGTCCAGCTCCTCCATCACGCCGTCGATCAGCTCACGGCCGGCCTTCTGGCGGCCGGGCGACATCCGGGCCTCGAAGAGGGAGACCAGCAGCCGGGTGGTGTGGACGTTGGTGAGGAGGGTGCCCTCCATGTAGTCCTGGCTGAAGGTCGAGCCGGCCTGGCGCAGATACTTGGCGTAGGCGCGCAGCACCATGGCCTGCCGCCAGTTCAGCCCCGCGCCGAGGACCAGCGAGTTGAAGCCGTCGTTCTCGGCCTCGCCGTTCCAGACCGCGGCGAACGCGTCCTGGAACCGCTCGCGGGCGTCGTCGGCGAGGTAGTCGCCGCTGCCGTTGCCGATCGGCATCCGCAGACCGAAGTCGTAGATCCAGGCCGTCGTACGGTCGGCGCGGCGCAGCTCGTACGGACGCTCGTCGACGACCTCGCAGCCGAGGCGCTGGAGCACCGGGAGCACGGCGGAGAGGGAGACCTGACGGCCCGTGCGGTAGATCTTGAAGCGGCGCTCGCCGGGGCCCGCGCCGACCGGCTCGTACAGGGAGAGCGCGAAGTCCCGGCCGGAGCGGGTGAGGTTGTCCAGGTGGACCAGGTCGGCGACCGCGGAGCGCGGTGAGTGGTCGGCCTTGTAGCCCTCGGGGAAGGCGTTGCCGTAGCGGCGGAGCAGCTCGGCCGCGTGCTCTTCGCCCAGTTCGGCGTTGAGGGCCTCGGCGAAGCCGTCGGCCCAGGAGCGGGCGGCCTCGACGAGGCGGGCCTCGATGCGTTCGGTGTCGGCGTCGGTGAGGTGCGGCAGTTCGGTGCCGGACGGGACGCGGACGACGAAGTGGATACGGGAGAGGATCGACTCCGTGTTCCACGCGGTGAAGTCGACGCTGGTGCCGCCCAGCTCCTCCTTGAGGATGTCGATGAGCCGCAGCCGGACGCCGGTGGTGTAGCGGTCGCGCGGGAGGTAGACGAGGGCGGAGTAGTAGCGTCCGTATTCGTCCTGGCGCAGATAGAGCCGGAGCCGGCGGCGCTCCTGGAGGTACAGGACGCTGGTGACGATCGAACGGAGCTGGTCGACCGGGGTCTGGAACAGTTCGTCGCGCGGGTAGGTCTCCATGATCTGGAGCAGATCGCGGCCGTCGTGGCTGTTGGGCAGGAAGCCCGCGCCCTCCACGACCTCGGCGACCTTGCGACGGACGACGGGGACACGGCGTACCGATTCGGTGTACGCGGCGGACGAGAACAGTCCGAGGAAACGGCGCTCGCCGATGACATTGCCCTCGGCGTCGAACTTCTTCACGCCGACGTAGTCGAGATAGCTGGGCCGGTGGACGGTGGAGCGGCTGTTGGCCTTCGTCAGCACCAGCAGCTTGTGCTCGCGGGCCTTGGCGCGGGCGTCGGCGGGCAGCCTGCTGAACGACGGGCTGACGGGGTGGGCCTCGTCCTCGCTGTGGTGCGGGTCGGAGCGGAGGATTCCGAGGCCGGTGCCGGGGACGGCGGCCAGGGCGTCGTTCTCCGTGAGCTGATACTCGCGGTAGCCGAGGAAGGTGAAGTGGTCGGCGGCGAGCCAGCGCAGCAGCTCGCGGGCCTCGTCGATCTCCTGGCCCGCGATGTCGTCGGCGGTGGGCTCCTCGGGCAGCTCGTCGGCGATGCGCAGTGCGGCGTCGCGCATCTTCTCCCAGTCCTCGACGGCCTCACGGACGTCGGACAGGACCCGCAGCAGATCGACGGTGATCTGCTTGAGGTCGGCCCGGTCGGTCTCGCGGTCGATCTCGACATGGATCCAGGACTCGACGAGCGCGTCGTGCGGGAGGTCCTTGCCGGCCTTGCCGGGGCTCGGGCGCTTCTCGGAGGAGAGCACCTCGATCAGCTTGCCGGTGACATCGCGGCGGACGGTGACCTGGGGGTGGATCACCACATGGATGCCGCGCCCCTTGCGGGACAGCTCGTTGGTGACCGAGTCGACGAGGAAGGGCATGTCGTCGGTGACGACCTCGACGACGGAGTGGCTGCATGTCCAGCCGTTCTCCTCGACCGTCGGGGTGTGGACCCGCACATTGGCCGTGCCCTGGGGGCGGTTCTCGGCCAGGCGGTAGTGGGAGAGTGCTGCTCCGAAGACATCGACCGGGTCGCGGTCCGCGAGGTCCTCGGGTGCGGTGTGCAGGTAGTAGCGCTGGAGGTACGCGAGCGCGGTGTCCTCGTCCGGACGCTGGCCCTGCTCGGTCCCGGCCGGGTGGTGACCACCGCCCGGACTGTTCTCAGCTACCCGGGCGGCTCGTGCGAGCAGCTCGGCCTTGGCTTCGTCCAGCTTGGTCTGCATGTCCTCTTGCTCCTGTCGCGCGCCGTTGCGTGACGTAGGTGAAAAAGAAGCGACGGAACGTCACGACGCGGGGTGTCCGGTCGGAGTCGACGTTATGCCGCGATGAGAGTTGCCCGAGCCGAAATCGACGAAACTCAACAGTATTCAACAATCCGGCGGGGGCGACGGGACCAGCGGTCGCCCGGGTGCTGTGGCACTCCGGGCGGAGACCGAGGGCTTCGCTGCCCTCAGGGCGTATCGCGCTGATCACGGCTCCAGGCTATCGCTCCGCCCCCCGGAACCGTCATGAGCCTTATGTGTACAAAAGCGGGGTGTGAAGTTTGACGTTCTGCACAGCGACACAGGCCCTTTCTGGCAGGCGGTTCCCAGCGGCCCGGGACGGCACCGCTGGGGCGGGTTTCTGCGGGGTACGTCTACTCGTGGGCGGACCACACCATCCCCGACACCGGGAGCAGCCATGACAGCGAAGGTCCTGATCGTCACCGGCGACGCCGCCGAGTCCCTCGAAGTCCTCTACCCGTATCAGCGGCTGCTCGAGGAGGGGTACGAGGTCGACATCGCGGCGCCCGCCCGCAAGAAGCTCCGGTTCGTCGTCCACGACTTCGAACCCGGCTTCGACACCTATACCGAGAAGCCGGGCTACACCTGGCCCGCCGACCTGGCCTTCTCCGAGGTGGACCCCGGTCAGTACGCGGCCCTGGTCATCCCCGGCGGACGCGCCCCGGAGTACCTCCGCAACGATCCGGAGCTGCGGAAGATCCTCAAGTCCTTCTTCGACGCGGACAAACCGGTCGCCCAGATCTGCCACGGTCCGCTGCTCACCGCGGCCATCGGCGGCCTCGAGGGCCGCCGCGTCACCGCGTACCCCGCTCTGGAGCTCGATATGCAGGCGGCGGGAGCGAGGTTCCAGGACACGGAGGCGGTCGTCGACGGCGCGATCGTCTCCTCCCGCGCCTGGCCGGACCATCCGGCGTGGATGCGGGAGTTCCTGAAGGTCCTGAGGGCGCAGGCGTAGTGTTCTGTGGCTCGGTTCTCCCCCAGACTCCGTCCGGCGGGACCCCCACGGCGCGCTGGAGCGTGCGTCGCCGGTCGACCGTGCTCGATCCCTCGTACCTCGGAACCTCCGCGCGCTCTCCCTTCCGACACCCGCGCGCCCCTCCAGCTCACTCGCCAAGGAGACACCTGCACCCGCGCGCCCCTTCGGTGAACCCGCCGGGGAGACACCCGCACCCGCGCGGCCCCTCGGCGCACTCGCCGGCACGCACCCAACGCGGTACCTCGGCTCACCCGCCGGGGAGAACCCGGCCGGCGCGGCCCTGCTTGGTCACCCACCGACGCTCAGCCCGCCCGCGCGGACCCTCGGCTCGCCCGCCCCTTGCACCGCAGGGACTCCCCCTCCGCCGGACACGCCTGGCCGAGCCGCTACCGGCCCCGGCGGCGACTGAGGTGCCGAGTGGGGACAGAGCCCACGGTATGGTGCCGCTCCGGTGACCCGCGGTCCGGCGTGCGTGCCCCACGCGGACGCGCCGCCCCCGCCCGGCGGAGCCCCGGCCGCGCTCACCCCGTGGGGAGTCCGAGCGCCACCTCGACCGCCTCCGCCAGGGTGTCCACCACCGGCACCCCCGCCGCCTCCAGATTCGCCCTGCTGTGGGACCCCCCGGTGTACAGCACCGCCCGCGCCCCGACATGCGCCGCCGCCACCGCGTCGTCCACCGCGTCACCGATCACGACGGTCCGCTCGGGCGCGGCCGTCCCGGCCAGCGCCACCAGATGCCGCTCCATGTACCCCGCCTTGGAGCCGCCGGACGGGCCCCGCCGCCCGTCCACCCGTATGAAGTGGTTCTCGATCCCGTATCCCCGCACGACCGGGATCAGCTCGTCGTGCCCGTACATACTCAGCAGGGACTGGCTGCGGCCCGCCCGCCCCCACTCCCGGAGCAGTTCCTCCACACCGTCGGTCAGCCCGCATCCGACGCGGTGCTCCGTGTAGGACCGGTGGAAGACGACGTCCATGGCCTCCCACTCCGCGTCCGTCGGCAGCCGCCCCATCATCCGCTCGTAGAAGCGAGGTATCGGCACGCAGTACAGCTCGCGGTAGCGCTCGACGGTGATGGGTCCCAGTCCTATCTCCGCGAACGCCGCGTTCGTCGCCCCGACGACCGCCGTGATGTCGTCGAGCAGTGTGCCGTTCCAGTCCCACACCAGGTGGGTGCTGGCCTTCCCCGAGTGCTTCCCCATGGAAAAACCGTACCCGGCGGGTCTGACAACGACCCGTCCCGATGCCGTATGCGCAGGTCAGGGCAGCAGGCCGGGGATCTCCTGGACTCCGTACCAGAGCAGTTCGTGGTCCTCGGCGCCGTCGACAGTGAACTGGGCGTCGTCATCGCCCTGGTCCGCCGCGCCGAGCGCGTCCGCCGCCGCGGTCACGTCGGCCACCGCGCCGTCGGCGTCCACATGGACCGCCGCCGCCTTGGCGAGCGGAACGGCCGACGCGATCCGCACCTCGCCGACCGAACCCGCTTCGAGCGCCCGGTCGGGGTCGACGGCCGTGTCCCGGTCCGGTACGTCGACGGCCACGACGACCCGCCGCCTGGGAGCGTCGGGGCGGACCGCGATCAGCCTCAGCGAGGCGGCCGCGGCACGGCTGAGGGCCGCGTACTCCAGTTCCTCGATGTCATCGGACACGTACCACTCGCGCAGGCCGGGAGTGACTCCGTACGCGGTCATCGGCCCGGGGCCCAGTTCGCCCGTCTTGTGCGCCTCTGCGAGTCCGGAGAGGGTCAGGGGGACGTAGACGCGCATGGCTGGCCGCTTTCGTAGTCGGAAGACGCCCCTCAGGATACGTGCGACGTCCCCTTTCGGGCTGCCGCTCCCCACCTCGGAAGCGTCCACTCCGCTCCCTCGAGATCCGCCTCTCCAAGGCCGCCCCGCCCGCCCGGTCACTCTGATAGGTGAACTCGGACCGACCCCCTCCCCCCGTGATCACCCATTGCGATCGCGCGACTCCGAGGCGTAAAAGATCACCAACGAAGTTACCGCCCGGTAGATCGTGAGAGCGCTGGCGATCACGGAGACCGGGCCCGGACCATCGGGGGCGATACGCATGGACAGGACAAGGCCCGCAGGACGGCGCGACCAGCGTCGGCCCGCCGCGGTCGCGGCATCGGCGCTGGCACGCGCGAGGCGGCAGGACAGGCCGCACTACTGGTTCGCCGACCGCCTGCTCGCGGTGCTCAGCGGCCGGCGCCCGGTGCACTGGATGCTCGGCCACACCATCGGCGACGCGTACGAACAGCTCGTACAGCTCGCTCCAGGAGCCCCGCTGCGCCCGGAGACGGCGGGAGGGGTGATGCCCGTCGTCCGGCGCTGCGATGAGTTCCACCCCGGACCGGGAGTGATCGAGGCGTTCGCCCGCATCGGCACGGGCGACCGCGTCAGCGCGATGGCCTTCCGCCTCGAACAGGGCCCGGACGACCGCCGCTGGCGCTGCTCCGCGGTCGAACTGGGCGGCGAACGCGTCGGCACACCAGGCTGACACCGCCGCGGCCGAGGGCCGTCCCGCCCGGTGGTGCGCGACACCCGGCTCCACCAGGGGCGGGAGCCTGCCGCAGGCGGGCTGCCCTCGGCACGTACGCGCTGGCGGGTGTGGACGGAAACGGCCGGGCCGGACACCGATCGGCGCGCGTCCAGCTTGGGCGCGCGGACGGAGCCAGCGCGGCAGGGGTTGCGCACGATGATGCCGTCGTCCA